>NZ_JARWNW010000179.1 GCF_029868325.1 Nocardia carnea
GAGCGAAGCGGAGGAGTGAAGAACGAGACCTGTAGGGCCCCGAACCCCGGGGGGGCGCGGGGGGGGGGGGGCGGGGGGGGGGCAGAAAAAGGGGGGGGGGGGGCGCGGGGGGGGGGGGGGGGGGCGGCCCCCCCCCCCCCGGCGGGGCCCCCCATTCTTTTTTTTTTCTTTTAACCCTGGCCCCCCCCGGGGGGGCCCCGGGGTTCGGGGCCCTACAGGTCTCGTTCTTCACTCCTCCGCTTCGCTCCCCCGCTCCGTCGCTCCAGAACGAGACGGGCCCCGAACCATGGATGTGATCATTCGGAGGCGGAATGTGGGGACTCCCGAATGGGGCAAGGGCGGGGGGAGCCTGGGGGTTGTGCGGCGACTGGACGGACCGTCGAGTTACGTCCGGTCGGTGCCCCAGTGGCGGAGGTCGCCGCGGTTGAGGGCTTCGGCCAGCAGGTCGGGGAACCGGTCCGGGGTGCAGGCGAACGCGGGAACGCCGAGCGCGGCCAGTGCGGCGGCGTTTTCGCGATCGTAGGAGGGGGCGCCGTCGTCGGAGAGTGCCAGCAGCACCACCACCTGTACCCCGGCTTCCTTCATCGCGTTGATCCGGCGCAGCATCTCCTCGCGGACGCCACCCTCGTAGAGATCCGAGATCAGGAAGAACAAACTGTCGGTGGGGCGCGTGATGAGTGACTGGCAGTAGGCGATCGCCCGATTGATATGGGTGCCGCCGCCCAGCTGGGTACCGAACAGCACATCGACCGGATCGCTGAGCTTATCGGTGAGATCGACGACCTCGGTATCGAAAACCACCAGCGAGGTGCGCAGCGACCGCATGGAAGCCAGGACCGCGCCGAATACCGAGGAATACACGACGCTGGAGGCCATCGACCCGGATTGATCGATGGCCAGGATCACGTCCCGGTGCACCGCCTGCGACCGGCGGCCGTATCCGACCAGATGTTCGGCGATGATGGTGCGCTGCTCGGGCAGATAGTTGGCGAGGTTCTTGCGGATGGTGCGGTCGAAGTCGATATCGTGGGGTTTGGGCCGGGTGGTGCGGGTGGCCCGGTTGAGTGCCCCGCTCACCGCGGCGACGGTACGGGCGGCGATCCGCTCCTCGATTTCCTTGACGACCTTGCCGACCACCATCCGGGCGGTCGATTTGGTGGTCTCCGGGATCACCCGGTTCAGGCTGAGCAGTGTGCCGACCAGATGAACGTCGGGTTCGACCGCCTCCATGAGTTCGGGTTCGAGCAGCAACTGGGTGAGGCCCAGTCGCTCTACGGCATCCCGCTGCATCACCTCGACCACGGTCGACGGAAAGTAGGTGCGGATATCGCCGAGCCAGCGCGCCACCCGTGGTGCCGATCCACCGAGGCCGGCGGATCGGTCACCGCCCGACCGGCCGCCCCCGCGATTCGTGTCGTATACGGCGCCCAGCGCCTTGTCGACGGCCGCATCGTCTGCTCCGGTGAGCTCGCCGAGCGCGGGATCGGCCGCGCCGCCGAGGACGAGGCGCCACCGGCGCAGCCGCTCCTCGTCCGAGACCGGGTGTGGTGCGGTGCTGTTCATGCCGGAACCCCCAGAATATCGGCGACAGCGCGCAATACGAGCGCGCCGCGTTCGGAATCGATAGCGGTGCGCGCCGCCGGTACACCCGGCCCGGTATCGCGGACGGCCGACCCGATCGCCCGGCGTTCCCCGGACTCGAAAGCACCGAAGGTACGCCGTAGCAGCGGCACCACTTCCGTGAACTGATCGCCGGTGAGCCCGGCGAGCCAGTCGTCGACCAGGCGCAGCAGGGCCCGGTCGTGAACCAGCACCAGCCCCCGCCCGCCGACGAAACCGTCGACCCAGGCAGCCTTCGCGGCCGCGGTATTACCGATCGACAGCGCGGCGGCCAGCCTGCGGGAGGCCTCATCCGAGTCGAACCGGCCGGCATCGCAGAGCAGCCGGACCACCCGGCCGGTCAGCATTCCGTGGACATCCGTGCGGTCCGCCAGCCGCGCCAGTGCCACCAGCCAGCGTTCGGTGGATTCGGGGTCGTCGCGGGTGTGTATCGCGGTATTCAGTCCATCGAGCTGAGCGCGCAGGGCGGCGGCGGTATCGTCGCCGAGCCCCGTGACCGCCGCCGGGAGACCGGCACAGATCCGGACGAGCATGCTGTCGGCGACCTGGGCCAGAGCCGAGGTGTCGGTACCGCGCACATCGCCGTAGCGCAGGGTGCGCAGCACGCCCGGTAGCGCGGCGAGCAGGTGGGTGATGTCGTGGTCGATCGCGGCCGCGGAACCGAGCCGCCGGATCAGGCCGTCGAGGGCACCCGGTAGCTCGGCCAGCAGCGCGAATTCCAGGGCATCGGTCAATTCGGCTACAGCGCTGCCGTCCCGGCCCGCTGTATCGAGGATCTTCGCCTCGGCGGCCGCCTGCACCGTGGTACCCCAGCGGGACGCCTCGATCACCCGGACCGCGAATTCCGGTTCCCAGCGCAGTTCCCAGGTCTCCCGGAATGTTCCGGTGGATCCGGCCGTACCGGTCGCGGGAACACCCCAGTGCACGCCCAGCAGTCGCAGCCGATGCAGCAGCCGTGATTTGGCGATATCGCGGTCCTTGCGCAGATCCAGGTCCAGCGTCCGGGACAGGGCCTCCTGTTTCAGTCGCAGCGTGCGCGCCTGGGCACGGAGATCGGCCTCCAACGGCACGGTGGGCGTTTCGGCCGGGACGGCGCCGAGCGCCTCACCCACCACGAGTTCGGCACCGACCAGCCGCAACACCGTATCGTCCCCCTCGCACAGCACCGCCCGGGTTGCCTCGGTGACCTCGGACAGCCCCGCCAGTGGCCGCGAGCGAAGGGCAGCAAGGGTTTCCGCCAGCCGGACGGCCTCGATGATATGGGCACTGGACACCGGCAGATCATGATCACGCAGCAGCCGCGCGACCTTGGTGAGCCAGGAGACGATCGGATCCTCGATGGTGGTGAACAGATGGTGGTACCAACCGGGGGAGGTAACGCCCGCGCCGTAGCCGGAGGCCGCGGCGAGGCGGGAATGCGTCCACGGCACCCAGGTCAGCTTCGTCTTCACCTTCGGAAGACCCTTCAGCAAGAGCCGATCGGCGTTCGCCGGGCCCAGCGGATCGCACAGCGCGGGAGCATGCCATGCGCCACAGACGACAGCGATCCGCCGGGCACCGTCCTTACGGGCCTGCCGCAGCACCTGCCGCATATGCGCCTCACGGACGAGTGTGTGCCGATCGAGAACCAGCGGTTCCGGGTCGGTCTCGCCGTGGGCGCCCGCGCCCCCTTCTCCCGCGACCCGCGATTCGCTCGGCAGCAAGCCGGCGGACTCGTCAGCCGCCTTATCGGCGAGTTCGGTTGCCGTGCCGGAGGTGTGCGAATCACCGGCTGTGGTGGCGTGATGGCGGGGCGCTGTCGGGTCGACCGCGCGGTCGGGACAGCCGGCCGCAGGAACATCGGAAGGCAGTTCGGTGCGGGCGGTGTCGCGCAGGGCCGCCATGGCCTCGGTGATAGCGGGGAAAGTCCCGGCGTCGGTGCTCGATTCGACCACGGCGTCCCACCAGCGTTCCGCGTCGTCATAGCCGCCCGCCGCGGCGAGTTCGGCGAGGGCGTCCCGGCCACCACCGCTGTCTTCCACGGCCAGTGCGACCGACGCGGGTAGGTCGCAGAACCGCACCGGTATCCCGTTTCCGACGGCGTAGCGCAGTGCCTGCCACTCCGGGGAGAACACCGCGTACGGCCAGAACGCCGCGCGCGCCGGTTCGTCGGCAACGTAACCCAGTAACGCGACCGGCGGTTCCATCGTATCGGCGGCTATATGCGGGACAAGTTGGTCCGCGTCCGCCGGGCCCTCGATCAAGACCATATCCGGCCGGAATTCCTCGAGCGCCGAACGCAGCGATCGAGCCGAACCCGGCCCGTGGTGCCGAATCCCGTAGACCCGGGTCTCGCTGGACTCGTTCATGCTGTGTAGATCTCGGATGAGCGAGGGCCCTGCGTGGTTACGCTCCGCTACCGTCTCCGGGCCTGACTCGCTCATGCTGTGTAGATCTCGGATGAGCGAGGGCCCTGCGTGGTTACGCTCCGCTACCGTCTCCGGGCCTGACTCGCTCATGCTGTGTAGATCTCGGATGAGCGAGGGCCCTGCGTGGTTACGCTCCGCTACCGCCTCCGGGCCTGACTCGCTCATCCGGTGATTTCCCGGCAGGCGCGGTAGAAATCGGACCATTCGTCGCGTTCGCGGACCACGGCCTCGAGGTACTCCGTCCACACCACCGAATCCGCGACCGGATCCTTGATCACCGAACCGATCACCGCGCCCGCGATATCCGCGGCCCGCAGGACGCCGTCACCGAAATGCGCCGACAGCGCCATTCCGTTGGTTATCACCGAGATGGCTTCGGCGGTTGACAGCGTTCCGGACGGTGATTTGAGTTTGGTCCGGCCGTCGGCCGTGATACCGGCCCGCAACTCCCGGAAGATCCGCACCACCCGGCGCACCTCCTCGGCGGCGGCCGGTACCTCGGGCAACTCCAGTGCCGACCCCAGTTGCGCGACCCGGCGGGTGACGATATCGATCTCTTCGCCCTCGCTGCCGGGCAGCGGCAGAACCACGGTATTGAAGCGGCGGCGCAGGGCCGAGGACAGTTCGTTCACACCGCGGTCGCGATCGTTGGCGGTGGCGATGATGTTGAACCCCTTGGCGGCCTGTACTTCTGTCCCGAGTTCCGGGATCGGCAGGGTTTTCTCGGACAGGATGGTGATCAGCGCATCCTGCACATCGGAGGGGATCCGGGTCAGTTCCTCGAGCCGAGCGATGGCTCCCGTGCGCATGGCGGTGAGGACAGGGGAGGCCACCAGGGCGGCGTCGGTGGGACCCTCGGCAAGCAGCCTGGCGTAGTTCCAGCCGTACCGTACGGCCTCCTCGGCGGTGCCCGAGGTGCCCTGGACCAGCAGCGTGGACGACCCGCTCACCGCCGCCGAAAGATGTTCCGAAACCCAGGTCTTCGCGGTGCCGGGTACGCCGAGCAGCAGGAGTGCGCGATCGGTGGCGAGGGTGGCGACCGCGACCTCCATCAGCCGGCGCGGGCCGACGTATTTGGGGGTGATCACCGTTCCGTCGTCGAGGGTGCCGCCGAGCAGGTAGGTCACCACCGCCCAGGGCGAAAGTTTCCACGACGGTGGGCGGGGCCGGTCGTCGGCGGCGGCGAGTGCGTTAAGTTCGCCGACGAATGCCTGTTCCGCGTGCGGGCGCAGCAGCGGTGCGGGCGGGGCGGTTTCGGTGATGGTCAATTCAGCTCCTCGAGCATGACGGATCGTTGGTGGAGTTCATGACCGAGCAGGAGGAGGGCCATCGTCCACTCCCGGTCGGTGCAGCGGTTCGCCATCGTGACGACCGCCTGTTCGCAGTCGGGTGGCATATGGCGGGCGGCGGTGTGCAGCAGTGAACGGTGCGCGGTCGGCGGGGTTCCCGGTGCACCCGGGCGGCGTTCCGCGGTCCGGGCCCGCTCGCCGAACAGATGCAGCAGATGCCTGGCCACTTCGGGCGGCCACGGCTGGGCCACGGCCGGTAACAGCGATTCGATTTCGGACAGCCATGAGGCATCCAGCCGGGCCAGGTGGCGCGCCTGGTCGGCGGCCGGGATCAGAGCGAACAACTCCCGGCGCCGCAGGATCGCCGCATTCGAGGGAGTGCCCGCGGCGAACAGCGCGGCGGCCCATCCGGGGTCACGCTGGGTGAGTGCCGCGTCCATCCAGCCGTCGAACAGCGGCTGCCGGAACCGGTCGTCGATGCGGGTCGCTACTGCTCGGTCGGGGGAGCCGAGGGTGGTGGTCCACTGAGCGAGCGGGAGATCGGCCACCAGCCTGCGCAGCCGGGCGGCGGTCAGGTCGGGCTGTCCGTTCCAGCGGTAGCCGGATTCCACGGCGTTATCGGTGAAACCGTCGCACACCGTGTCGGAGTCCAGGGTTTCCGGGATGTCCACTACCAGCTCCGCGGTCTGCTCCGGCCCACCGGAGCCGTACTTCAGCCAGGCCGCGGCCCGTGCGGACATCCGGCCGGCGAAGGCCGAATCGGGTAGCTGGGCCAGTAGTCCGGCGGCCGTGCGGCGCACATCGCCGCGGCGATCGCGCAGGGCGCGTTCGAGCAGGACCTCGTCTGCCGGACCCAGCCGGTCGGACAGAACAGCCAGCAGTTCGGCCTTCGGTTCGCCCGATTCACGTGGCCAGGCCGCTGCGAGGGTTTCGCGTGCGGCGTCGGGGTCGCGGTGGCGCAGCGCGGCCAGCCACCGGATCCGTTCCGGCGGCAGGCCCAGCCGCCAGGTGTCGGCATCCGATTCGGGGTCTGCGATATCGCGCCGGACGAGACTGTGCCAGCGCGGAACAGATTCCGCGAGCCAGCGGCCCCGGGTGCCGGCGAGCCGCAGGGCTGCTTCCCGGAGGCCGGTATCGCGTGCGGCGAAGTCCAGCAGTTGCCCGGCCAGTCGATCCGGTGCGCGGTAGTCGTGCGGTGCGGCAGCGGCGAACCATTCCGGGAGGAATTCCGGCCGGGATTCGATCAGCACGGCCAGCCGGTCGGCCGCGGCGGGGGGCAGCACCGCCCGCGGATCCTCGGCGGCGGGCTCCGCGGTCAAATCGGCGTGCACGGGTAGGTATCCGCCGCGTGACCAGGCCATTTCCAGCGCTGCGGCGTCCAGTAGCCGGCAGGCCGCGTCCCTACCGGGCAATGCCGCGGCGGCCGCGCCGACCGGACCGGGAAGCGCCGGGAGTGCGGCGGCGCCCCGGGCCGTGCCGAGTAGGGCGATCGAAGCTGCCTCGGGGCCGGCGGTGAACGCGGTATGGGTGGTATCGGCAACGGGACCGGCATCGTGGAACTCCCCACCGGCGAGCACCGATACGGCTTCCAGCGCCTGCCCCGTCCAGAGGCCGAAAACGGTGACCGGCCGCCCTCCGGACAAGGCCAGGAGCCGCCACGGTTCGGCAGGTTCCACCAGGGGTATCGCGGTGCCGTCGGGTTCGGCGAGCAGCCAATCGCCGGCCCGCTCGACCGGGACGACCGCGCGCAGCAGCACGGGCCAGGACTCCAGCCACGGGTCGGCCGCGGCGGCCGTGGCGAATTCACCCAACGCGTCGGCGATCGTGCCGGACCCGGACATGGCCGCGATTGCGCCGGTATCCGGCATGGGCGCGGCCGAATCGGAGCCGGCCACGGCACGCAGCGGTGCGGCAGCCGGATAGTAGTGCAGGCCCGCTTCCGCCATCAGGCCGATCGGTGCGACCTCGGTGTCGAACGCCGGTGAACCGTGGGAATGGTCGATCAGCAGTGCCCGGCGGCGGGTGCGCACCCCGTACAACCAGCTGCGACGGGTATGGAGCCCTTCTTGTTCGCCGGTGCGTATTCCCAGCGTGACCCACCGGTCACGCACCTCCGGTTCGGCGAGAACGGTATCCGTCGTCATCGGATAACCGATATGGGTGCGGACGGTCGCGGCCGAGGGTGCTGCCGACGTATCCAGTTTCGCGTGGGCCACCAGCAATAGCCGCAGCCAGGCGAACCGGCCCAGGATCACCTCCGGCCAGTTCGGCCGCCCGACCACCGCTGCCGGTAATCGGCGCAGCACGGCGGCGATACCGGGGGCCTGTGCATCGACCATGCGTGCGGCCACGGCTTCGAACGCGGCAGGGGAGCGATCCGTCTGGGTCAGCCCGGTGCGGATCTGATCGGCCAGCCAGGTTTCGAGTTCGGCCAAACCTGCCGTGACCCGCTCGTGCCGCTGCTGCGCCGCGGCCGTGCTCGGCACGCGTTTCTTCTTCGGTGCGGCGGCCGCCGCCGCCCGGCGGCCGATCCACTCGGCGGCGAAATCGGCCGTTTCGCCGGTTTCCTCGACCGTCCCGCCGGACCACAGCAGTAGTAACGACAACCCATGTTTGCAGGGAAATTTCCGGCTCGGGCACGAGCACCGGAACGCCGGCCCGGACAGATCGACGATCGTCTGGTAGGGCGTCCGGCCGCTGCCTTTGCACAATCCCCACAGTGTGGTTCCGCACCAGCCGGTGCCCGACCATTTCCCGGCGAGTTTGCGCGCGGCGGTGAGTGAACTCGTATCCGGCGCGAGTGCTGTCACCTGGTTCTCCGGCCACTGCGGCGTCATCCGGTGAGTCCGTATCGTTCGATCATCGTGCCCCCGTTTCCTCGGTCCGAAGAGTTGTATCGCACCGCACCGACACAAACATGTCACCACCGCTGGGATGTGGAAGAGGTTGTCGCCGAGAGGTATTCGCGTAAGCCTGCGGTTGCGCATTCCGGAGACCTCTGGCATCCTGTCCTGTTCGGCACGACCGAGCCACCCCTGGTGGGTGACACCAACGAGCTGCCCGACGGGGTTGGCGAGGGGTGGCCATCGGTCGGAGTCGGATCGGCCGATGACCAGATCCCATCCCCGCGGGCAGGTTCGCCTCTCCATCGCTGGCGTCTCCGGTCCGGAAACGCCACTGCCGCACCGTCCCGGACGCGTGCCCTCCCTGCCCACTGCACTATCGGGCGGTTATCCGGTAGCGTTCGGCACAGCTTTCGATCGTTCGATCACACCCGGGGCCGGGGAGCGCGTGTGGTCCCGAGGGGGTGGAGAAGTCGTGGAATCTGTGTGTGAGCAATCCGAGCGAATCCCGATCCGGCCGGGGGAGCGGGTCTTTCGGCAGCTCGAGGCCGAACCCGGGCTGCCGCCCGAGGTCGCCGAGATCGTCCGGGCCGCTCTCGCCGCCGCGGCGACGGCCGGCCCGTCGCTCCCTGCGGAGGGCAGCGCCTTCGATTTCAGCGGGATGTTCCTGCGCGCCATCCGGGTCGAGGGGTTCCGTGGTATCGGCCCCGAAACCGTGCTGGAATTACCGCCCGGGCCCGGGCTCACCCTGGTCACCGGCCGCAACGGTAGCGGTAAATCCAGTTTCGCCGAGGCCGCCGAATTGGCGCTCACCGGGGCAAATCGACGCTGGGACGGCCGTTCCGCCGCGTGGCGGGAAGGGTGGCGCAACCTGCATCACCCCGGTCCGGTCCGGATCGAATTGGAATTGCGTACCGACGGACCCGCGCCGGCGCTGACCATCGCCCGGGCGTGGCCCGACGGCGAACCGCTCACCGGAGGCGAGTGGGTGCAGCGCCGGGCCGGCGCACCCGAGACCGCGTTCCCCGCCGGCCGGTGGGCGCCGACGATGGAGTTGTACCGGCCGTTCCTGTCCTACAGCGAACTCGGCGCCCTGGTCGACGGGAAACCCAGTGAGCTGTTCGACGCCCTGCACCAGTTGCTCGGTATGGACGAACTCATCGCCGCGCACGAACACATCCGGTCCGCGCGCCTGGAAATGGAGGGCGCGGCCCGGACCGCCCGCCGGGAACGGCAGCTGCTGCTGGCCGAGCTGCCCGCCCTCACCGACCGGCGGGCCGCGCGCGCCGAACGGATCCTGCGCCTGCCCGAACCCGACTTCGCCGCGCTGGAAATCCTGCTGTCCGATACCGCCGGCGGACCGGAACCGGCCGCCTTGCGCGCGATTCTGGCCCTCGAACTGCCCCCCGCGGCTCGGATCGAGAATCTGCTCACCCGGCTCCGCGCGGCCCGGACAGCGGTGGCGGCGGTGACCTCCCCCGAATCGGCCGCCGATCTGCGCATACTCGATCTGCTGCGAATCGCCTATTCCCATGTGGCCGAGCAGACTGCCGGCGCGCACCCGGAACACCGGACCCCCGGCGAGGACACCGGCGGTCCCGGTGCGGCATCAGCGGGGTCCCAGGCCCCGGCACGCAGCTCTCTCGCCGGAATATCCGGTCCTGTGACCGCGCCCGGCAGCACGAGTCCGGGCAGCGGCTGCCCCTGCCCGGTATGTGGCCGGGGGAGCCTAGACGTGCGATGGCTATCCGAAACCGCCGCTGCCGTCGGCGAACTCTCCGAGCGAACCGCCGGCCTGGTCCGCGCACGCGCCGAATTGAGCGATGTGCTGGCCGAACTGCGCGCCGCGATCGGGGAGGTACCCACGGAACTCACGCCGGCGGATCCGGCCCTTCTCGATACCGCGGCCCTGACCGAAACCTGGGCGCAATGGCGCACGCTGGCCGAATGCCCCGAGCCGGATCCGGACACGCTCGGTGTCGTCCACGAGCGGTTGTCCGGTGAACTCGGTTTCCTGCGGCAGCGTGCAGCGAAGGAACTGGACCGGCTGGAGCAGGCCTGGACGCCGTTGGTCCCGCGCCTGCGCAGCTGGCTCGAACTCGCCCGCACCGTGCACGCCCGGGCGGCGGAACTGCAGACCGCGCGGGCCGCCGAGGTCTGGTTGAAATCGGCCACCGCCCACGTGCGCGACGAGCGGCTCGCCCCGCTGGCCGGCACCGCGCGGTGGGTCTGGCAGAGCCTGCGCCAGCAGAGCAATGTCGAGCTCGGCGGAATCCGGTTACAGGGCAATGCGAACTCCGCCCGCCGGGTGCAGCTGGATGTCACCGTGGACGAGGTCGACGGCGCCGCCCTCGGGGTGATGAGTCAGGGCGAACTGCATGCCCTCGGCCTGGCCCTGTTCCTGCCCCGGGCCACCGTGGCCGCCAGCCCTTTCCGCTTCGTCGTGATCGACGATCCCGTGCAGGCAATGGATCCGGCGAAGGTGGACGGGCTGGCCCGCGTTCTCGCGACCGTGGCATGGGATCGGCAGGTGGTGGTTTTCACCCACGACGACCGGCTCGCCGAGGCGGTGCGCCGGATGCAGATCGACGCCCGGATCCTCGAAGTGCAGCGCCGGGAACGATCGGTGGTGGAGATCCGGCTGTCCAGCGATCCGGTGCACCGCTACCTCGACGACGCCCGCGCCCTGCTGCGGACCCCCCAGCTGCCGCAGGCCATATCCGACGAGCTGGTCGCCAGCTGCTGCCGCTCGGCGCTCGAGGCGGCCAGTCTGGCGCGCGCGAAACGGGTCCTGCTCGCCGAGGGCATGGACCATCGTGAGGTGCAGCGACGTATCGATACCGCCCAATCCACCCGCGCCATGGTCACTCTCGCGGTCCTGGGACCCGGCCGCCGGATCGAGGACCTGAACAAACGGCTGGCCAAAGAGGGCAGGTGGGCGGTCGAGGTCGTCCGCGACGCGACCGCCGGCGCGCATATCCCGATCGCGCGCGACCTGTCCGAGCTGATCGCCGATACCGAACGCTTCGTGGACTGGCTGGCCCGATGACCGGGGATGACGCCGACGATCACGGGACCGACCGGATAGCCGCCGGACCGCCGCCCATGGCAGGCCGGGCATTGCCTACGCTCGGTTCCGATGGTGGCCCGGTGGTGCCGGCGAGCGGATCAGGATCAGCGGGGCGTGCGTCGCGGCGGCGGGTCCGGAAGCGGGAACGTCGCGGGGCGACGACGGAGTCCCGGCGATCGGGTCGTTCATCGAGCCGGCGCCCCGTCGAAGCCCGGCTCCCGCGGCCCACGGTGGCCGAGCGGCTGGTAGTGGTCGACCGGTTGCTCGACGGTTCGGTGCCCGCCGCCGGGGCGGTGTGGTCCCGGGCGACCGCGTGGATTCTGCGGATCGCGCTCGAACAATCGGTGGACGAGCTGTGGGCCCGAAGCGAACCCGGCCTCGCTCGCTGTCCGATGCGCGCGCAGCTGCTGGCCCTGCGGGTCATTGCCGGGCCTTCCGTCGCGGCACGGACCGCCGCACTGTGGACCGCCCTGTCCCATGCCGCCCATCACCACGACACCGAGCTGGCGCCGGGGGTCTCCGAGTTGCGCCGGTGGCGGGAGGACACCGCGCGTATCGCCGGTGAACTGGCCGCGGTCCGCCGCTGAACCCGCCGAGGCCCGGCGACCCACGCCGTCGCGGACCGCGCAGAATCGGCAGTCGTGGACGATTCGAAACCATGCCCCTGCCGCCGCGGCGAGGTGTTCGCCGCATGCTGTGGTCCGCTGCTGGCCGGCCGCCCGGCCCCGAGTGCGGAAGCGCTGATGCGTTCCCGGTTCACCGCCTTCGCCCTCGGTGACACCGCCTATCTGCGTCGCTCCTGGCATCCGGACACCCGGCCCGAGCGGCTGGACCTCGACCCCGACCGGCGCTGGCTGTTCCTGGAGATTCACGCAGTTACCGGTGGCGGCCCGTTCGAGCAATCCGGAACGGTGGAATTCACCGCCCACTACCGCGACCCCGGGGGCCGGGGCCGGTTGCACGAGATCAGCCGATTCACTCGCGTCGACGGAGCCTGGTGCTACGTCGACGGCGATATCGCGGAATGAGCCGCGACCGCGGAACTCGACCGGTTCCCGCGTCCGGCCGCCGGTAGTGTGCACGCCATGCCGCGTATCGCCATCGAATACTGCACCCAGTGCCGCTGGCTGCTCCGGGCGAGCTGGATGGCGCAGGAACTCCTGACCACCTTCGGCACCGATATCGGCGAGGTCGCATTGATTCCCGGCGAGGGCGGGGTCTTCCGGATCACCGTCGACGGCGACCAGGTGTGGGAGCGCAAAACCGACGGTGGTTTTCCCGATATCGCAGTACTCAAGCAGCGCGTCCGTGATCGTATTGCTCCGGCGCGCGATCTGGGCCATATCGACCGAGGGCACGGTGGGACTCCGGAAACGCCGGGCGGCTGAACCGGGTGGCGCCGGCAGTCGACCGCCGGTTGTCGCGAGTACCCGGTGCAGCGACAAGGCCGGCGCGGTTACCACTGCCGCCAGATGCGTGCAGCCGGGCCGTCACAGCCTGGGAACCGCGCCTGATTGACCGGATCGTCACGGACGTGGACGGCTGCGGTGCACCCGACGATCTGCGGTATGGCCGCCGGTGAGTCACCAGCGGCTGCCTGATTCCCTGTCCGCACAATTCTGAGCTGGGCCCGCCGGCGCGGCCCGATTCCGGATCAGCCGCAGCAGCCCCCACCGCAGCTGCCGCCGCCCGTGGCGGGAGCGGGCGCCGATACCGCCGGTGCCGCGGCCCGCCCGGTCGTCGCGAAGGTCGTGAGCAGTTTCACCGTGTCGTCGTGGCCACCCGGGCACACGGCCGGATCCGACGCCTGCGCCATCGGACGGTTCACCTCGAAGGTATTGCCGCAGCTGCGGCACCGGAATTCGTAACTCGGCATGCCGGAATTCTAGAGACGTCGCAGACCGGTTTTTCCGGCGCAACGCGATAATTCTGGAACCGAGTTGTAACCAGTTCGGTCGTACCCTCGAATGCACAGGTAGAGGAGGTCTGTGATGAATGTCCAGTGCTTCGAGGTAGCGCCTGGCGTGGACGGGTCCGCCCCGGTGGCCCGGACCGAGTTCGGTGCGGTCCGGGGATCCCGGGAGGGCGCGGTTTCGGTCTGGCGGGGGATCCCCTACGCGGCCGCGCCCGCCGGTCCGCACCGGTTCCGGCCGCCGCGGCCGCCGCAACGCTGGGACGGGATCCGCGATTGCGTCGCCTTCGGTCAGATCGCCCCGCAGGATATGGACAACACCGTCCCGATGGACCGTTCACTGTCGATGGGCGAGGACTGCCTATGGCTGAACGTCTGGGCGCCCGCCGCGACCGCCGAGGAACCGCGGCCGGTGCTGGTGTGGTTGCACGGCGGTGCCTACTGCCTGGGTTCGGCCGCACAGGCCGTCTACGACGGCGGCAATCTGGCTGCGGCCGGTGATGTCGTGGTCGTCACGGTGAACTACCGGGTCGGGGCCTTCGGCTTCCTGGACCTGTCCTCGCTGCACGACGACTTCGCACCCAACCTGGGATTGCTCGACCAGCTCGCAGCCCTGGAATGGGTCCGCGACAATATCGACGGTTTCGGCGGCGACCCCGGCAATGTGACCCTGTTCGGGGAATCCTCCGGCGCCGGCTGTGTCACCGCGCTGCTCACCGCGCCCCGGGCCGCGGGCCTGTTCCAGCGCGCCATCGCGCAGAGCCCGCCCGCGACCGCTGTCTACGGCCGGGAACGCGCGGCCGGGGTGGCGCAACGCTTCCTGGAATTGGCGGAATTGCCGAGGTCACGCGCGGCGGAACTGCTGACCTGCCCGATCGACCGGATCGTGCGGGCGGCCGCGGTGCTGATCGACGAAGTCCCGCTGCAGGCCCCAGGCACGCTCGCCGCGGCACCGGTGGTGGACGAGGATCTGCTGCCCGGTTACCCCACCGACCGGTTTCGCGACGGCCGCTCGCATCGGGTACCGCTCATCATCGGCACCAACAAAGACGAGGCCTCGCTGTTCCGGCTGTTCCGCTCGCCGATCATGCCGGTCACCCCGGAAGCAGTGAACACCATGCTCGAGCAGGTCCAGACCGGCCACCCCGACCTGTCCGCGGAACGTATCGCGGAGATCACCCGCGTATACCCCGACCTCGCAAAGCCACGCGGCGCCCTGGCCATGTCCACCGATGCCGCATTCCGGATGCCCGCACTCTGGGTGGCCGACGGCCATGCCCAGCACTCCCGCACCTGGATGTACCGCTTCGACCACGCGACCCCCATGCTGCGCGCCGCCCGCGTCGGCGCCGGGCACGCCACGGAACTGCCGTACATCTTCGGCAACTTCGGCACCTTCGACCACGACCCCACCTTCTGGCTGGGCGGCCGCCGGCAAGCCGCCGAGGTCTCGGGCCGCATGATGCGCCGCTGGCTGGCCTTCGCCGCACACGGGGTCCCCGCCGCGCTCGATGGTTCCAAACACTGGCCGCCCTACCATCCGGAAACCCGGGAAACCCTGCTCATCGACACCGTCGACCGCGTGGTCCCGGACCCGGAAGGTGAGCTACTCACCGCCTGGGGCGAACGCGCCGTAGGTTTCGCCTGAGCTGTATTTTTGGCGCCGCCTTCGGCGGCGCGGGGTTTCGGCCCCCCTTGGTCCATGCTTTCCGCCCGCGATACTCGCGGCTGCGCCGCATTGTCTCGCGGGCGGAAAG
>NZ_JARWNW010000180.1 GCF_029868325.1 Nocardia carnea
AACCGGTTTTAAACACCCAAAAATCGCGCCCGCCGCCCCCACCGGGGGCGCTACGTTGCCGGGACCGAAGTCGGCGCGGGCATTTTGCACCGCGCCGATTTTGCGGCAGAGTGAGACCGTGGCCTTGTTCGCGGTGCTGTACTTCGTACTGTTCATCTTCTGGCTGTTGCTGATCAGCCGGGTGATCGTCGAGTTCATCCGTAGTTTCGCCCGCGACTGGCGTCCCACCGGGGTGGTCGTCGTAATCCTCGAGGTGATCTTCACGATCACCGACCCTCCCGTGAAGCTGCTGCGACGGCTGATACCACCGGTCTCGCTGGGCGGAATTCGACTGGATTTGTCGATTATGGTCCTGCTGTTCCTGGTGTTCATCCTCATGTCCGTCGTCAGCGGCCTCGGCGGGTCGGTAGCTCCGGTGTGACAGAATGGTCCGAGAAGACTTGCCAGAGCCGCTAGATCTGACAACGCGCGAAGGGATCCTTCCATGCCGCTGACCCCAGCCGATGTGCACAACGTCGCGTTCAGCAAACCGCCTATCGGGAAACGCGGCTACAACGAGGACGAAGTCGATGCCTTCCTGGATCTGGTCGAGCAGGAACTTTCCCGCCTGATCGAGGAGAATGCGGACCTTCGCCAGCGGGTTGCCGAGCTCGATGCGGAGCTGGCCGACGCCAAGAGCAGCCGCGGTCCGGCCGGTGCCGGGCTCGGTAAACCGGTGCAGCAGGCGCCCCCGCCGGAACCGGTGAAACCGCCGGTCCAGGCGCCGCCTTCGGCCCCCATCCCGGCGGTTCCGGCCGCGCCCGCCGCGGCGGACGCCGGCGCCGACGCGAATATGCAGGCCGCGAAGGTGCTGAGCCTGGCGCAGGAGATGGCCGACCGGCTCACCAGCGACGCGAAAACCGAAGCCGAGAATTTGCTGGCCAATGCCCGCGCCAATTCCGAGCGGCTGGTCAACGATGCGCGGGCCCGGTCCGAAGAGATGGTTGCCGACGCCCGGCACAAATCGGATGCCATGCTGTCGGATGCGCAGACCCGGTCCGACAGCCAGCTGCGGCAGGCCAAGGAGAAGGCCGATGCGCTGCAGGCCGATGCCGAGCGCAAGCACACCGAGATCATGGGCACCATCACCCAGCAGCGCAATGTCCTCGAGAGCCGGATCCAGACCCTCAAAACCTTCGAACGTGAGTATCGGGTGCGCTTGAAATCGTATCTGGAATCGCAGCTCGAAGAGCTGGAGAACCGTGGGTCGGCCGTACCGGTGGACGAGGGTGACACCTTCGATACCGGGGCCAACCAGCTTGCCCCCGCATCGTTCGGCCAGGGCGAGTAAGCGCTCGATACCGCTGGGCGCGAACGGGCACCCGGCCTGCTGTCCTGGGGGTCATCATGCTTGTCTTGACACTGGCGCTCGCCGCAATCGGCCTGGTTCTGCTGATCCTGTCGCTGACCACCGGGTCGGTGGTCTGGGCCTGGGGCTGCATCGTGGTGTGCGGACTCGGTGCTGTGGTGTTGCTGGTGAGCGCACTGTCGATGCGCGCACCCGAGGAGGAGTTGCCGCCGCGGGATCAGCACGCGAAACACTGACGAGGACTACTGCGAACGAGAACCGAACTGTCCTTCCGTGCTGTGCGGCGGGGCGGGCCTTATAAGTAGTTGACCGTCACGGTTAGAATCAAACCTGACAGGCGACGATCCGGCCATCACCGGGGAGCTTTCGGAAGAACGGCGCCGTGCAGCGGCTCTCCTGCGCTGCCGGACATGCTCAGTAGAACCGAACGGGGTCAGCCCGTCACAGCTGGAAACGAGTGGTCCGCCCGCCCTGCCGGGCAGGTGGACAAGCGGGGTGGTACCGCGGTACCGGAGCACCGATTGCGCCGGTCGTCGTCCCCGTGCCGGATACGAGAGCGCTGCGGCGCCGGGCACGAGGAGATGTGAATCCGCGATGGCGGACGAGAATTCCAGCAGCAGCGCATACCCGCGCGTCGATCTCGGCGGCGGATCGGGCGTGACCTTCCCCGAGATGGAACGGGCCGTCCTGGACGCATGGGCCGCCGACGGAACCTTCCGCGCCAGCATCGACAACCGCACCCCCGCGCCGGAGGAGGAGGGCCAGGCCGCCGCCGGCGAGTTCGTGTTCTACGACGGCCCGCCGTTTGCCAACGGTCTGCCGCATTACGGTCATTTGCTCACCGGATACGTCAAAGATGTCATCCCACGTTTTCAGACCATGCTCGGGAAACGGGTCGATCGGCGATTCGGCTGGGACTGCCACGGACTGCCCGCGGAAATAGAAGCGGAGAAGCAGCTCGGTATCACGGACAAATCACAGATCGACTCGATGGGTCTCGCGGAATTCAATGCGGCGTGCAAGAATTCGGTACTCCGCTATACCGGGGAATGGCGCGACTATGTGACCCGTCAGGCGCGCTGGGTGGACTTCGACAACGATTACAAGACCCTCGATCTCGACTTCATGGAGTCGGTGATGTGGGCATTCAAATCGCTGTACGAGAAGGGCCTGATCTACCAGGGTTTCCGGGTGCTGCCCTACAGCTGGTACGAGCAGACGCCGCTGTCGAATCAGGAAACCAGGCTCGACGACGCCTACAAGATGCGTCAGGATCCGGCGGTCACCGTGGATATGGTGCTGCGGGTACCGGCCGAGCATCCGCTGGCCGGACTCGACGGTGCGGCGGCACTGGTCTGGACCACCACTCCGTGGACGCTGCCGTCCAACCTCGCGATCGCGGTGCACCCGGATGTGCGCTACGTGCAGGTGCGTGGCGTCGACGGTAAGCGCTACCTGCTGGCCGCCGAACGGCTCGGCCACTATGCCCGTGAACTCGGCGAGGAGCCGGCGGTACTCGATGAATACGACGGCGCCGCGCTGGTCGGACTCGAGTATCAGCCGCCGTTCGACTTCTTCGCCGGCCATCCCCGGGCGCACCGGGTGCTGTCCGCCGACTATGTCGCGACCGACTCCGGTACCGGCCTGGTGCATCTCGCGCCCGCGTTCGGTGAAGAGGATATGGACGTATGCAGCGCCAACGGGATCGAACTGGTGCAGCCGCTCGATCCGGGCGGCAAGTTCACCTCGATGGTGCCCCCGTACGAGGGGCTGATGGTCTTCGACGCCAACCCGGTGATCATCAAGGACCTCAAGGCCGCCGGGAAACTGCTGCGGCACGAAACCATCGAGCACTCCTATCCGCACAGCTGGCGGTCGGGGCAGCCGCTGATCTATATGGCGGTGCCGTCCTGGTTCGTCGGGGTGACCGAGTTCCGCGACCGGATGGTGGAGCTGAACAAGCGGGTCAACTGGGTGCCCGAACATATCCGGGACGGCCAGTTCGGCAAATGGCTCGAAGGCGCCCGGGACTGGAACATCAGTCGTAACCGCTACTGGGGCAGCCCGATCCCGGTGTGGACCTCCGACGACCCCGCCTATCCCCGTATCGACGTCTACGGTTCGCTCGACGAACTGGAACGCGATTTCGGGGTGCGGCCCACGGATCTGCACCGGCCGATGATCGATGAACTGACCCGGCCCAACCCCGATGATCCGACGGGGCGCTCGACGATGCGCCGGGTACCGGAGGTGCTGGACTGCTGGTTCGAATCGGGTTCCATGCCCTTCGCCCAGGTGCACTACCCGTTCGAGAACAAGGACTGGTTCGACTCCCATTTCCCGGGCGATTTCATCGTCGAGTACAACGGGCAGACCCGCGGCTGGTTCTACACCCTGCATGTGCTGGCCACCGCGCTGTTCGACAGTCCCGCGTTCTCCAACGTGGTCGCGCACGGCATCGTGCTGGGCGACGACGGCCTGAAGATGAGCAAGTCCAAGGGCAACTACCCGGATGTGAACGAAGTGTTCGAGCGCGACGGCTCCGACGCCATGCGCTGGTTCCTGATGAGTTCACCGGTACTGCGCGGCGGCAACCTCATCGTCACCGAACGCGGTATCCGGGAGGGCGCGAGCCATGCGCTGCGGCCGCTGTGGAACGCCTGGACCTTCCTCCAGCTCTACGCGCCCGAAACCGGTACGTGGCGTACGGATTCGGCGAATGTGCTGGATCGCTACATCCTGGCGAAGCTGGCGCAGACCCGGGACGTGATGACCGCGGCGCTGACGGAGTTCGATATCGCCGGGGCCTGTGAGGAGCTGCGGACCTTCGCCGACGCGCTCACCAACTGGTATGTGCGCCGGTCGCGTTCGCGCTTCTGGGCCGAGGACCGGGACGCGGTCGATACCCTGCACACCGTGCTGGAGGTCGCGACCCGGCTGGCGGCACCGCTGCTGCCGCTGGTGACCGAGGTGATCTGGCGCGGTCTCACCGGGGGCCGATCGGTGCATCTGGCCGATTGGCCCGCCGCCGATACGCTGCCCGCCGACCCGGAACTGGTCGCGGCGATGGACGAGGCGCGCACCGTATGCTCGACCGTGCTGAGCCTGCGCAAAGCGCAGCAGCTGCGGGTCCGGTTGCCGCTGGCGGAGGTGACCATCGCCGCCGCCGACGCCGACCGGCTGGCGCCCTACGCCGATATCATCGCCGACGAGGTGAACGTCAAAAAGGTCGATCTGACCACCGATGTCGCCGCGCACGGCCGGTTCGAACTGGCCGTCAACGCCCGCGCGGCGGGGCCGCGGCTGGGTCGCGAGGTCCAGCAGGTGATCAAGGCGGTCAAGGCCGGCGAGTGGACGGAAAGCGCCGACGGTGTGGTCACCGCGGCCGGAATCGAGTTGCTGCCCGAGGAATACACGCAGCGGCTCGTGGCCGCCGAACCGGAATCCACCGCGGCGCTGCCCGGTAATGCCGGGCTGGTGGTGCTCGATTCGGTGGTCACCGAGGAACTCGAGGCCGAGGGCTGGGCCCGCGATCTCATCCGGGACCTGCAGGAGACCCGGAAATCGCTGGGCCTGGATGTTTCCGACCGGATCACCGCGACGCTCGAAGTTCCGGCGGACCGGCAGGAGTGGGCGCGGACCCATCGCGATCTCATCGCCGGTGAAGTCCTCGCTGTGGAGCTGGACTTCGGCGCGGTCGGCTCGGAGGGCGCCGAGCTGACGGGCGGTTCACGAGCGCGGATCGCGAAGGTCGAGCGGTAGGGAGGTCCGCCCCGGGCTCGTGCCTTCCCCATTGATCGGTGGTGTGCGAGGAGATCAGCGCACACCACCGATCCACCCGGCTTCTCCGGTCCAGGCGAGCGGTGACCAGGCTTTACGCCTGCAGCCGCTTCGCGAACACCATCGTCGCGACGTCCTACGCTTCTTACGGTGGTTGCCGGGCCTCGTCGTACGGATGTCGGCAGTGTTCCGGCGCTGTGCGCGAACGTCTCCGGAGGGGGAGGTGCCCGAGAGGTTATCGCCATGACCGAGACGGAGTGTCCCACTAGGGTATGCACCTATGGCTTCGGACAATCCCGACGAGTGGTGGCAGCACGCGCCCGAGGGTCAACAGAAGAAGGATGCCCCGTCGGGGCAGTGGCAACAGGGTTATCAGTCCCAGGGCGGTCAGCCGGCGGTGCAGTGGGGGCAGACCGCGGGACAGGTCCCGCAGCCTGTTCCGCAGTCGGGCGCATGGGAAGTGCCGCCGCTCGGCTCCGGTGGGCAGGGAGGCCCGCCGCGGAACAACAATGCCACCCTGATCGCGGTGCTGGCCGTGGTGGTGGTTCTGGTGCTGGCCGGTGTGGCCGGGCTGGTGATCCTACGGTCGGGGGGATCGGAGGAGAACACCGCCGCGGCGGCGAGCACCACCACGGAAACGACCGGTGCGACAACGACTACGGCCGCCGAGACGACCACGAGTGCGGCTCCTCCGGTGGAAGGCGCACCGGCTCTGAAGGAGGGCCTGTCGCCGGTCGTGCTGTTCGGCCCCACCTTCGAGGACGGTGAGGACACCTACACCATGGCCTTCAAGGATTGGCCGTTCGCATTCCGGACGCCGGGGTCCTGGGGCTGTATGAAGGGGTCGATCGACACCATCCCGGATGCCCAGGCGTGGGGGTGTATCGACGAGGGGGATTCCTCGGCCGATCAGCGAGTGAACCTGATGTTGCGTAAATGCCCGTCCACCTGTGACGCGGCAACGCGTGCCGGGTTCGACGCGGACTGGTTCGACAAGGAAGGTGCGGCGAAGCAGTTCGACCCGAACACCTCGTATGTCGAGACGCCCACGAACGACAAGGGCATGTACACCATCGACCTCAGCCGGTATGTCGCCGCCGAGCCCGGCGGTGAACCGGTCTGGCAGGTGGGCGTCTTCGTCGAGTCGCCGTCGGCCACCAAGGACGCGGTCCTGAAGACCTTGAACGACATCCTGACGCAAACGCAATAAACATTTTTGTGATTTAGATCACATGCTAGATGTTTGCCAGGTTACTTGGTGAACGCCCTTCTGCCGGGCACAATCATCGCGATACCGCTGCGAACGTTCCCTCGGGAGCAGCGGGAACGGTGATCATTTCGCTCGGTTCTACCTGAGTGGGGTTGCGCCGGAGTGGATTCGCTCCGGCGTAGCTCCAGTGGTCCGCGGTGGCCGGCTGCTCGGCGGATGCCGCGAGTAAACCGGGGCGCCGCATGGTGTCTCGTGCATCGACCGGCAGAAGGGTGGGCACGTGATCGGGATCGCACTGCGGCGAGGTATCGCCGGCTTACTTCTCACCACCGCCGTCACCGCGGTCGCGGCCGCACCGGGTTGGGCACAACCCTCCGGCAGCGCGAGCGGATCGGCCTCCGGCTCCAGTTCACTCAGCGCCAGCGGGTCGGCCGGGCTTCCGGTATCGACCCTCGCCGGCCTCGGCGCCCTCGCCGCCGCCACGACACAGACCGGAAAGATGTACGAATGGGGGGCCACCGGACCGGACACCTGGGACTGTTCGGCCCTGGTACAGTGGGCATTCCGCCAGGTCGGGGTGGCGCTACCACGCACCACCTGGGAACAGGCGGAGGTCGGCGCGGCGGTGCCCCCGTATGCGCTGGCCGTCGGTGATGTGGTGATCATCAACCGCGATGCGTCCCATGTCGGTATCTACGCCGGAAACGGGCAGGTGCTCAACGCCTACGGCGCCGGTGTCCCGGTCGGGCTCACGCCACTCGAACACTTCTACGTGCACAGCATCCGGCGCTTCTGAGTCGTCCGAGCCGGCCGGCGATCCGGGACCCGCTCACTCCACCTGACGCCGCAGCAGCGGGCCGTAGTCGGGATGGGCCAGCGCGGAGGCGAACTGCGCGACGAGGTAGTCGCCGGGGTTGCCGGTGTCGTACCAGCGGCCCTGGATGACCTGCCCGTACACGGCGTGATCGGCGGCGTAGGCGTTGATCGAATCGGTCAGGTACACCTCACCGGTGCGATGGGTGTACCAGTTCTCTGTCTGCGTGCGCAGTTCGTCGACAATGCCGGGCGTGACGACATAGCCGCCGATCGCCGCATAGGCCGATGGCGCGTCGGCGGGTTTCGGCTTCTCCACCAGGCCGGAGATCCGCAGCAATCCGTCGTCCAGATCCTCGCGCACCACCGGAACGCCGTAGCGCTGGGATTCGTTCGGGTTCATCGGCATCAATGCCAGCACCGGGCATCCGGTGGCCTCGTAGGCGCGGATGAGCTGCTGTGCGCGCGGAACCTCGGCCACGAACACATCGTCGGGCCACAGCACCAGCATCGGCTCGTCGCCGGCGGCCCGGGCCGCATTCAGCACCGGGGTGCCGTTACCGTACGGGCCGTGCTGATCGAGGTAGGTGATATGCCCGAGCCGCGACAGTTCGCCGACCTCTTCCACGGCATCGGCGTAGGCGGTCTTACCGTCGGCGCGCAGCTGCGCCACCAGCGCCGGATTGGGCCGGAAATGATCCTGGATCAGCGATTTTCCGCCACTGACCACGATCGTGATATCGGTGATACCGGAAGCCACCAGCTCGCGCACCGTATGCTCGATCACCGGCTTGTCGCCGACCGGCAGCATCTCCTTGGGGATCGCCTTCGTCAGCGGCAGCAGCCGGGAGCCGATACCGGCAGCGGGAATGACAGCCTTGCGGATCATCATGGGGCCGAGTTTATGGCGCGCCCGGGTCGCGCGGGGGTTCCGGGCCCAAGGTTGCGCGTTTCCGCTCTCCGGATGTCGCGGGTGACCTCGCCGAACCCGCTCCCGGGCGGCGGCCGGCCGAATCCGCCGACGTGGTGCGGAACCCAGCGGGGCTTCGGCGATCCCGTGCGGAACCGAATCGTCCCACCGGAGCGCGGTGGGTTCGGCGCGGCACTGCGAGCCCTCGGCGGCCGAATCGGTCCGGCGATCGCCGGACTCCGCAGCCGGTTGCTTGCGTGATGAGCGGCCGGGGCCTGCTGTGGTCCCGTCCTCCGGCAATCAGACGCTCCAGGCGACCACCGAGCGGGCAGAGTGCTCGACGCCGGACAGATATCGGGGCCGGCAGTGCCCGCCTGTGCGGTCTGGCGGGTCGGCTGTCGGTGTTCGCGCGTAGATTGCGCGGTATGTACCAACAGGGGCGTGACCAGTGGTGCGAGTGATGTGGGCCGGGTCCCCGCGGGCCCACAGGTGGTGAGTGGCGAGGGCCCGGAACGTCGTTCCGGAGCAGCTCGGCACGCGTTCGCCGGGGAAACGGCGCGGCGCTGGGTGCTGCATATCGATATGGATGCGTTCTTCGCCTCCTGTGAGCAGCTCACCCGGCCGACGTTGCGGGGCCGTCCGGTACTCGTCGGGGGGACCGGGGCGCGTGGGGTGGTGGCGGGGGCCAGTTACGAGGCGCGGGTGTTCGGGGCGCGGTCGGCGATGCCGATGCATCAGGCGCGGCGGTTGGTCGGGGTGACGGCGGTGGTGGTGCCGCCGCGGGGGGCGCTATACGGCGTGCTGAGCGGGCGAGTGTTCGATACCTTGCGGTCGCGGATTCCGGTACTCGAAACACTGTCGTTCGACGAGGCGTTCGGGGAACCCGCGGAACTGGCGGGTGCGAGTGTGTCCGCGGTGCTGGATTTCTGCGCGGAGCTGCGGGCGGCGGTGCGGGAAAGTACGGGGCTGGTGGCTTCGGTGGGTGTGGGTACGGGCAAGCAGCTCGCCAAGATAGCTTCGGGAATGGCCAAACCGGACGGGATCAGGGTGATCGCGCCCGGTGAGCAGCAGGGGTTGCTGGCCGGGTTGCCGGTCCGCAAACTCTGGGGGATCGGGCCGGTGGCGGAGAGCCGGCTGCGAGCCCTGGGGATCGAAACGGTCGGGGCGTTCGCGGCTTTGCCCGAGGTGGAGGCCGTATCGATCCTGGGCGGAAGTATCGGCGCCGCGCTGCACCGGCTGGCCCGCGGTATCGATGATCGGCCGGTCGCCGAGCGTGCCGAGGCGAAGCAGATCAGTGCCGAAACCACCTACGAGACCGATATCGTCACGCTGGAAGGCTTACGCCCGGCGATCACCGAGATGGCCGCGGCCGCGCACCGCCGGCTGGTGCGCGACGGGCGGGCCGCGCGCACCGTGGTGCTGAAACTCAAACGTGCCGATATGAGTATCACCACGCGGTCCAGCACCCTGCCCTACGCGACCGAGGACCTGGCCACGCTCACCTCCGCGGCTCAGCGGGCGGCGCTGGACCCGCGGGACCTGGGGCCGGTGCGGCTGGTGGGGGTCGGGTACGCAGGATTGTCGGCGATCCGGCAGGAATCGCTGTTTCCCGAATTGGACCGGCTGGGCGCGGATTCCACGGACCCGGGTGCGGACACCGCCGACCTCGGCGAAACGGTATCGCCGGCGCGCGATCTCGCGAGCGGGTCACCGGGCGACGATACGAATGGACCGGTGGGGCAGGGGGTCCCTGCGGCACCCTCGGTTGCGGGGCCGGCGGACGGCGAACCGGGTCCGGACGGCACGGAGCTGCCGGTGGCTGCGCCCGAGTTCGTGGCACCAGAGCAAGAGAGCTCTGTGGATTCGGTGAGAACTACCGTGGGCAACACCCCTTCCGGGGCCTCGGCCGGGCCCGCCGCCGAGTCGCGCGCCGAAACCGTCGGCGCGGCGGCGGATCCGGGAGTAACCGCTGGTGGAGTCGTGAACTGGCGGGCCGGATCGGATGTCGTGCATCCCGAATTCGGTTTCGGCTGGGTTCAGGGAGCGGGCCACGGGCGGGTGACCGTGCGGTTCGAGTCCCGCTCGACAGGGCCGGGGATCGCGCGTACTTTCTCTGCCGACAACACCGAGTTGCGCCCTGCGGACCCGCTCGGCAGCCTGTCCTGAATCCCGCCGGGTAGGTTGGTGCCGGGCAGCGTCGCCGGTTCCGGTGGGGCTGCCGCAGCGCATGACACCGAACCCCGAACGCAAAGGACGAGCAGTTGAAGCTTCGCAAAACCGGACGTATCGCGATCGCCGGCCTGGCCGCCGCGGCCGCGCTGACCCTGACGGCGTGTGGTAGCGATGATTCCGACTCGGACACCGCAGCGGCGACGAGCACCACGGCCGCGGCCGAGACCACGGAGGCGGAGGCCGATACGCCGCCCGTCCCGACCCCGGCCGATCTGAACACCCAGCTCCAGCGCGCGCTCGACCCGAACGTTCCGAACGAGGAAAAGCTGGAGATGGTCCAGGGCGCCGAGGCGGACCCGGAGCTGCCGTCGAAGCTGAGCCAGTTCTACGCCCAGTCGGGCGCCACGATCGAGGTCACCGAGGTACAGGATTTCGGGACCGAGATCCAGGCCAAGGCCAATCTCACGCTGAACGGCCAGACCAGCGTGGCGGATGTGCCGTTCGTGGCCGAGGACGGGGTGTGGAAGGTCCAGCAGCAGTGGACCTGCACCATGCTCGCCAACGCGCAGATCCAGTCGCCTGCTTGCGCGGCCTGAGTCGGGCGTATACCGAATCGGCCGGTCCGCACTCGTGCGGGCCGGCCGATTTTCTGTCGGGTGGACCTCTCGCCGGCCCGGCACGGACGGGCTGGGTACAGCGTCGGCACGAACTGCCGCGCTCCTCGCCCGGCCGCGCAAGCGCTGGTCCGGGCCCTGCGCCGGTGTGCACCGGTGCCGACGCCCGGACCGCGGGTATCTGTGGATGAGCCCGCCGTGATCGCGCCCGTTAGGATGGCGCTCCGTGGCTGACACGATGGTGGTGGCGGCGTCCGAGCCGGCAGAGATCTCCGATAGTCCCCGGCCCCGAATGCGGGGCGGCTGGGCACGGCCGGTGGCCCTGGTGTCGGCACTGATCGGCGCGTTGCTCGCGGTAGCGGTTCCGTTCCTGCCGGTGCGGGTGGACGCCGCGACGCTGTCCTGGCCGCAGGACGATTCCGCCGCGTCGATCGAGGCGCCGCTGGTCGCCTACGCGCCGTTGAGCTTCGAAGCCACCGTGCCCTGCGCGGCGATCCAGCAGCTGCCCGCCGGCGGGGTGCTCTCCGCCACGGCGCCCTACGGGGCACCCGATCTGGAGCGGTACGGGTTCCTGGCCCGGGTCCGGCCGCCCACGCCCGAATCGGGACCTGTTCTCGATGTGGTGCTGCGTAACCAGTCGCTGTTCAGCGTGCCGGTGGCCGAACTGGCGCCCGGGTGTGAGCTCACCGTGGGCGCGGGGATGACCGAAGCCGTGGCCACGCTCACCGGGCACGAGCCCGTGGTGCTCGGCGGGGATTACCGGCCGCAGATGGTGGGTGTGTTCAGCGATCTCGCCGACCCGGCCGGTGCCAGCGTCACCGCAGAGGTGGACAGCCGGTTCAGCTCCACCCCGACCCTGGTGAAACGCCTCGCCATCTGGGCGGCCGTGCTGGCGACCGTGATCTCGCTGGTGGCCCTGCACCGCCTGGACAACCTCGACGGCCGTCGCGCCCGCCGCTTCCTGCCCGCCCGCTGGTGGACCTTCCGGCCGGTGGATTTCGTGGTGCTCGGCACGCTGGTGCTCTGGCATTTCATCGGCGCCACCACATCCGACGACGGCTATCAGTTCGGGATGGGCCGCACCTCGCAGGTGGCGGGGTATATGGCGAACTACTTCCGGTACTTCGGCGTGCCGGAGAACCCGATCGGTACTCCGTATTACGACCTCATCGGGCTGATGGCGGATGTGACCACCGCCAGTCCGTGGGTCCGGCTGCCGACGTTGCTGGCGGGGATCGTGGCCTGGATGGTGATCAGCCGGGAGGTGGTGCCCCGGTTCGGGGCCGCGCTGCACCGCAACCGGTTCGTGCCGTGGACCGGTGCGCTGGTTTTCCTCGCGGTGTGGTTGCCGTACAACAACGGCCTGCGGCCGGAGCCGCTGGTCGCACTCGGTGTACTGCTCACCTGGTGTTCGGTGGAGCGCGGGATCGCGACCCGGCGGTTGCTGCCGTTCGCGGTCGCCATTCTGATCGCGGCGTTCAGCTGTACGGCGGGCCCGCACGGGGTCATCTGTATCGCCGCGCTGCTGGCAGGACTGCGCCCGCTGTTCAAGATCGTTTCGGCGCGGGCGCGGCGGGTCGGCTGGCTCGCGCAGCTGCTCCCGCTCGGGGCCGCGGGCGTGCTGGTGCTCGTCGTCGCCTTCGCGGACCAGACGTTCAGCGCCATGCAGGAAATGAGCCGGGTGCACAAACTGGCCGGGCCGAATGTGCTGTGGTTCGACGAGTACCTCCGCTACCAGTACTTGTTCATGGGCACGGTGGACGGTTCGCTGGCCCGCCGGTTCGGTATCTTCGTGATGGTCGCCGGCCTGGCGGTGTGCCTGCTGACCCTGTTGCACAAGGGCGGCCGGATCCCGACCGCCGCGGTGGGGCCCTCGCGCCGGATCCTCGGGGTCACCATCGGCGCCATGGTGCTCATGATGACGACGCCGACCAAGTGGACCCACCATCTCGGAGTTTTCGCCGGGCTGGCGGGTGCGGTCGCGGTGCTCACCGCGGTGGCGGTCGGGCCGCGGGTGATGCGCGGGCCGCGTAACCGGGCGTTGTTCGCCGCCGGGGTGGCGTTCCTGATGGCGATGGTGTTCTCCGGGCCCAACGGCTGGTGGTACGTCTCCTCATTCGGTATTCCGTGGTGGGACAAACAGCCCTCGATTGCCGGTATCGCCCTGAACAAGGTCTTCCTGCTGGGGGCGGTATTGCTGCTCGCGCTGGCCGCATGGTGGCATGTGCGGGCACCCGATACCGGACATCATCGGATCTCCCGGTTGGGCTGGCGCTTCGCGAAGATTCCGCCGCTCACGGTGGCGGCCGCGTTCATGGTGCTCCTCGAGGTCGCCTCGTTCGCCAAGGGCGCGGTCAGCCAGTATCCGGCGTTCTCCCTGGCCGGCTCCAACTTCGGTGCGCTCACCGGAAACGCATGCGGGCTGGCCCCGCATGTCCTGGTGGAAACCGATCCGAACCGCGGCATGCTCACCCCGCTGGCCGGTGATCCGGCCACCACACTGGCCGGTAACGGCAGTACCGGTTTCGCGCCGACCGGTGTGGCGGCGGACCTGAGCGCCGACAGCGAACAGGGCGCCGATGCCGCGATCGCCGATTCGATGGGGAATGAGGGCGGCGGCACCGGGGTCGCCACCGAAACCGCCGGTCCCGCCCTGCCATTCGGTCTCGATCCTGCGACCCCGGTACTGGGCAGTTTCCAGGCCGACGGTCCGGCGGAACTGACCAGCGGCTGGTTCCGGCTGCCGCCCGTCGCCGACCGTGCCGATATCCTCGCCGTGAGCGCCGCCGGCCGGATCTGGTCCCGCGACGCCGACGGGGTCGTCACCCACGGACAGTCCTTCGAACTCGAATTCGGGTCCACCACCGCCCCCGGCGCCTCGGCCACCGAACCGGTGGCACTGCGCCGGGTGAACCCGATCGATATCGGTCCCGCGCCGTCCTGGCGTAACCTGCGGGTTCCGCTGGAGCCGTACGCCGATGCCGATACCGTGCGTATCGTCGCCCACGACCGGGACCGCGATCCGCGGCAGTGGCTCGCCTTCACCCCGCCACGGATGCCGCAGACCCAGGACCTGAACAGCGTGGTCGGGTCCACCGATCCGGTGCTGCTCGACTGGGCTGTCGGGCTGCAGTTCCCGTGCCAGCGGCCGTTCGACCACCGCACCGGTATCGCCGAGGTGCCGAAGTACCGCATCCTGCCGGACCGGGTCGGCGCCCACGACACCAGCTTGTGGCAGAACCACGACGGTGGCGGCCCGCTCGGCTGGACCGAACTGCTGTTGCACGCCCGCACCCTGCCGACCTACCTGAACCACGACTGGGACCGCGATTGGGGCCAGCTCCAGCAGTTCCTGCCGCGGGATCCGGACGCGGTACCCGCCCGTCCACAGATCACGCAGGAGGATCACCCGGGCACCTGGACACCGGGCCCGATCAACGTCGCCTGGTGAGCCGCCGGCCGCCGCGCTGGTTACGCTGACCGTCATGTCGACAACTGTGGAGGCTGTCGGGTCGTCCGGGCTCACCGCCGCCGAGGTGGACCGGCGGCGCCGGGACGGGCTCACCAACGATGTACCGGACCGGGCCAGCCGCTCGGTCCGCGATATCGTCCGGGCGAATGTTTTCACCCGGATCAACGCCATCCTGGGTGTGCTGTTCGTCCTGGTCATGGCCACCGGTTCGGTGATCGACGGAATGTTCGGACTGCTGATCGTGGCCAACAGCGCGGTCGGCATCATCCAGGAGGTCCGGGCGAAGCGGACGCTGGACCGGCTGGCGATCGTGGGCCAGGCCCGGCCCACCGTGCGCCGCGACGGCCGCGCCGAGCAGATCGCGCCCAAGGATGTGGTGCTCGACGATCTGATCGAACTGGGCCCCGGCGATCAGATCGTGGTCGACGGTGTGGTCGCCGAAGCCGAACTGCTCGAAATCGATGAATCGCTGCTCACCGGCGAATCCGACGATGTCGCCAAAGAGGCGGGCGCGCAGGTGCTCTCGGGTAGCTACGTGGTGTCCGGTTCGGGCGCCTATCGCGCCACCAAGGTCGGCAAGGACGCCTACGCCGCAAAACTGGCCGAGGAGGCCAGCAAGTTCACGCTGGTGAATTCGGAGCTGCGCAACGGGATCGACACGATCCTGAAGGTCATCACCTACCTGCTCATCCCGGCCGGTGCGCTGAGTATCTACAACCAGCTGGTGTCCAGCGGGGAATCCTGGCGGCCCGCGGTTACCGGGATGGTGGCGGCGCTGGTGCCGATGGTGCCGGAGGGCCTGGTGCTGATGACCTCCATCGCGTTCGCGGTGGGGGTGATACGGCTGGGGCAGCGTAAATGCCTGGTGCAGGAGTTGCCCGCGATCGAGGGCCTGGCGCGGGTGGACGTGGTGTGCGCGGACAAGACCGGCACACTGACCGAGAACGGGATGCGCCTGGCCGAGCTCCGCATGTTCGACGACAGTGCGGGCGCGGAAGCCGCCGCGCGGCAGGCACTGGCGGCGATGGCGGCCGACGATCCGCGGCCGAATGCCAGTGTGCAGGCGATCGCGGAGGCGCTGCCGGATACTCCCGGCTGGGAATACACCGCGGTGGCCCCGTTCTCGTCGGCGAAGAAATGGAGCGGTTTCTCCTACGGCGAGCACGGCGACTGGCTGCTCGGAGCTCCCGATGTGCTGCTGGACCCGGGTTCGGCCGACGCCCGGGCCGCCGAGGAACTGGGTGCCACCGGCCTGCGGGTGCTGCTGCTCGCCCGCGGGGACCGGGCCGTGGACGCACCCGATGCGCCCGGCACGATCACGCCCGTGGCGCTGGTGGTGCTGGAGCAGAAGGTCCGGCCCGATGCCCGCGACACCCTGGACTATTTCGCGAGTCAGGACGTGTCCATCAAGGTCATCTCGGGTGACAACGCCGTCTCGGT
>NZ_JARWNW010000181.1 GCF_029868325.1 Nocardia carnea
AACTGCTGCGGTCTATCAGATCACCGGTATCCACCGCCGCACCATAACCGGGGAGGGCGCCGCGGCGCGCGGCGCCGGGGGGGCGGGCCCCCCCCCCCCGGACGGGAGGTCTCGGGCAACGCTGCAGTCACCGAGAAATCATAGGATGACCATATGACCAGGACAAGGCAGTTGTGACGGGCGGTACTCTGTCAGCGTGCAAAGCGTTCGCCGCACCAGTCTCATCGCCCAGGTCACCGAGCAACTCAAAGAGGATATCCGCTCGGGACGCTGGCCGGTCGGGACGCGGATACCCACCGAACCCGAACTCGCCGAGCTGACCGGAACCGGCCGCAATACGCTACGCGAGGCCGTCCAGGCGCTGGTCCACGCCGGCATGCTGGAACGACGGCAGGGTTCGGGTACGTATGTCATCGCGACCTCCGAGGTCGGCAGCACCCTCGAGAAGTATTTCGCCGAGGCCGCCGAACGCGATGTCCTCGAACTACGCCACGGTCTGGAAGCCACCGCGGCCGCCCTGGCCGCCCACCGCCGCGACGAATCCGATATCGCCAGAATGCAGCGCCTGCTCGAGGAACGCAACCGGCTGTGGCCGGCCGATCGCTCCGCCGCCATTGCCGCCGATGTCCAACTGCACCGCGCGATCGTGGCCGCCAGCCATAACGCGGTATATCTGGAGTTCTACGATTCGCTGCTCGGCCGGATCGAATCCTCCACCCGCTCGCGCACCGACCGGATCGACGGCTGGTACAACGACGAGCACAGCGAACTTGTGCAGGCCATCGCCGACGGCGACGGCGAACGCGCGGCCAAGACCACCCGCTGCTTCCTGGACACTCTGCTCGCCGATTACCCCGAGCGCTGAGCAGGTTCCGGCGGCGTTACCGAGCGATCACCCGCGTATCCGGCGCCCGTGAGGGGGATGTGCGCCGATCGTCATCGCACGCTATTCGGTGGAAACACCCGGCTTCTAGCGTTTCCTCACGTCACAACACCGCCTCGACACCGCGCCCCGGTTCCGCGGGGATGTCGAGCACCGACGAGAGGGACGCCGATGACCGCGATCGCCGACACCGGCTCACAAACACCAGTTACGGCACCACCTTTCACCCATCAGCGCCGCGGACGCTGGATCGATCGGTGGGAACCCGACAACGAACGGTTCTGGTCCTCCGGCGCCGACCGCACCGCCCGTAAAAACCTCGTCTTCTCGGTTTTCGCGGAGAATCTCGGCTTCAGTATCTGGGTGCTGTGGGCCAGTGTGGTCACCGGTATGGGCGCCGCCGGATTCGGTTTCCTGGAAGGCCTCGGCAGCGGTAACCCGGAGGCCGTGAGCAACGCGCTGCTGCTCACTTCCATTCCGACACTGGTCGGTTCGGCGCTGCGTATCCCCTACACCTTCGCCATCCCGCGTTTCGGCGGCCGGCTGTTCACCGCGTTCAGCGCGGCCATGCTGCTGATTCCCACGCTGGGTCTGGCGATCTTCGTCAACCAGCCCGATACTCCGATGTGGGTTTTCGTGGTGCTGGCGGCCCTCTCCGGATTCGGCGGCGGCAACTTCTCCTCGTCGATGGCCAATATCTCGTTCTTCTTCCCCGACGGCAAGAAGGGCGCCGCCCTGGGGATCAACGCCGCCGGCGGCAACCTCGGTGTGGCCCAGACCCAGCTGCTGCTGCCGCTGCTGATCGCCCTCGGCACCCATCTCACCGCGAAGGACGCGGCCGGCTACCGGTTCGGTATCACCCTGTCGGTGCTGGTGTGGGTGCCGTTCATCCTGGCCGCCGTATTCGGCGCGCTGCGCTATATGGACAGCCTGTCCACCGCGAAATCCGACGGCCGCTCCTACACACCGGCCCTCACCAACCGGCACACCTGGGTGATGGCCTTCCTCTACATCGGCACCTTCGGGTCGTTCATCGGTTTCTCGTTCGCGTTCCCGACCCTCATCAAAGCCAATTTCCCCGATCTGGCGAATATCGGCTGGATCAGCACCCTCGGTAACCTGGCCTTCCTCGGTGCCTTCGTCGGCTCGTTCGCCCGGCCCTTCGGCGGCTGGCTCTCCGACAAACTCGGTGGCGCCCGGATCACCCTCATGGTGTTCGGCGGGATGGCTGTCGCGGTGGCTCTCATCATGGCCGCGCTGGAGCTGAAGAGTTTCCCGCTGTACCTGGCGGCATTCCTGATCCTGTTCGTGCTCACCGGTATCGGCAACGGTTCGACCTACCGGATGATCCCGTCGATCTTCAGCGCCGAGGCCGCGAAATTCGCCGCCGAACGCGGTATCGAACCGGACGAAGCGGCCGCGTCGGCGAAACGGCAGGCGGGGGCGGCGATCGGGGTGATCGGCGCGGTCGGCGCCTTCGGCGGTTTCGTACTCCAGCAGGCACTGCGCCTGTCCAACACAAACTTCGGCTCGATGGCGCCGGCTTTCTGGGCCTATGCCGGGGCATTCCTGGTGATGGGCGGCGTCACCTGGTGGTTCTACCGCCGGACCTCGTTCGCCGTGACCAGGGTGCCGTCCCTGGCCTACGCGAATATCTGACGAACGAACCGAGAGGGGGGGGGGGGGGGGGGGGGGGGGGGGGGGGGGGGGGGGGGGGGGGGGGGGGGGGGGGGGGGGGGGGGGGGGGGGGGGGCGG
>NZ_JARWNW010000182.1 GCF_029868325.1 Nocardia carnea
AGGCGCGCCATGATGTCGTTCCGCTGGAGCCGCCGCCACCGGCCCGGTTCGGGTGGTGGCGGCGCGGAGGACGGCCTGTGCTACCCGGTCGCCACTTTCCGGCTGGGGCCGCGGATCGGCCCGCGCTGATGCTAGGGCGAGCCACCGACAAGTTTCGCCGAACGGCCGAGCCCCCGGCGGTTACGGTGCGATTCCGCGGACCGCGCGGCGGATGCCGCGCACAGTGCCCGTGCGCACCGTCAGGACGGCGGGCGACCGGACGGGCTCCCTTCCCAGGGTAGGTCAACCGGGCCTGTCACCGGGGCGTGTCACCGATCACGCCGGTCCGGACCGCCCGCCGCCGCCGCTCCCGGCGAGTCTCGCGGCCGCAGCCGTGACCGGCGACCGCACCGATCCCGGTGCCCGACATAAGATCGATGATGAAGTCCGGTGTCGTGCACAGCATTTCCCCTCCCCGGTCCCCGGTCGCCCGGCCCACCGCGGGGAATACGTTGTGGTCGATCGCCGGAGGCATCATGTGCACAGGACGAGCTGTCTGTGTGTGGATGCCGTAGTTGTGCCGTGTTTGAATGTCCGGGTCAACCGACGATGGGGGTTGGTATGGGAGATCGCAGGGCCTCCGCCGCCGAGCAACTCGCGCATCGGTATCGCTCCCTGGTCGAACACTCCCCGGACGGAATCTTCGTCCACGAACGCGGCATCGTGGTCTACGCCAATCCGGCATGCCTGCGGCTCCTGGGCGCGACGAATCTCGCCGGAGTCCTGGGTCAGCGTGTCGCCCGTTTCATTCACCCCGATTCCCGCGCGACGATGTTCGAGCGGCTCGCCGGCCTGACCGCGGCCGGTGTCGCCACCGACCCCACCGAGATGACGCTGCTGGCGCTGGACGGCCGCGAGGTCCCGGTGGAAACGGTTTCCGTGCTCACCGCCTGGCACGATCGCCTGGCCTACCAGGTGGTCCTGCACGATCTGTCCGCCCAGCGCCGCGCCGAACGCGCGCAGCGCCGCGCCGAACAGCACTTCACCACGGTGGTGGCACAGCTCGAAGAGGGTGTGGCGGTCATCTACCAGGACGGCATCATCGGCTCCGCCAATCCGGCGGCCCGGCGCATCCTCGGCATCGACGAGAACATGCCGGTGGTCGGCTCGAAGATCGCCCAGCTGCCGGTGGAGTGGCTGGATGCCAACGGTGCACCGCTACCCCCCGCCCGGCATCCGGTCGCGCGGACCCTCGCGACCGGCGAGACGGTCACCGCCTTCGTTTTCGCGATCGGCCGCCCGGACGGGCGCCGCCGCTGGCTGAGCGTTTCGAGCCGCCTGCTCGCCCCGGACGAACCCGGTGCGGCGGCGGTGTGCTCGTTCACCGATATCACCGAATACCTGGCCGGCCGCCGCCAGCTCGAATACCAGGCCACCCACGACCCGCTCACCGGTCTGGCCAACCGCTCGCTGATCCTGTCGCAACTGTCGGGGGCGCTGGCCGCCAGCGGGGCGCACCGCCGAGTGTCCACGGTGATGTTCATCGATCTGGACGGCTTCAAATCGATCAACGACACCATGGGTCACGCCATCGGCGATACGGTGTTGCGGATCGTGGCCCACCGATTGCTGCGCGCGCTGCGTGCCGAGGATCTGGTGGGCCGGCTCGGCGGCGACGAATTCCTGGTCCTGCTGGCCGGGCGCCCGGGTGACGAAGAACTCGAACCGCTGGTGCAGCGGCTGCGCGCGGCCATGGCGGAGCCGATCGTCGCCCGCGGGCACCGGATCGCGGTCAATGCCTCCATCGGGGTCACCACGCTCGAACCGGGCGATACCCGCACGCCGGAAGCGGTCCTGCACGACGCCGATATCGCGATGTACGAGGCCAAACCGCCGGGCCACCGCGATGCCACCGGCGGACGCGGGCTCCGCGGCGACAACAGCAACGTCTCCTGAAAACAGGTCGCCGACCTGGGGAAACGTCATGTCCCCGGAGTCCGCAGTAGACTCGACAACTCTGTGCACGCCCCAGCGCAACGCGTGCACATCGTGATTTCGTGTCCGCCGAACTTGTCCCGCCGTGGGTGAGAAGGAGCCAGAACTTGCCCGACAACCGCACCCAGGAACGTGTAGGCGCCTTGGACTCCGCCGAGTCACCGCCGGATGCGGCGACCCGAGATATCGATCAGGAGCAGGCGTACCTGTCGGTGCTGTACGACCGGCTGGACGGGATGCGCGCCTATGCCGACCAGCGGTTGCGCACGGTACTGCTGGAGACGGGCGGCACTCCGCAGGCGCGTACCGAACGGGAATCGTTCAGCCAGCTCTACACCGAGGATCTGGCCAAATACGACGCCGCCGAGCACGGCCTGTGCTTCGGGCGGATCGATATCACCGACGGCGAGGAGGGCCCCGAACAGCGCTATATCGGCCGTCTCGGCATCCTCGACGAGGACAACGACTACGAAACCCTGCTCCTCGACTGGCGCGCCCCGCTCGCCCGGCCGTTCTATCTGGCCACCACCGCCGCGCCGGACGGCGTGGCCCGCCGGCGCCATATCCGCTCCCGCAACCGCCGGGTGACCGCGGTCAACGACGAATACCTGGATCTCGACGCCGCCCGCCGGGCCGGCGCCACCGCCTCCGACGGCGGCGTCGGCAGCGAGAGCGCGCTGCTCGCGGCGCTCAACGCGGCACGCACCGGGCATATGTCCGACATCGTGGAAACCATCCAGACCGAACAGGACGCGATCATTCGCGCCGAACACAAAAGCGTTCTGGTGGTACAGGGCGGGCCGGGCACCGGTAAGACCGCGGTCGCGCTGCACCGCGCCGCCTACCTGCTCTACACCTATCGCCAGCAGCTGGCGAAGAGCGGTGTGCTGATCATCGGCCCCAATGCCACCTTCCTCGACTACATCGGCCAAGTCCTGCCGTCGCTCGGTGAGACCGGCGTGCTGCTGTCCACCATCGGCGACCTGTATCCGGGCGTGAAGGCGACCTTGGACGATTCGCTGCGCGCTGGCGAACTCAAGGGATCGCTGCAGGTTCTCGACATCCTGAAGAACGCCGTCCGCGACCGGCAAGAGGTGCCGCGCGAACCCATCACCCTGACCTTCGACGGCTATCCGGTGACCCTGGACCGCAAGATCGTGACCCGCGCCCGGGGCCGGGCCCGCTCCTCGCGCCGCCCGCACAATCTGGCCCGCCCGATCTTCGTATCGATGGTGATCGAAGCACTCACCGACCAGCTGGCGCAGACCATGGGCGCCGACCCGCTGGGTGGCGGCCGCAGCCTGCTCAGCGCCGCCGATCTCAGCGAGATCAGCGACGAACTGCGCGCCGACGCCACGGTCACCCGGGTGCTGGCCGAACTGTGGCCGCTGCTCACCCCGCAGCAGGTCCTCAGCGATCTGCTCGCCGACGCCGAACGGCTCGACCGGGCCGCCGGCAAGATCCTCGCCCCGGAAGACCGCGCCGAACTCCTGCGCACCGGCACCGGCGAGTTCAGCGCCGCCGACGCGCCCCTGCTCGACGAGCTGGCCGAACTGCTGGGCACCGACGATGCGGAAGAACGCGAACGCGCCCGGCGGCGCTGGCGCGCCCAGCTCGCCGAGGCGCAGGACGCCCTGGACATCCTGACCGGTTCGGCCCCGCAGGATCTCGAGGACGAACTCGACCCGGAAATCCTGATGGCCTACGACCTGATCGATGCGAGCCAGCTCGCCGAACGTCAGCAGGTACGCAACCGGCAGACCACCGCCGAACGCGCCGCCGGCGACCGCAGCTGGACCTACGGGCATGTGATCGTGGACGAGGCGCAGGAACTGTCGGAGATGGCCTGGCGCATGGTGATGCGCCGGATACCGAACCGGTGGGTCACCGTGGTCGGGGATATCGCGCAGACCGGCGATCCGGCGGGTGCCCATTCGTGGGCGCAGATGCTGGAACCGTATGTGGCCAAACGCTGGAAACGCACCGAGCTGACGGTGAACTACCGCACCCCCGCCGAGATCATGGCGGTCGCCGCGGATGTGCTGGCCACCATCGACCCCGCCGCCCAGATGCCGCGCTCGGTCCGGGAAACCGGCCGCCTACCGGAGGCGCATCGGGTGCCCGCGGCGGAGATCGCCGACACGCTGGCCGCCCTGCTCGCCGAGCAGCAGGGTCCGGGCACCGCAGCGGTACTGGCCCCGGCCGAGAACATCGGCGAGCTCGCCCATCTGGCCGGCGAATCGGTCCGGGTGCTCACGGTGACCGAGGCCAAGGGCCTGGAATTCGATGCGGTGTACCTGGTGGAACCGAGCGCGGTGATCGCCGATTCACCACGCGGCCGCAACGATCTGTACGTCGCCCTGACCCGCGCGACCCAGCAGCTCACCGTGGTGCACAGCGCCGATCTCCCGCCCGAACTGCACCGCCTCGCACGCTGATCCGGGTCATCCGGGCGAGTTCCGATCATGCCCGGTACCCCGGCGGCCGTTCGGATCGCCGTCACCGCCCGGCTCCCGGAGCCGGAGCGGCAGTCCGGCGACACCGGTCGTCGGCGTCTCGCAGCAGCGGCATCCGGTGCCGTAACGTGCGCCACACGAGTTGATCCCGGGTGTGCCGACGAATGCACCGGCGGCCGCGCCCGATACGCGAACGCCCCGCCCGGATCACGTTCCGGGCGGGGCGAAAGCGAACGATGCGGGTCAGCGCACCGTGTGCACGATCAGGACATCTGATTTCGATTTACGCGCCACATCCGAGGGCACCGAACCCAGCAACCGCCCGGCCAGCGTGTTCAAGCCCCGGTTGCCGACCACGAGCAGATCCGCCTGCGTTTCCTTCACCAGGTCCAGCAGGGATTCGACCGGTTCACCGACAATCGCCTTCTCGACGATCTCCTTGGCACCGGCCGCCACGGCCCGATCCCGCGCGGTACGCAGGATCTCGTTGGTGGGCGCCGAACCGCGAACCTGGTACGCCTCGTCCTTGAGCATATCGCTCGCGGCGGCGACGTCACGGTCGTCGGTCGGGTAGTAGGCGCAGGCCAGGATCAGTGTCGAACCCGCGGCTCCCGCCAATGCGGCGGCCTTGTCCACGGCGACATACGACGAGTCCGAGCCGTCGGTACCGACGACAATGGTCCGGTAGGCGGTCATTCTCTCCTCCAACTGTGCGGGGTATAAACGCGGCTGCGCCGAACGCTGCCGGAAAGTCGGCAACGGCGCAGCGACTGCGTAGACCATAGCCGTAACCGAGGCCCGAGTAACCTGATTCGTTCTACATCACAGTGCTTCGTGGCGGCATCAGTGTTTCACATTTCTGCTTCCCGGAGCGGTAGCGACCGCATCTACCTGGATGTTCCCGGGGCCAACCGCTCGAATATGTGAGACATCACAAGATGAGTGAACACCATTGGCGCCCTGGGATTTTCCTCACAACCCACCGTCGGCAAACCGTACCGGATCACCGAATAGGGCGTCACTGCTAGAACAGCGGGCCGGTAATCGTCAGCCCCAATTCCTCGGTATGAGAGAAAAAGCCGAACAGCATCACCAGCGCGCCCGCGAGGGCGAGATCCTTGTTGAACTGAATGGTCTCCGACTGGGTTGCCTCGGGATCGGTTTCCTTCCAGAAACTATGCATCATGATCATGGTGGGCACGATCATCACCAGCAACAGCAACGCACCCAGGTCGGCCCAGATACCCAGCAGAATGCTGATACTCCCGAGCAACATGAGCGCACCCGAGGCCCGGACAGCCATCTCCGGCATGGGCACACCCTTGGCCTGCGCGTAGCCGGCCATTGCTTTCGTCTGGGTGAAATGCCCCAGCGCCGAGCTCAGAAACAGGATGACGAACATCACCCGGCCGATCAATACCACGACATCCATGTGCAGCTCCTCGCTCTCACCGACGGGTACCGCTTATATGCCGAATCCGAAATTCGATTATGAGGCAGGCAGCACCTTGGAAGTCACCTCATCGCGCGAGCGTAACGAATTCTTGGCATATTCCAGCGGCGCCATTCCGACCTCCGCGGTGAACTCGCGGGTGAAATGCGCCTGATCGAAATATCCGAGGTCGGCGGCGAGCGCGGCGAGATCGGCGGTACGACCGCGAGCCAGCAGGTCCGCACCGTCCTGGAGCCGGTACCGGCGCAACACCCATTTCGGCCCCGCACCGATATACCGGCGGAACAGCCGCTGCAGCGTCCGCGCCGAAACGCCGAACCGCTCGGTGACCTGATCGACGCGGGTGAGTTCCGGCTCCCGCGCCATCGCGGCCGCGATCCGCAGCACGAGCCGGTAGTTCGGATCGTCGCGCCGGGTGCGTGTGCCCAGATAGTCCTCCACCAACCGGCGCCGGTCGGGATGGGCGGGGGTATCGAGTACCCGCTCGGCGAGATCTCCGATATCGGGCAGTACCTCCGCGGCGGGCACGGCCCGGTCCCGCAACTCGCCGACATCGAGACCGGTGAACGCCCCGAACCCGCCGGGCCGGAACCGCACCCCGAAGGCCTCCCCGCGACCGGCGAGTTCCCGGACGTACTTCCGGGTGCATACACCGTTGACGAATCCCCCGAAACGGTCTCCGTCGCGTTCGAAGGTGAGATGCACACAAGGAAACGGAAGCACCTCGGCGAAGTAGGGCGCTCGCCCGCGCATATCCCAGCGCACGGCCCAATACCACTCGACGAACTCGGCGACCTCCGGGCCGGTCGGCAACCGCTCGAGCGTGCGATACCGCTCCTGCTCATGCGGATGCAGAATCGCCTTCCGGTCATCCGCCGCGGGCGCGGCGCGGCGCACCGGGATTTCCGGGCCGCTCACGGCACGGTCCTGCCTTGCCGCTGCCCATGACGTGCCGGCCACCACCGAGCCCCCGGGCCCGGCCACGGCGAGCCGGATACCGATGCGACGAAGGCTCGAGGTCGAGGGGGAAGCGGGCCGGGAACGGTTGCGCCGGACCGCCGTGCCGGGCCGAAGCCGCGAGGCGGCCGTACGGCGATTCCGTCCGGACGCCACCTCTCTCGATAGCGGCACCGGCTGCCCGTGTGCGGCGGACTGTTGTGTCGCGGGCACCGAGAAGGCTCGGCGCCCTGCTGCTCCCTGCCCGGCACCGGCCGGTACCGGGTGACGATGTCGGCTTCGGCGAGCTGTGGCTTTCCAACCGGTACCGCTGGGCGCACGCCGGCACGCCCGCCCCCGAGGCGCCGGACGGGCCCACCACCGGCTTCGGCGAACTGTCGCTTTCTTACAAGAACCCGGCCGCGCACCCGAGCAGACTCGAACTCATGAGCGAAACAGTGAATCCGATTCCCGACGGTTACCACTCGATCACCGTGTTCATCGCGGTCCCGGACGGCAAAGCCGCCATCGACTTCTACAGCGCCGTATTCGGTGCCGAGGTGATCTCCCGCAACGATATGCCCGACGGGCAGCCCGCCCATGCCGAACTGAAGATCGGCGATTCCACGATCCAGCTGGGCATGCCGGTACCCGACCAGAACGTGCTGGCGCCCACCGGTGAATGGGTGCACACCTCGCTGGTGCACTACTGCCCGGATGTCGACGCCGTGATCGCCCGCGCGCGGGAGCACGGCGCAAAGGTCCCCGAGGATCCGGCCACCTTCGTCACCGGCGACCGCTACGGGGCCCTGCTGGACCCGTTCGGTCACCGCTGGGTGGTGATGACCCGGGTGGAAGACGTCTCCCGAGAGGAAGCCGAACGCCGGGTCGACGAATGGATGGCCACCCAGGGCTGACCGTCCGCCGCAACGCGAGCCGGTCATTTCAATCCGGCCGCGTCCATCCCGCGCAGCTCCTTCTTCAGGTCGGCGATTTCGTCGCGGAGCCGGCCCGCGAGCTCGAACTGCAGTTCGCGGGCCGCGTTCATCATCTGATCGGTGAGCTCGGCCACCAGATCGGCCAGTTCGGCCCGCGGCATCGATTTGATATCGCGACCCTCCACGATGCCCGCGCTCACCGCCCGGCCGGGCTCCCCTTGAGCCCGCCGGCCGCGGCTGGCATTACGACCGGATCCGCCCACCGCGACCTCGTCGTCTGCCTCGGAGTAGACCTGGTCGAGGATATCGGCGATCTTCTTGCGCAACGGTTGCGGGTCGATCCCCATTTCCGCGTTGTAGGCGAGCTGTTTGGCCCGGCGTCGTTCGGTTTCGTCGATGGCGTCGCGCATCGAATCGGTGATCTTGTCCGCGTACATGTGCACCTCGCCCGAGACGTTTCGCGCCGCACGGCCGATCGTCTGGATGAGGCTTTTGGTGCTGCGCAGGAACCCTTCCTTATCGGCGTCCAAGATGGCCACCAGGGAGACCTCCGGCAGGTCCAGGCCCTCACGCAGCAGGTTGATCCCGACGAGCACGTCGTACTCGCCGAGACGCAACTGGCGCAGCAATTCGACACGGCGCAAGGTGTCGATCTCGGAATGCAGGTAGCGCACCCGCAAACCCAGCCCGAGCAGATAGTCGGTGAGGTCCTCGGCCATCTTCTTGGTGAGCGTGGTGACCAGTACCCGCTCGTCGCGTTCGATCCGCTGCCGCACCTCGTGCACCAGATCGTCGATCTGCCCCTTGGTCGGTTTGACCACCACCTGCGGATCGACCAGACCGGTCGGGCGGATGACCTGTTCGACCACCTCACCACCGACACGGCCCAGTTCGTAATCGCCCGGGGTGGCCGACAGGTACACCGCCTGACCGATCCGTTCGGCGAACTCCTCCCACGTCAAGGGCCGGTTGTCCACCGCCGACGGCAGCCGGAAACCGTATTCGACGAGGTTGCGTTTGCGCGACATATCCCCCTCGTACATACCGCCGATCTGCGGCACCGTGACATGGGATTCGTCGATGACCAGCAGGAAATCGTCCGGGAAGTAATCGAGCAACGTAGCCGGGGCCGAACCCGCGGGCCGCCCGTCGATATGCCGCGAATAATTCTCGATACCCGAGCAGAAGCCGACCTGCCGGATCATTTCCAGGTCGTATTGGGTGCGCATCCGCAATCGCTGCGCCTCGAGCAGTTTGCCTTTACCTTCCAGTTCGGCCAGCCGTTCTTCCAGCTCGGCCTCGATATCGCTGACCGCCCGCGCCATCCGATCCGGACCGGCCACATAGTGGGTGGCCGGGAAGATCCGCACCATATCGACCTTGCGCACCACGTCCCCGGTGAGCGGGTGCAGATAATAGAGTTCTTCGATCTCGTCGCCGAAGAATTCGATCCGCACCGCCAGTTCCTCGTAGGACGGGATGATCTCGACGGTATCGCCGCGCACCCGGAACGATCCCCTGGTGAAGGCCATATCGTTTCGCGTGTACTGGACATCCACCAGCATGCGCAGGAACGCGTCCCGATCGACCTCCGCGCCCACCTCCAGCAGCACCGAGCGATCCAGATACGACTGCGGGGTGCCCAGGCCGTAGATACAGGACACCGAGGCCACCACCACCACATCGCGCCGGGACAGCAGCGCGGAGGTGGCCGAATGGCGCAGCCGCTCCACATCGTCGTTGATCGAGCTGTCCTTCTCGATATAGGTATCGGTCTGCGCGATATAGGCCTCGGGCTGGTAGTAGTCGTAATAGGAGACGAAATACTCCACCGCGTTGTGCGGGAGCATTTCGCGCAGCTCGTTGGCCAGCTGCGCCGCGAGGGTTTTGTTCGGGGCCATCACCAGCGTGGGCCGCTGCAATCGTTCGATGAGCCAGGCCGTGGTGGCGGATTTACCGGTACCGGTGGCGCCCAGCAGCACCACATCGGGTTCCCCGGCCGTGATCCGGCGTTCCAGCTCCTCGATCGCCGCCGGCTGATCGCCGGCGGGCTGATAGGGACTGACGACCTGGAACTGCCCGCCGGTCCGCTCGATCTCCCCGACCGGGCGGAACTCCGATTTCGCCAGGGGAGTTTGCCCGTCGGCCTCGGTTCCGCTGACGCCGGCCGCACGGAGTTCGGTTGCGAATGCCATATCCCCAGACTAAGCCCGCCCACCGACATGATCCCGGCCTCCACCACGGCAGCGGCCACACCGCCCGGCGACCGCGGCGCCACCGGGAACGGCGCCGCGCACATCACCGCCGTCCTGGGTAGATTCTCCAGCTGTGACCAACGCAGCCAGTGTGCACGTCCACCGGCCGAAGGTGGAGTACTTCGATATCGCGGAACTGACCAATACCGATCCGAAGGGGTTCGTCCGCGCCGTCGAGCGCTACCACCTCGAGCCCTGGGGCCTGTACATGGCCCGCACCGCCGACCACCCCCAGTTCCACTACCTCGAATCCTGGCTGCTGCCCACACTCGGTCTACGCGCGACCGTGTTCCATTTCCATCCGGCGCATCTGCGCGACCAGGACTACTACCTCGATATCGGTGAGTTCGGCGAGTTCGAACCGAAACGCTGGCGCTCGGTCGACCACTACCTCGACCTGGTGGTCCGGACCGGCCGGGAAACGCAGCTCCTGGACGTCGACGAACTCCTGGCCGCCCACACCACCGGCCTGATCGACGCGGCCACCGCAGAACAAGCCGTCGCCACCGCCACCCGCGCCATCGACGGTATCGCCGCCCACGGTCACGACTTCCTGGCCTGGACCGAATCCCTGGACATGCCGCTGACCTGGATGTGAGCTCCCTGGCCCCGGACGCGGGGGCATGGCGACCACCCGCTGACGAGCCGGGCGCCATCGAGACCGCGAGCTCGGCGAGGGGGTGGCGCCCCGGTGGCTTCCGGTCAGCTCATCGTCCCCGGCCCTCGGCGTTCCGGTCGCCGACCGGCCGCTCCATTCCGGTCAGCCAAGGCTCCTGCGCCGCGGTATACGCCGCCCACGCGTCGTCCCCCGCGAGACCCTCGGCCTTTGCCGCCGCCGCACGGATCACCTCGGTGTACTCGGCGCGGATCTGTTCATCGGCCCGCAACCGGTCGCGGAAGGCCAGGGCGAATTCCTGCCGGGGGCTTCCTGCCACCCGCAGGTGCACGAAAGCAGGCCGCCCCGGATCCGCGCTACCGTGCACCGGGCCCTCGGTGAGCCCGTCTCCTTCCCCGGACGCCGGCTCGTGGACCGGCGCCGGAAGCTCCGGGAATCCGGCACCGGCCAAGGCACCCCGAATACCGTCGGCGGCGGCCTCGTCACCGACCGTGATCTGCAGTTCGAGCACATCCGGTGCGGGTAGCCCCGGAACGGCAGTGGCGCCGATATGGTCCACCCGAACGGCTGCCGCGCCGGCCGCAACCTGTAACCGCGCGATCAGCCGCTGCGCCTGCGCGGCCCACTCGGGCCGGGCTTCCACGAGGCCGAACTGGGGTCGCACCGCTATACCGGCGCGCATATTCGCTTCGAACGGCACCAGCCGCCGCTCCCACAGCCGCGCGACCTCGGCTTCTACTGCACCCGCGGCACCGTTGTTGTCCAGGAGCACATCGGCGGCGGCGTAGCGCTGTTCGTCTGTGGCCTGCGCCGCGATCCGGGCGCGGGCATCGGCCTCGTCCACGCCGCGGAATTCGACCAGTCGCCGCAGGCGGGTGCCGGTGGCGGCGTCCACGACCAGCACCAGGTTCACGAACGGCGCCATATTGTTCTCCACGAGCAACGGAACATCCTGCACCACAATGGCATCCGGCGCGGCCGCGGCGAGCAGCTCGGCGGTGCGCTGCCCCACCAGTGGATGGGTGATGGAGTTCAGGGTGGCGCGGGATTCGTCGTCGCGGAACGCCTTGGCGGCAAGGGCGGGCCGGTCGAGGCTTCCGTCGGCGGCCAGGATATCCGCGCCGAACGCCTCGGCGAGGGCGGCCAGTCCGGGAGTTCCGGGGGCCACCACCTCCCGTGCGATGACGTCGGAGTCGATGATCACCGCCCCGTGTTCGGCGAGTGCCCGCGCGACGGTCGATTTGCCCGCGCCCATACCTCCGGTGAGGCCGATTCGTAACATTGGGTCAGTTTCGCATCCGGGGCACGCCCACCGCCGAACAGGTCGCACCGCGGGCGCTGCCCGACACGCCCACGGGGGCCCGATCCGGAAATGTCCGGACCACGAGATTCACTCGGATAATCTGCGCTTGCCGCAATATCGACGGAAATTGCCCTTTTTCCGATAGCACTTGTTACGACAAGCAAAGGAAAGAGTATGCGCACCAGAGAAATCCGTACAGGCCGCCACCGGCTGGGTTCGGCGGGTCGCGTGCATTGCGTTTTTATTCCGGCCGTCGCGAGATATCTGCGCGAAAATCGGCGTTCGTGGTTCACCGTTTTCCTGGTTCCGGCGCAACACAGTTTCGCCGCCAAACGGCACCGGCCCGTCGTCCCCCGGGTCCGTATGCGCTGGATTCCCGCGCCCGCAGGCTGACGGGAAACACTGGTTGAGGGGCCCCCCCCCCGGGGGGGGGGCGGGGCCGGGGTTGGGGTGCCAAACCCCGCGGGGCCCCCCCCCCCCCCGCCCCCCCCCGGCCCCTTGCCGCCCGCCCCCCCCCCCCCCGTCGCCTCCCAAAACCCGGGGCCCCCCCCCCCCCCCCGCGGGCGCGGCCCCCTCGCCGTTTTCCCGTACCCATCCCTCGGGC
>NZ_JARWNW010000183.1 GCF_029868325.1 Nocardia carnea
GAGCTGTACGACCGGTTGCGGGCCGGGGAATCCGACGATCGCCGGCTGACCGCGGTGACGATCTTCCCCGGACTCACCCGCACCGACCGTATCGACGCCGTGCACCGCCGGCGACCGTTTCGGCTGCCGCGAGTGTGAACCCGCCCGGAAAGCGGCACATCCGGCGCAACATCACCTGCTCGTCCGGTTCCAGCAGATTCCAGCTCCAGGCAATGACCGCGTGCAGGGTGCGATGGCGTTCCGGTGATGTCCGGTCACCGCTGCGCAGCAGCGCGAAACGCTGGTCCAGCCGCTGCTCGATATCCTCGACACTCATCGTGCGCACGCGGGCGGCGGCGAGTTCGATCGCCAGCGGCAGCCCGTCGAGTGTGCGGCAGAGTCGCGCTACGACCTCCATATCGAGACGTACGGACGGGCGGACCGCCCGCGCCCGCGCGCTGAACAGCTCGGTGGCCGGAGAACCGGCGGCATCGCTGGCCAGCGGCCCCAGCGGATACACCGTCTCGGCGGTGATCGCCAGTGGTGCCCGGCTGGTGGTGAGCACGGTGAGCTGCGGGCAACTGCCCACCAGATCCGCCACGACCGTCGCCGCGGCGTCGACCAGATGCTCGCAATTGTCCAGTACCAGCAGCATGGGCCGGGCCGACAGCGCGTCCCGTAACCGCCGGCGGGTATCGGGCCGGGCAACCGGCGACGGCAGTCCCGGCTCCCGCCTGACTTCACCGAGCCCCATGGCCGCGGCCGTGGCCGATTCGATATCCACCACGGCCTCGGCCGTCGAACCACCGGGCCGGACCGAAGCCAGTTCCACCAGTACCACCGGCTGGTTTCCGGCTTCCCGTTGCGCGAGTTCGTTGGCGACCCGTGTCTTCCCCGCACCACCCGGCCCGAGCACGGTGGTGACCCGGGAATCCTGCAGCAGCCGGGACAGTGCGGTCAGATCGTCGGCCCGGCCGAGCAATGCGTTGGGCGCCGCCCGGACGCCGACCGCCGACGGCACCCGGGCCGTCGGGCCGGTGCCGGGCGCGGACGAGGTCTCTTCCCGCGGGGTGAATCGACCGCGCAGAACCGCGGTATTCAACTCGGTGATCGCGGGCCCGGGATCGGTGCCGAGTTCACCGGCGAGCGCTGCCCGCAGATCGGCGAACACACCGAGCGCCTCACTGTCGCGACCGGCCGTGGCCAGCAGCCGCATGAGCGTATGCGCGACCGTCTCGGCGGTCGGCCGGCGGCGCAGTTGCCGCCAGGCCACCGCTATCGCGCCGTCGAGATCACCCGCTGCCGCGCGCGTCTCCCGCTCGACCTCGTCGAGTGCCTCGCCCTGCGCCGCGGCCGCGGCGGCCAGTTCGCCGGCGAGCGGACCGGCGGGCAGATCCGCACCCGGCTCCCCCGACCACAGCGCGCGGGCCCGGTCGACGCTGCGCTGGGCCGCTTCCACCTCGCCGGCGGTCAACTGGGCGCGCGCCTGCTCCGCCAGCTCCCGCACCGCGGTGAGGTCGACCTGGTCCGCATGCAGCGCCAGCAGGTAGCCACCCGGCCCGGCCTCCAGCACCCCGTCCGGTAACGCCGACCGCAACCGGGAGATCTGGGTGTGCAGCGCGTTCGCCGGTGCCCGCGGCGGTTCGTCTCCCCAGACCTCGTCGATGAGGGCGGCGGCGCTACGGGTCCGGCCCGGCCGTAAGGCCAGCGCGACCAGCAGCGAACGCGCCCGGTTGCCCGGTACCTCCACCAGCGTGGAGTCGCGGCGCAGCGCGATCCGGCCCAGGAGGGTGACCACGAGCGGATCGTCCGCCGATACCGGCGTCACGGCATATCGGCCGCCCGAGCGGCCCGGATCGAGAACCATACCGGTGTCATCGTATGCGCCTGCCCCCGCGGCGAGTTGCGCCTGAACCCACCGCAGCGTGCTGCGCCTGAACCCACCGCAGCGGACCGCGCCGAAGCCCCGGACCGCGCCCGCGGGCGCAGGCCGGTATCAGCCGGACCAGTGGCCGGTCGCGACGAACTCCTCCAGCGCCGCGGTGGGGCCCGCCAGATCCCACCCCTGGGCGGCAACCCATTCGTCGTCGTAATAGGTGCCGGCGTACCGCTCGCCGCCGTCGCACAGCAGTGTCACCACGCTGCCGCCCCGTCCGGCCGCCCGCATCTCCGCGATCAACGCGCACGCACCCCAGAAGTTGGTTCCGGTCGACCCGCCGACCTTCCGGCCCAGCCCGGCACTCGCGAACCGGGCCGCGGCGATCGACGCGGCATCGGGTACGTGGATCATCCGGTCCACCACTTCCGGGACGAACGAGGGCTCCATCCGCGGCCGGCCGATCCCCTCGATCCTGGAGGGCAGGCCGGTCGTGTAGTCGCGGGCTCCGGTTTCGTAGGCCCCGTAGAATGCCGAATTGTCCGGGTCGACAACGGCCAGCCGGGTCGTATGCCGGCGGTAGCGCAGGTAGCGGCCGATGGTCGCGCTGGTTCCGCCGGTACCGGCGCCGACGACGATCCATTCCGGGACGGGATCGGTTTCCAGCCGCAACTGGTCGAAGATCGATTCGGCGATGTTGTTGTTGCCCCGCCAGTCGGTGGCACGTTCGGCGTTGGTGAATTGATCGAGGTAGTGACCGCCGCATTCGGCCGCCAGCCGCGCCGCCTCGGTGTACATATCCGGGGGACGTTCCACATAGTGGCAGCGCCCGCCCTGCGCTTCGATGAGGGCGATCTTCTGCGGCGAGGTACGCGCCGGGACCACCGCCACGAAATCCAGCCCGAGCAGTTTGGCGAAGTACGCCTCGCTCACCGCCGTCGACCCCGAGGATGCCTCCACGATGGTGGTGCCCTCGGTGATCCAGCCGTTGCACAGGCCGTACAGGAACAGCGACCGCGCCAGCCGATGTTTCAGGCTGCCGGTGATATGGGTCGATTCGTCCTTGAGGTAGAGCCGGATATTCCACTCCGGCGGCAGCGGGTAGCGCAGCAGATGGGTATCGGCGCTGCGCTGCGCATCGGCGTCGATGAGCCGCACCGCGTTATCGGCCCAGTCCCGCGGATGACCGCGAGTGCAGGTTCTCACGCCGCACCGCCGGTGCCGCCCGGTTCCTCTCCTTCGGATTTGCCTTTCGGCGGTTTACCGGATGTGCCGGGTTCGGTTTCACCCGTTCCGGCCGAGTCCGCTTCGCCGCGCAGTCGGGCCCGCAGTTGTGCCTTGTCCCGGCGGCGGCGTTCGTCGACCGCGGCGATATCAGAATTCACCTGTCCGCGCAGCCCCTTGAACAGGGTGAGCGAGAGCGGCATGGCGATCACGATGGCGAACAGGATCGCCACGATCAACGGCACCTGTACCGACACCACCCACGCACCGGCCATGATCACGGCGGTGAGTAGCACGACCAGTACCAGCCGGGCCAGCGTGTAGAGCGCCAGGTTGCGGGCGAGTCGCCGGCCGGGCGACGTCCCGGGCTGCGGGGCGGTCGATTCCTCGGAAGGGTTCGCGTCACTCACCTGACCAGCGTAAGCGACCGCTCTGCGCCCGCCGCACGGGCACATCCGATTTGTCCATTACCTCCGCTTTACCAACAGTAGGTGGTTCGAACACCCGGGGGTCGCGGTGCCACTATGTCGGAATCCGATGAGAAAACGTGACGAAACAGAAAGGTTTGCCATGACCGCGATTGCCGTCGGGGCCCAGGAGAACCTGCTGACCCCCGGCCAGGTTGCTTCCCTGTTCCACGTAGACCCCAAGACCGTCACCCGCTGGGCACACGCGGGACGGCTCGGTTCCCTGCGCACTCCGGGTGGCCATCGCCGGTTCCGTGAATCGGAGGTGATGCGATTGCTCGAATCGCTCACCACCGAGGCAACCGTGCAGGGCGCCTGATCCGGATATGCACCACACCGGAACGGGGTGACTCGGCCGGCCGGCCATGGCGCGGCCGAGTGCGACCCGTAGCGGTTCCTCCGGTGTGAGCCGCCCGCTGTGGGCGGCGAACTCACCCTCCGGCAGTTCCGGAGTTAACCTCGATAGAGGAGGTGAGCCACGTGATCTACGTGTTGGCACTCATCGCGATCGTGGTGATCGCGGTGCTGTGCTGGAAAGCATTCGGCCCCACGGGCCCCGCATCGGCCCCGGGACCCGCCCGTAAACGTGTGGTCGGACCGGATGACGATCCCGAATTCCTCTGGCGTATCTCGCGCCCGCAGAAACATACGGACGGCGATTCGGATTCCACCGAGCATTGATTCCGCGCCGAGGACAAAGACACCGGAATCGGGCCGGACAGCCGATGACGCGCGCTTAATCGGCCGTACTGTCCAATTGCGGTAAACCTTCCACCGCCCGTAATTTATCGGCGACTCCGGCCAGGCGGTCCAGCGCCTCGGCCGGCAGCCCGACAGCGGTCTGCACCAATCTCACGAGGGAGTCCGGCTCGAGACCGCAGATGATCGCGGAGTTCGCAGAGTTCGCGGTCTCGGATGTACAACAATTCACATCGACGCCGGAATCCGAACTGATATTCTCCGAATCCACTGCCGCTCTCCTCACTGTTCGACGCGGCTTTATCCGCGTGGTGGAGGGGAAATGACCGTTCACACCCCGATTTTCGCGAGAGCTACCGGGCTGTATGCAATTCAGCTGTTACCGACGGAACAATAGCAACTCGGCATTGCAGTGGAGTAACGATCATCGACCCGGAAAAGCCGTGTCGAATGAAGGCGCTTCGAATCGTTACGGAAGAACCGGCTCGAATCAGGTCAGGCCCGAGTAGCTGTGCAAACCCGATACCACCAGGTTGATGATGAACAGGTTGAACAGCATCGCCACGAATCCGGCCACGTTGATCCATGCGGCTTTCGTATCCCGCCAGCCCGATGTGGCCCGGGCATGCAGATACGCGGCGTACAGCACCCAGGCGATGAACGAGCACGTTTCCTTCGGATCCCAGCCCCAGAACCGTCCCCAGGCCGCCTCGGCCCAGATCGCGCCCAGGATGACGCCCGCACCGAAGAGCGGGAACCCGATGATCGTGGTCCGGTAGGCCAGCCGGTCGAGGGTCCGGGCATCGGGAAGCCGGCGCGCCACGGCACCGAGCACATTGCCCGATTCCGCGCCTTCGGGCTGCCGCAGCCGGTACAGGAACAGCAGACTGGCGATACCGGAAACCAGGAACACTCCGCTGCCGATACTGACGATCGTGACGTGCAACGGCAGCCAGAACGACCGCAGCGCCGGCACCACCGGTGCGGCATCGGAATAGAGCACCGTTCCGGCGAGGAACATCAGGATCAGCACCGGTACCAGCAGGAACGCCCACATACTGCGGTAGCGCGGATCACGCATGAACACGAGTCCCACGACCGCGGCGGCCGCCGTCGCCATGGATACGAACTCGTACATATTGCCCAGCGGGAACCGGCCGGTCGCGAAACCGCGCAGCACGATCGAGGCGATCTGCAGGCCGACCGCCACGAACAGCACCGAGAAGGCGATATTGCCGAGACGCTCGGACAGCGGCGTACGCGGCTCCTCGCTGACCTTGCCCGGCGTATCGCTGCCCGCGGCGACTCCCCCGGCCGGGACCAGTTCCCGTTCGCTCACCTGGCGGGCCCGGGCGGAGGCGTACTGCACGATCAGCAGCAACAGCACCAGCGCGTACACAACGGTCGCCGTTTCATAGGCGAGATCGCTGTAGCGTGCGAGAGTGTCGTCGATCGACATCCTTGTTCTCCCGTGTTCGTACCGCGGTGCCTTACGGGCACCGACGCCTGACCTGCAGGGCGTGGCGCGCCGACTTCTGCCGGGCCCGCGTTCACCTATCGGACGTGTCCAGCAGGCGGTGCCGCAGGCGATCGAATTCCCCGCCCCAACCGGCCTGGTCGGTGCGGGCGAGCCCACCCATCTCTACTACGACGCGTCGTTGATCCACGGTACCCTCCGGGGTCACCCGCAGCCAGACCCGCCTCCGGGTAATCAGCAGGGATACCAGCAGACCGGCCATCATGACCACCGCGCTCACCAGCACCCACTGCTGTGCCGGATCGTGCGAGACCTGGATATTCGCGAATTCCTCGGCCCCGTCGAACCGGACCTGGGTGCCGTTGGGCAGGGTGGTCGATTCACCGGGCCGCAGGTTCACCCGGGCCTCTTTGTCGAGCCGGCCCTGCCGCACCATTTCCTGATCGAGCGCGAAGATCGATTGGGGCCGGCCGGTATCCAGACCGGTGTCGCCGCGGTAGATATCCACCGCGACCGCCGGATCCGTCATCGCCGGATACACCGAGGTGAGCAGCTTCCCGTGGAAACTCGCGGTCGGCGCGAACAGGCCCTCGATCGCGATCTGGTTCTGCCGCCGCTCCGCATCCGTGGCATACATCCCACCGGGCGGATCGATACGCAGCACACCGCTGGACAGGAAGGTGGTGGCGTCGTTGGGCGCCCACTGCACGGTCTCGGTGCGGGTTTCGCCGTTCGGGAACGTCACGGTGAACGTGGGGGCGTACCCGTGTCCCTGCAGGTAGACCCGGTCGCCGCCGACCCGCAGCGGATGGTTGACCTTGATGGTCGTATCCCGCCAGGTATTCGTCGCCAGATCGTCGCCCGCCTGATACGAGATATCGGAGGTGAACATCTCGGCCTGGCCGTTGTCGAGGTAGTCGGCCCGGAAGTTCTTCACCTTGACACACATCGGGGTCATCCCGGTGCCGTCGTTGACATTGCCGGTGCGGAACGAATCGAAAACCGCCGGCGAGGTGGTGCAGAAGCCCGGCCCGCCGTTGGCGATCACGATCACATTGCCCTCGTAGCCGAACAGTTTGCCCACCGCGATGGCCACCAGCAATGCCACCAGCGCGAGATGGAACACCAGGTTGCCGAGTTCGCGCGTGTAGCCCTTCTCCGCCGAGAGCGTCACCTCGCCCTCGCGCTCCCCGGGGCGGATCTCGGTGCGCCAGCCACGTAATCCGGCACGGGCCCGGTCAGTGATCTCCGCGGGGGTACCGTCGACGACCACGCGATGGTGATGCGGTAGCCGGCCCAGATTGCGCGGCACCCGCACCGGCGGGGTGCGCAGGGCACGATAGTGGTCCACAGTGCGCGGCAGAATGCAGCCCACCAGCGAGATGAACAGCAGCACATACACCGCGGTGAACCAGAAACTGGAGAACACATCGAACAGTTCGAACCGGTCCATCCACTCCCCGAGGACCGGGCGGTCGGCGATGTACTCGTCGACCTTCTGCTCGTTCAGGCTCCGCTGCGGCAGCAGCGCACCGGGTATCGCGGCCAGGGCCAGCAGGAACAGCAGCACCAGCGCGGTGCGCATACTGGTGAGCCCACGCCAGGTATTGCGCACGAACGCCCAGGCACGGCCCAACGGGGACTGCCGGGGCGGACGGGGAGTCGCCTCGGGTCGGTCGGTCACGGTCATATCGGCAACGTCACCTCTGCGACGAAACCGTCACGTACCCAGCCGACGAACAGATCCCACGCCCCGGTCACCAGCGCCACCCCGACCGCCACGAGCAGCAGCCCGCCGAACACCTGAATGGCCCGGGTATTGCGCCGCAGCCAGCCCACACCGCGCAGCGCACTCGCCGACCCGAACGCCAGCACCACGAACGGCAACCCGAGCCCGGCGCAGTACGCGACGATCAGCGCGACCCCGCGCACGGCGGTGGTGCCCTCGGTACCCGCGGCCACCGCCATCACACCGGACAGGGTCGGTCCCAGGCACGGCGTCCAGCCGAGCGCGAACACGGCACCGAGCAGCGGGGCACCGGCGATCCCGGCGAACCGGCGCGGCGCCATCCGGGTATCGCGCTGCAAGGCCGGGATGAGCCCGAGGAAGGCCAACCCCATCACGATGGTGACCACACCGCCCAGCCGCTGCAGCAGCTCACGGTTCACATTCAGCGTTTGGATGAGCCCGAAAACAGTGGCCGTGGCCAGGACGAACACCACGGTGAAACCGGCGACGAACAGCCCGGCCGCACCGGCCACCCGCCAACGTCCCGTATCCGGCGCGGGACCGGTTTCCTTGTGTGCCGTGGTTTCGGTCAGCACGGCGGTGGAACCAGAACCGGTAGCGGCCGCGGCGCGGTCACGACGGGCCTGGTCGACCGTCGCCGGCGGCGCCTGGGCGCCCACCAGACCGGCCAGATACGACAGATACCCCGGCACCAACGGCACTACGCACGGCGAGGCGAACGACACCAGACCGGCCAGCAGGCAGGCGCCGAGGGCCAACAGCAGCGGACCTGTGGCCGCTGTCTGCTGAAATGACTCCCCCACTCCTGCCAGCACAATCAATTCGAACTACGCTCCGGTTCCGATTCGGGATTGTTCGCTCGCCGGTCGCCGGACCGGCCGGCCGGCGCGGTCGAACCACGCGCGCCCGAAGGCCGCGAATTCGACACCTTCCGATCGCTACCGGTGGTTTCGGCCGGCTGTAGCTCCCAGGAGCCCAGCGACGATTTCACCAGTACCTCGGCACGGACGCCGCGCGGCGGGCGGGTCGCCCCGTACCGGCGTACGCCTCGAGACCGCAAACTCCTCATGATGCTCCCTCCGCGGCGATGCGCTGCACCACCGGCATAAGATCCTCGGCAATTAGGGCGCGCAGGAACACCGCCGCTACCCGGTGGTCCCGATCCAGCACCACGGTGGTGGGAACGACGCTGGTCGGAATGCCACCGAGCGCCAGCAGTGAGCGCATTGGCGGGTCGTAGATCGACGGATAACCGATGTTGTTGTCGGTAACGAAATCGCGAGCCTTGTCCCGATGGTTGTCGCGGACATTGATCCCGAGAAAAGCGACCCCGAGATCCTTGGTCTGCTCGTAGACCTGTTCGAGCGCGGGCGCCTCGGCGCGACACGGGCCGCACCACTGCCCCCAGATATTGATCACGACCACCTGTCCGGGGAAATCGTCCACCGAAATCGTCTTGTCGTCGTCCGACATCAGATCCGGCCCGGAAAGGTCGCCGATGGTGCCGCGGGCAGACGGCGGATCGTAGAAGATCTCGGTCTGCCCACCGGGTGAAACGAATTCGAACGTGCCGCCGCCCGTGGCGACCGCGTCGGTCCCGGTCGAACAGGCCGGAACCATCGCGAGACACACCAGCGCGGCGAGGGCCGGCAGCAGCCGGCCCCGGAGCGCCGAGGCGACCTTGTTCATACGCGGAACCCGCTCATGCTGTATCCATTGCGCATGACCGCGGGCCCTGCGTGGTTACGCTGCGCTGCCGCTTCCGGGCCTGACGCGCTCATGCGCCGTGCACCGTCGGATCCGACCCACCCGCGGGCTCGGAGTAGACGATATCGACCAGGGTGTCACCCCGGTAGACCAGCGATGTCAGCGACGCCAGACCGCACTGCCGGCTGCGCGGATCGTGCCACAGCCGCTGGCCCTGCAGGAACCGGCGCAGCGTCCACACCGGGAGCTGATGCGACACCAGCACCGCTTCGCGTCCGGTCGACTCCACCCGCGCCTTGTTCACCGCGGCGAGCATCCGGTGCGCGATCTGCAGATACGGTTCGCCCCAGGACGGGGTGAACGGATCGCGCAGCTTCCACCAGTGCCGGGGTTTACGCAGGGCGCCGTCGCCCACCGAGACCCGCAACCCCTCGAAGGTGTTGCCGGCTTCGATGAGGTTCTCGTCGATACGCACGGTCAGTCCGTGCCGGCCCGCAATCGGTTCCGCGGTCTCCTGTGCGCGCTGCAGCGGGGATGCGATGACCAGCGCGATATCGTGATCGGCTAGGGATCGCGCCACCGCACCGGCCTGGGCGCGACCGGTCACCGACAGACCGAAGCCCGGCAGCCGCCCGTACAGGATGCCCCGCGGGTTGTGCACTTCGCCGTGGCGCAGCACGTGCACGATGGTTTCCACGGATTCGGCGTCGTCGGCGCCGGAGGCGGGTGGTTCGGCGGCGATCCCGCTCCCGGCCGCGGTCGCGGCGGGTGCGGAGTCGATGCGGTCGGGCGAGTCCGCCGCTTCGGCGGGGCCGGCGGAGACGCGCTCGGAATCGGATCGGCTCACGCTGATGTTCCTTCTGGTGTGGCAGCGGCGGGGGGGGCCCCCGCGGCGGGGGGCCCGGCGGGGGGGAGCCGGCGGGCGGGGGGGTGGGGGGGGGCGGGGGGTGCCGCGCTGGTATTCGGAGCGGCTCCCGCTTTTGTTCGTTCGGGTGGGGCCGGGGGGGCCGCGCCCGCGGCGGCGGGCAGCGCGGCGGCTATCCGCTCGAAGGCGTCGTCGTCGAGGGCCGCGGAGACGAACCAGGCCTCGAAGTTGCTGGCCGGGGGGTACACCCCGCCGTCCAGCAGCCCATGGAAGAAGGCCGGATACCGCCAGGTCTGGCTCGCCTTGGCGGCGGCATAGTCGAGGACCGGAGTTTCGGCGAAGAACACGCTCACCATATTGCCTGCGAACTGCACCTGGTGCGCGACCCCCGCGCCGGTGAGGGCCTCGGTGAGCAGAATGCCGAGCCGTTCGCTGTTGCGATCCAGGGCGGCATACACCTGCTCGTCGGCGGCGCGCAGTGTGGCCAGCCCGGCCGCCACCGCCACCGGGTTCCCGGACAGCGTGCCGGCCTGGTACACCGGACCGAGTGGAGCGAGCCGGTCCATCACCTCGGCCCGGCCACCGAACGCGGCGGCGGGTAGTCCGCCGCTCATCACCTTCCCGTAGGTGTAGAGATCGGCGGCCACGGAATCGAGCCCGTACCAGCCCGCACTGCTCACCCGGAATCCGGTCATCACCTCGTCCATGATGAGCAGCGCGCCGTTGTCGGCGGTGAGCCGGCGCAGTCCGGCATTGAAATCGGGCAGCGGCGCCACCGCGCCCATATTTCCGGCGGCGGCCTCGGTGATCACGGCGGCGATCTCACCGGGATGCTGTTCGAAGGCCGTACGCACGGCGTCCAGATCGTTGTAGGGCAGCACGATGGTGTCCGCGGCCTGGGCGCCGGTGACACCGGGCGACGTCGGCAGCCCGAACGTCGCGACCCCGGATCCCGCGTCCGCCAGCAGCGCATCGACATGGCCGTGATAGCACCCGGCGAACTTGATGATCTTGGGTCGGCCGGTATAGCCGCGAGCCAGGCGCACCGCACTCATGGTCGCCTCGGTACCGGAGTTCACCAGGCGCACCTTCTGCACCGGAGCGACCCGCTCCACGATGAGTTCGGCGAGTTCCACCTCCCCGGCCGTGGGCGCACCGAACGACAACCCGTCGCCCGCGACCGCGCGCACCGCCTCGACCACCGCGGGATGCGCATGCCCGAGGATCATCGGCCCCCAGGAACACACCAGGTCGACATACTCGTTACCGTCCGCGTCGACCAGATGGCAACCGCGGGCGGACGAGATGAACCTCGGCGTGCCGCCCACCGAACCGAAGGCCCGCACCGGGGAATTGACACCACCGGGGACAACCGCTTCGGCTCGCTGGAAAAGCTGACTGGAGGCCGGCACCGCCGTACCGGCCACGCGCAGAGAACTCACGGCCTCCAGTTTGGCAGCCCACCCCCGCGGCGTCGACGACAGGGTGCGCCATAGGTGACCCACGCCGCCGCCCCGACACTTGCCACGCCAAATACACCGGGGGTTCGCCCGGAGTGCGTACTGTTCTGTTCCGTCGTAACAACTCCGTGAATCACCGGCCGGGGAGGTCGTTTTGCGTATTGCCATCAGAGGTTCGGCATTGGCCGCGGTCTCGGTCGCGTGTGGTGTCCTGGCGACCGGATTCGGCGCGGGAACGGCCGCGGCGGCCGAGCCGGTTGTGGATCCCGACAACGCGCGCGCCGGCCTCCGGCTCAACCAGGCCGAAACCGCGGCGCTGGCCGGTGGCCCGGTCCCGGCGCTGGTGGATCAGATCGTGCCCGCTTCCCGGATCGGCGCCGGTCTGCACAGCGGCACCCGCCTCTACCGCGACGAGGACGGCGGCGTGCACGCCTCGCTACGGCAGGTGATGCTGGAATCGGTCGACAACGGCGGATCGGTGATCGTGTTCGTCCACGTCCCGGGTGCCCCGCACGGCCGCGTTTTCGATATCTACCAGCAGTGGGACTGACCCGGTCCGCTCAATTCCGCCTGGGGCGCAGGAGCCGGGCGGCGGCGTCGATAACGGCCAGTCCGGCGCCGGTCACCAGTACCCCCGCGAGGAAGAGCCACGGCGCGACGTAGCGGGTCGCGGTGTAGGCCGGATAATCCCCCGTCGCGGGGAGGTCGGTGGTCTGCAGGCCCTGTGCCCAGCACAGGGAGGCCAACCCGATCGCGAGAACCGCCACCGCGAGATCGACAGCCGGTACGACAAGCGAACGGTTCACGGGTCTCCTCGTCTTTTGCTGTCTCGACTTCTCGGTCCTTTCGACTCTCCCTCGCTACCGGGGAGGCCCGCCGGGGAATTTCGCGCTGTCGCCCCGGCCGTGACCACCGATGCTGCCCGCGCGCGAGCCGATAATCAATCGCCGCGGGCTGTGTCGCCTGCCGAACCGGTACCGGCCCGGGCGATCGCCTCGGTCAGTGCGATACGCAGGGCCCGATGGTCCTTCGCCCAGGTGCGGACCAATTCCCCGTCGGTACGCCGCAGACCGACGGCTGTGCGCCGGCGCGGCACTCCGGTCAGTTCGCCCAGCGCCCGGCCGTCCTCCCAGGGGTCATCCGAATCGGCCGGAAGTACCGCGGCGATGGACCGGATCGGGGTCGTTTCCGCGCCGTTGCGCAGGAAACCGTCGGTTACTTCCACACTCACGTGCGTACGGGCCGCATAGACCTGCAGAACCGCGAACGCGGTGATCAGCGCGGCGCAGAACAGTAAAGCGAACCAATGGGGAGTGACACCTGCGGCGAGTTCGACCGCCAGCAGGAGCGCGCAGATCAGTGGGCCGTAGGCCACCGCACGCCACCGGGCGCCCGGTTCGGTGAAGAGCACCTCTGCGGTATCGGCTGCGGTGCCGGATCGTTCAGACATACCGGCGCGAACCGGAAACCCAGAACACTCGGATCAGCCGACGATGCTGGGAATCAGCAATACCGCGACGGTGAGAACACCGAACAGGATCAGAAGAGTCAGGACGAGCATATCCCGCCGAATACTCTGCGGCTGCTGGATCACCACTCGCATCGTTGCCTCCGATCCCCGGAAAACCGGCCCGGGATTTCGCCCTACTGGACGGGTACCCGTGACCACCGGTTCGCATGTCGTCTGTGACAGCCCTCACCATACATGCCGGAATACCGGGAACAAACTCGACGTTCGTTATATGGATCCGCCGCCTACCCGAAGGCGGTATCGACGCGCTGGTCAGGAAGCCGGTCGGGAGATTTCACAACTTTCCGGGCGCACCCGGACCGGGCGGTATGAACCACTTCGCGGCCTCCGGCCGCTGACACAGATAGATCGCCCCGCCCGCCAGGACCGCCTGCAGGATGGACACTGCCCCGGACAGCACCTGACCGGCGCTCTCCACCGCGCCGATGGAGAACAGTGCGGCGACGCCCATGATCACCAGCCAGATCCCGACGAAGGTCAGCAGCGTCCGCGCCCACAGCTTGCCCTTCCCCAGCTGATGGACGACCGCAACCCCCAATGCGGCGATCAACGCCCCGAGCACCACGCCGAGCACGGCTCCCACCGTGACAAGCAGATCGATCGTCGCCGGCGCGAACTGCTGGTCCGCCGATTGCATCCGTTCCCGGAACTCGGCAGTGAACCGCTCGCGGTTCAGCAATGTATCGGCCAGCGAAACGAAAAGCTGGACCAGGCCCAAACCTATTACGCCCCACCACAATTGCCGCGCGGTGACAACATCCGCGGGCGGATTCACGACCGACACAGCCAGCGCGCCGCCTCGGTCGCCCAATAGGTGAGCACGATATCCGCACCAGCGCGCCGGATACCGGTGAGCGATTCCAGTATCGCCGCGCGCCGATCGATCCAGCCGCGTTCGGCGGCCGCCGTGATCATCGAATACTCCCCGGAGATCTGATAGGCCGCGACCGGTACGGGCGAACGGTCCGCCACATCCCGCAGGATATCCAGATAGGCCATGGCCGGTTTCACCATGACGATATCCGCGCCCTGCTCCAGATCCAGTTCGAGTTCGTGGATGGATTCGCGCCGGTTCGCGGCGTCCTGCTGATAGGTGCGCCGATCGCCCTGCAACGAGGAGGCCACCGCCTCCCGGAACGGGCCGTAGAACGCCGACGCGTATTTCGCCGCATACGCCAGAATCGCGGTATCGGTACGCCCGGCCTCGTCCAGGGCCTCCCGGATCGCGCCGACCTGTCCGTCCATCATCCCGCTCGTCCCGAGCAGATCGGCCCCGGCCTCGGCCTGCGCAAGCGCCATATCCACGTAGCGCAGCAGGGTGGCGTCGTTGTCGACCGCACCCGCCGCGTCGAGCACACCGCAATGCCCGTGATCGGTGAACTCGTCCAGACAAGTATCGGCCATCACCACGGTCGCGTCGCCCACCTCGGCGGCCAGCGCCCGCAACCCGCGATTGAGGATGCCCTCCGGCGCGGCCGCCTGACTACCCTCCGGATCCTTGTCTTCAGGTTTGGGTACCCCGAACAACATCAACCCGCCGACGCCGGCCTCCACCGCTTCCACCGCCGCCTTGCGCAGCGAATCCGGCGAATGCTGGAAAACACCCGGCATCGAACCGATTTCCCGCGGCTCGGACAACCCGTCCGCGACGAACATCGGCAATACCAGATGCCGCGGCTCCAGACTTGTCTCGGCCACCAGCCGCCGCAGCGCGGGGGTGCGCCGCAACCGCCGCGGGCGCTCGATTCCGCTCATGGGTCGAGTCTATTGGCGCGCCTTCAGCGCGCGGGTTCGGCCCCCTTTGGTCCCTACCTCACAGGGCCTCGTAAGACTCGGCTGCGCCGTTGATTACGCCGGGGAGGGGGTGAAGCAGCCCTCCTGCTGCGTATTTCGCCGGACGAACCGGGCGCGCGTGGACCATTACGGGAACGGGCTCACACGCGCCCGGTAGATCACCTGCTGCGGCGGCTCTTCTTGCGCGGGGGCGGCAACAGCCCTTCCGCGCGGAGGCGGGCGGCGTGTTCGGCCAGGGCTTCCACGAGGGGACCCACCTGGGCGACCTCGGGCTGCACGTCGACGCGCAGGCCGAATTCGACCGCGGTTTCCGCGGTTTTCGGGCCGATGCAGGCCACGATCGTGCGGGCGTGCGGTTTACCGGCGATACCCACCAGGTTCCGGACCGTGGAGCTCGAGGTGAACAGGACCGCGTCGAAACCGCCGGTCTTGATCATCTCGCGGGTCTCCGCGGGCGGCGGGGAGGCGCGCACCGTGCGGTAGGCCGTGACATCGTCGATCTCCCAGCCGCGTTCACGCAGACCCTCCGCGAGGGTTTCGGTGGCGATATCGGCGCGCGGCAACAGCACGCGGTTCACCGGATCGAACACATCGTCGTAGGGCGGGAAATCGGCGAGCAGGCCGAGCGAGGACTGCTCGCCACTGGGCAGCATCTCGGGGTTTATCCCGAAGGAACGCACTTTGTCCGCGGTTGCCTCACCCACGCAGGCGATCTTCACACCGGAGAACGCCCGGGCGTCCAGGCCGAATTCGGCGAACTTCTCCCAAACCGCGCGCACCGCATTGGTGGAGGTGAACACCACCCACTGGTACCGGCCGTCCACCAGGCCCTTGACCGCGCGTTCCATCTGCGCGGGGCTGCGCGGCGGTTCGACCGCGATGGTGGGGACTTCCTTCGGGATGGCGCCGTGGGTGACCAGCCGTTCGCTCATCTCCCCGGCCTGATCCTTGGTGCGCGGCACCAGAACCGTCCAGCCGTAGAGCGCCCGCGATTCCCACCACGACATCTTCGACCGCTGCGCCACCGCCTTACCGATGGTGACGACCAGCGGACCGACCAGTTCGGAGGCGGTGCTGTTCAGCGTGGCCAAGGTGGCCTCGATGGTGCGCTGCTGGCGGGTGGTGCCGCGCACGGTCACCGCGACCGGGGTCTGCGGTGCCATACCGTGCTCCACCAGCGCGCTCGCGGTCTCGGCGAGGTGGCCGGAAGTTGCGTGCAGTACCAGCGGGCCGGGGGCGGCGGCCAGCGCCGGCCAGTCCACCTCACCGCGCACATCGGCCTCGGTATGCCCGGAGCCGAGCGCGATACCCGCATAACTGGGCACCGCCGAACCGGACGGCAGACCGGGTAGCACCTCGAAAACGATATGCGACCTGGTGACCGTGGTGACCTCGGCGATCACCGCATCGGTGGTCAGCGGATCGCCGGAGACCACCCGCACCACATCGTGGCCGGCCTTCGCCTCGGCGATCAAGGTCTTGGCGACCTCGGCGGGTTCGCCGAGGGCGGGCCGCACGTCCACGGGGCGCTGCCCCTCGGCGTCGGCTTCCACCTCGGTGCCGATCAGGGCGAGTACTCCGGCGTCCACATCGGGGTCGGTGAACGCAAGGGTGGCCCGGCACAGCACTTCGCGGGATCGGGTGGTCAGCAATGCCGGGTCCCCCGGGCCCGACCCTACGAACAGGATCCGCCCCGGATGCTTCTTGCTGGCTCGACTCATCGGTTGTTCTCCATTGGACTGGGTTCGGTGAAGTCCGTGGCGGTGCTCGTTCCCGCTGCGGCGGAGCCGCCTGGTGGCGCTGCGGCGGAGCCGCCTGGTGGCGCCGCGGTAGTGCCGCCCGATTCCGGGGCGGCAGCGCTCGAATCCGCTGCGGCGGTGCTCGTTCCCACCGGGGTGGTGAAGCTCTCGGCCGGCGCGGCGGGTGAATCCGCGGTGCCGGGTTCGGCGGCGAGTAGTTCGCGTGCGCCCAGCTCCAGCAGTTCGCGGGCCAGTGCGCGGCCGAGTTCCGCGGCCTGCGCCGGTGCTCCCACCGTCGAGGCCCTTATCACATCGGAACCGTCAACCGCGGCGGCGCAGCCGCGCAGTGACAGTTCCTCGACGATGCGTCCGTCGTCATCCAACGATTCGACGATTTCGGCAATCGCTCCGACGGGCGCCGTGCAGCCCGCCTCGAGTTCGGCGAGCAGGGCGCGTTCGGCGGTCACGGCGGTTCTGCTGCCGTGATCGTCGAGCGCTGCCAGCAGCTCGATCAGTTCGGTATCCGCGGCCCGGCATTCGACGGCCAGCGCACCCTGAGCGGGCGCGGGCAGCATCTGCACGGGTTCCAGCGCTTCGGTGACGGCGTCGAGCCGCCCGATCCGGGCGAGTCCGGCGCGGGCCACAACCACCGCGTCCAGCTCACCTCCGGTGACCTTGCCCAGCCGGGTGTCCAGGTTGCCGCGCAACGGCTGGATATCCAGGCCCAGGCCCAGGGCGCGGAGTTGCGCGATCCGGCGCGGCGCGGAGGTGCCGACCACCGCGCCCGGCGGGAGTTCGCCGAGCACCATGCCGTCCCGCGCGACCAGCGCGTCGCGCGGATCCTGGCGGGGCGGCACCGCGGCGAGTACGAAACGCTCATCGGCGGCGGTGGGCAGATCCTTGTACGAGTGGACCGCGATATCGATATTTCCGGCGGCCAGTTCGGCGCGCAGGGCGCTGGTGAAAACTCCGACGCCGATTTCTTCGACCGGCCCGGTGGACAGATCACCCGGCGTTTCGATCAACACCAGTTCGGCCGGCTGCCCGGCCGCGACGAGTGCATCGCGCACATCACCGGCCTGGGTGCGGGCGAGCAGACTGGCGCGGGTACCGATCCGCCACGCCGGCCGGCCACCGGCGCCGGGGCCCGCGGCGGGGGCGCCTTCGCCGTGCAGGACTGTCATGTCGACCGCTCCTGTTCGTCGTCGTGGCTGCCGGGGGTGAAATCGTCGGCGAGGGCGACGTCGCCGTCCAGGCCCATCCAGCCGGCGCCGTTGTGTTCGGGGCGGCTGATCTCCATGGGCGCCGCCACGGCCTGCGCCGCTCCCGGCTTCAGTTCGAACAGCTCGCGCAGGGCCTCGGCATAGCTGTCGCCGCCCGGTGTGGTGGCCAGCTGCTTGACCCGCACCGTCGGCGCGTGCAGTAGTTTGTCCACCACCCGGCGCACCGTGCGGGCCACTTCGTCGCGGTCCGGATCGGCGAGTCCGGGCAGGCGGGAATCCAGCCGCAGCAGTTCGGCCTCGACCACTTCCGCAGCGCGCTGCCGCAACGCGGCGACGGTCGGGGTGACCTCGGCCATCCGCTGACCGGCCAGGTATTTGGCGAGTTCGTCGGCGACGATGGTCCGGGCGGCGGCCGTATCGTCGGCTGCCGCGCCCGCGGCCGGGTCGCGCTGGAGGGTTTCGATATCGATCACGGTGACACCGGGCAGCCCGGCCACCGCGTGATCGACATCGCGCGGTAGCCCGAGATCGCAGAAGACCAGCGGCCGGCCCGTACGGCGCTCGGAGTGCGAGAGCGCGTTGTGCGCGTCGGCCAGGGTCACCACCGAACCCACCGCACCAGTGCAGGTGATCACCACGTCGGCGGCCAGCAGCGCCTCGGCCAGCCGGGACAGTTCGTAGGCGCGGGCCTTCACGCCGTGCGATTCGGCGGTCGCGGCCAGCCGTTCGGCCCGTTCGATGGTGCGGTTGACCACCAGGATCTCGTCGATTCCGGCGCGGGACAGATGCGCCACCGACAGCCCACCCATCGCACCGGCGCCGACCACCGCCGCCGTCCGGCCGGCCAGCGGCCCGAGCACGGTGGCCGCGCGGTCCAGCGCCACCGACACCACCGAGGCACCGGCCCGGTCGATCCCGGTTTCCGAATGCACCCGCTTGCCGACCCGCAGCGCCTGCTGCGACAGTTCGTGCAGGGTGCGCCCGATGGCCTGCTGGGCGTCGGCGGTGGTGTAGGCGCTGCGGATCTGACTGAGCACCTGCTGTTCGCCGACCACCATGGAATCCAGCCCGCTGGCCACCGCGAACAGGTGTTCGGCGGCGGCCTCGCTGTAGCGGACGTAAGCGTGGCGGGTGAGTTCGGGCATCGGCAGCCCGGAATGCGCCGTCAACAGTTCGCCGACATCGGCGAGACCGCCGTGGAACGCGTCGACGACGGCGTAGATCTCCACCCGGTTGCAGGTCGACACGATCATCGCTTCGGAGATATGGCTCGAAGCCAGCATGCGGTCGATCAGTTTGGGCCGATCGGCATCGGTGATCGCCACCTTCTCCAGCATCGCAACAGGTGCGCTGCGATGGGAGATCCCGACGAGAAGAACGCTCATGGTGTGACCACCGATCCCTTGCTGGTTGGCTCCGTTGCCGTAGGCGAGGTCGTCTGGGCGGCCTGCGCCGCGCAATGGGACAGTCCGGCGGGGCCCGGCGTCGGGTGCGCGGGCACCCGGCGGGCGATCCGGCCGGAACCGGTCAGCGGACGGGCGGCCGGTACGGCACTGTTCGGTACAACGCCGGCGGCGCCGGATTCATTCGCCGGACCGGAGGCGGTCTCCGCCACATTCGCGGTGGTCGAGCCCGCGGCGGGCTCGTCCGGGTCGGCGTTACGAACCCGTTCGAAGGAGAGCATCTGCATTTCCACGGCGAGATCCACCCGCCGCAGCTCGACCCCGGCCGGCGCGGTCAGCTGGCACAACGCGAAGCTCAGGATCGACTGCATCCCGGCCGCCACCAGCTCGTCACATACCTGCTGGGCACTGTCGTCGGGCACCGCGATCACCGCGATGGTCGGGCGCAGCAGCGCGATCTCGCCGGCCAGATCGGCGGCGTCGCGCACCCGCAGGCCCTCGACCTCCCGGCCGATCACCTCGGGATCGTTGTCGAAGATGCCCACCACGGAGAATCCGCGGCGCCGGAAACCGCGATACCCGACCAGCGCACGGCCCAGATTTCCGGCACCGACCAGCACCACCCGATGCCCATCGGACAGGCCCAGGACATCTTCGATCCGGGCCCGCAACCTGGCCACGTCATAGCCGACACCGCGCACCCCGTTCGGACCCAGGAACGACAGATCCTTACGGAGTTTGGCGGAATTGACACCCGCCGCGACAGCCAGCTCCTCACTGGATACGATGGCGACACCGTCATCGGTCAACAGGGCGAGCACCCGAAGGTAGGTGGCGAGCCGGGCCACCGTAGCCTGGGGGATGTCCTTCTGCGGTGTTCGAGTGGTGACGTTGGGAGCATCGCCGGAGACGCCGCGCGTCTCATGGTGCTCACTCACGTCCTCGGCTCCTCGTCCGGACCGCCAGACGGCCCGGGATGCTCGGCGACCTCGGCCATGATTGATGTGCCTGGGGTCGGATATCGGGTTGATTCACCTGCTACCGGCGGCCGGATACTCGCCCCGGCCTGCGGTTCGCGTGCCACCACCGTAACTGCTTGTGAACCCATGCACAAAGTCGGTGAAATTCGCCTCATTTTGTGTCGGGCCCGAGCCTTGTACGATCTGCGCCCACAATTAGTGGAAGGTCAACGACCGAGGTCGCTGCGTAAACGTGTCTCGTCCACATCGAAATAGCTGTGTTCCCGGCCGTCGAGCAGCACGACGGGGAGCCGGTCACCGTATTCCGCGCGCAGCGCCGGCTCGGTACCGGCGGCGACATCCACATCCACCACACCGGGGGTCAGCCCGAATTCCGCGCATATCGTTCGCAGCTGCTCCAGCGCCCGGTCGCACAGTGCGCACCCGGCGCGGGTCAGCAGTGTCACCTCATGAGTCCTCGGGTTGGTCATAACCGCTATTCAACCCGCCCGGCGGTACCGTTCGCGCCACTGCGGTGGGTCGGGGCGAGCGCGTCCGGTTAGTGTGGACGTGATTCGCGCGAACAGGCGGAGGTACTGGTGCCGGAACGATCGAAGGTGGGGAAAACCGGGTTCATCGCGGGCCGGTTCGGGGAACTTCCGGTGCGCTGGAATCTGGGGCCGCTCGGACAGGGCCTCACCGAACAGCTCGCACGTATCTCGCGCAGCCCGTTCGGGCCCAGCGAGGAAGAGGTCCGCGCCAACGTCGCCGGTGAGGCCAGTGCCGACGCTGCCCTGGCGCTCCAGGACGCCGAACGGGCCGGCGCCGACGATATCGGTATCCCAGAGGTCCCGCGCGACCTCACCGCCGCCGCATTCTTCGACGTCGACAACACGATGGTGCAGGGCGCCTCGATCGTGCATTTCGCCCGCGGGCTGGCGGCGCGCAAATATTTCCGCAGCGCCGATCTGGCGGATATCGCGTGGAAGCAGGTGAAGTTCCGGATCACCGGTAAAGAGAACAGCACCGATATGGCCACCGGTAAAGAGAAAGCACTCGAATTCATCGCCGGCCGTTCCACCGCCGAACTCGCGGCGCTGGGCGAGGAAATCTACGACGAGATCATCGCCGACAAGATCTGGCCCGGAACCCGCGCCCTGGCGCAGATGCATCTGGACGCCGGCCAGCAGGTCTGGCTGGTCACCGCGACCCCGGTCGAACTCGCCCAGGTGATCGCCAAACGACTCGGTTTGACCGGCGCCCTCGGCACAGTCGCCGAAAGTGTCGACGGGAAATTCACCGGCCGCCTCGTCGGCGATATCCTGCACGGCCTCGGTAAGGCACATGCCGTACGCGCACTCGCCATCCGCGAAGGCCTCAACCTCAAACGCTGTACCGCCTACTCGGACAGCCACAACGATGTGCCGATGCTCTCGCTCACCGGCACCGCGGTCGCCATCAACCCCGATTCCGACCTGCGCGAGGTCGCGAAGGCCCGTGGCTGGGAGATCCGCGATTTCCGCACCGGACGCAAAGCCGCGAAGATCGGCGTACCCACAGCTCTCGCCTTAGGCGCCGCCGGCGGTGCCGTCGCAGCCGCCGTAACCCGCCGTCGCCGGTAGTAGCCCACCGCGCGCATGAGCGGGGCCGGATGTGATCGTGTCTCGACCGCCTCGACCGAACGCGTCGAGCAGCGGGCCGACCGCATCGAACCTCCGAAAGCGGCCGAAGCGGCCCACTACTCACCGAAAATCCCACCCCGAGCCACTACCCGCTCCAACGAGCCAACGCCGGACCCACCACCTGCCCGAACGAGCCGACACCGGACCCGCCACCTGCCCGAACGCCCCGACGCCGGACCCACTACCCCATCCCCAACGCAACCAACGGCGGCGCCGAGTCTTACGAGGCCCTGAAAGGTTTTGGCCCGTCCCTGCTTTCCGCCCCGCGCGACGATGCGGCGCAGCCGCGAGTATCGCGGGGCGGAAAGCAGGGACCAAGGGGGGCCAAAACCCCGCGCCGACGAAGTCGGCGCCAAAAATTCAGCCCATGAAGGTGTTGCGGCGTTTGATGAGCAGTTTGTAGAGGGTTTGCTGGATGGTTTCGCGGACCTGGTCGGTGACCTCGAACATGAGCATCGGGTCGTCGGCGTCCTCGGTTTCGTATTCGGCGGTGCTGATGGGGGTGCCGAATTCGATGTACCACTTGGAGGGCAGCGGGACGGCGCCCAAGGGGCCGAGATGCGGGAAGGTCGGGGTCACCGGAAAATACGGCAGGCCGAGCAGCCGGGCGAGCGGTTTGATATCGGCGAGTTTCGGATAGATCTCCTCCGACCCGACGATGGAGCACGGGATGATCGGCATCCCGGTGCGTACCGCGGCTGCCACGAAGCCGCCGCGGCCGAAGCGCTGGAGCTTGTAGCGGTCGGCGTACTGCTTGCCGACGCCTTTGAATCCTTCCGGGAAGACGCCGGTGATCTCGCCGGACCGCAGGAGGCGTTCGGCGTCCGGTCGGCAGGCCAGGGTGTGTCCCGCCTTGCGGGCGAGCGAACCCACCATCGGCATCTCGAAGACCAGATCGGCCGCCAGCAGGCGCAGCGCCCGCTGTTTGGGGTGGTGATCGTGTACGGCGAGCTGCAGCATGAGCCCGTCGAGCGGGACGGTACCGGCATGGTTGGCCACGATCAATGCGCCACCGGCTTCCGGGATGTTCTCCATACCGTTCACCTGGACCCGAAACCAGTTCTCGGCGAGCGGTCGCATAGCAGGTAGAAGCACGGATTCGAGTAGATGTTCGTCGAAGCCGAACTCGTCGACCTGATAGTCGCCGGTGAGCCGGCGACGGGCGAACTCGGCGGTGCGCCCGATCTGTTTGCCGACGGCGTCGCGCAGCAGATCTCCCAACGACCGCGGCGGCGGCGGTGTGGGGGGAGTCATCCGGTCGGTCAGTGAGGTCACCGACCGGTCGGCGGAATCGGCCCACTCCCGCGCGGCCGGCCGGGGCCGCGGCACGGTGGAAAGATCTTGTAACTGGATAACCTTGGCGACGTCGTTCATGTATGTGCTCCCGTACCGGCCCTCAGCAGGCCGAGCAGTTTGTTTTCTGCGGCGTCGATCCACAGTGGATCGACTACGGGCCGCAACGCTGCGCCCCCGGTGAAGTCGTCGAACGCCTGTACCGTCGTCCAGCGCGGCTCGAACCCGAGTTCGGCGCGCATACGCGTCGTGTCCAGACCACAACCGAAAAGGAAATAATCGAGCTGCTCGGAACTGAAATCACGCATCACCGGACCCATCAGGGTCCGGCCGACGGTGCGGAACACCGACCACGGTACCGGCATCGCCACCCGGCCTGCACGGCGTATCGCCTGAGAAAGTGCCAAGGCTCCGTCGCCGGCGATATTGAAGGTACCGCCCGGCCCCGCCGCGGTGGCATGGACCAGTGCCGCTACGGCGTCTTCCTCGTGCAGGAACTGCATCCGCGCATCCCGGCCGAGCACGGTCGGCGTGATCGGCGAACGCAGTAGTTGCGCGGCTCGCCGACCCAGGCCGGGGCCGATGATCGGGGCGAGGCGCAGGGTGGTGGTGGTGATATCCGGCCGACGCCGGGCCAGGCCGCGGGCGAAGCCCTCGACCTCGATCGTGTCCCGGGCGAACCAGCCGCCCGGTGGTGTGCGCGCGCTCATTTCTTCGGTGAATTTCGCGGGATCCTTCGCACTGCCGCCGTATACCCCGGAACTCGAGCGCAACACCACCCGGCGCACAGTCGATGATTTCTGGCAGACCGCGAACAACTGCATCGCGCCGAGCACGTTCATATCTTTCATCGCCGCCCGGCCGCCACCACCCGACGGCGGTTGCGACAAAATCGCGGTATGTACCACGGTATCGACGCGATAACGTTCGATAACCTTACGAATCAATGGGTTCCGGATATCGGCGCGCACGAATTCGGCGCGGCCCATCCGGCGGCGCAGCGGCGGGCCGGGGGTGAGGACATCGACTGCGATGACACGTTCGATATCGGGGTCGGCGGCCAGTCGGCAGGCGACATTTCCGCCGAAGTATCGGCTGGCGCCGGTCACCAGCACCACCCTGGGCCTGTAGTTGCCGTTCACATCAGCGTCCACCTGCACCGGACCGTCCCACCTCGAGCATCGGATCCCCCGCTCAATGTTCCACGTACCAGACTAGCGGCCGTGACCGCGATCCCCGCCGCCCTTAACGGGGATCTAACCCCAACTTCAGCCCACCGAAACGCAATGAAAAACCCGCCACCGAATGGTAGCGGGTTTTTCCGTATACGAGGCGCGCTCGCGCTTACTTGCCGAGTTTGCGCCGCTGCACGCGGGTACGACGAAGCAGCTTGCGATGCTTCTTCTTCGACATGCGCTTGCGGCGCTTCTTGATCACAGAACCCATAGGGTGTCCTCGCGTTCTCTCCTCGGCGCGTCACGCGCGCTTACGTCATCTTTCCGGCCGTACGCCCGGTTGCTCGCGGCTGAGCACTCAGCCCCTGGACACGGCGGCCCGCCACGACCGCCCGAAGGCAGGCCGACAGCAGCCACCGATCCAACACAGCGAGGGTTGATGTTACCGGCCCACCGGACGGGGCCGGTAACCGCCTTCACCCGGCATCGAAGTAGGACGTCTCCAGATATTCGTGCACCGCCTTCGCATGCACCCGGAACGATCTGCCGACGCGTACCGCCGGTAACTCGCCCGAATGCACCAGCCGGTACACCGTCATCTTCGATACTCGCATCAGATCTGCCACCTCGGCGACGGTGAGAAATTGCGTCCCACCACCGAGTATTGATTGTCCTGGCGACGAACCACCGCCGCCACCAGCGGACATCTTGTTAGAAGACATCATCGCACCATTGACCTCCGGCACGTCCGCGCCGCCGGCTTCCCCACCGGCGGAACAGACACGCACGTGCTCCTTGAAGCTTAGCGGGACCAGTGGGATTACTGCGACGGGAGTGAGAAAACAGGTTCATACGCTGGGGGTCGTCCGGTCATTCGGCGGACCCGCCCTGTTCCGCCGAACGTCGTTTTGCCGCATGCAACGCCTCCAGGAAGGCCGATCGCAGCCCCGACCGCTCCAGTTCGCGCAGTGCCGCCGCGGTCGTTCCGGCCGGCGAGGTGACCGCCGCCCGCAGGTCCACGGCGCTCTGGCCCGATTCCGCCAGCATGGCCGCGGACCCCAGCATGGTCTGGGTGACCAGCTGGGTGGCGATATCCCGGGTGAGACCCAGTCCGACGCCCGCCTCGACCATCGCCTCCACGACGAGGAAGAAATAGGCCGGCCCCGAACCCGATACCGCGGTCACCGCGTCCATCTGCGATTCGGGCACCACACAGACCTGGCCCACGGCGCTCAGCAGCTCGGTCACCAGTTCCAGCTGCTCACCCTTGGCATAGCGTCCCGCGGCGAGCACACTCATGCCCTCACCGACCAGCATCGGAGTGTTCGGCATGACCCGGACCACCGGGAAGCCGGCCGGAAGTTTGTTCTCCAGCCGGGCCGTCGGCACCCCCGCCGCCAGCGAGACCAGGATCTGATCGTGTTCACCACCGAGATCGGCTTTTCCGAGTTCGGTGAGCACCGCCTCCACATCGATCGGCTTCACCGCGACCACCAGCAGATCGGCACCGACAGCCGCATCGGCGACCGTATCGGTCACCCGCACCCCGAATCGTCCCGCCAGCAGTTCTGCCCGATCGGCATGGGTTTCGACGACCACCAGGTCTTTGACGGCTCGCCCGGCCTCCAGCAAGCCGGCAATCAAGGCCTCACCGATCCGGCCACCGCCGATCACCGCAATACGTGTCATGAGGACAGTATCTATGCGCCGCCTCCGGCGTCGGGGGTTCGGGGCCCCCTCGGTCTCGAACCATGGAGGTGGTCCCCCGGATCGGCGATGTATCCGGTGATGCCGGCGTCAGGTGGTTCGAGCGGTCAGCGCTTCGGTGAGGGCAGGAGGGCGAGCTGGCGGCTCTGCGCCACCAGCGCGCCGGTGGAATCGACGACTATCTGGTCCGAATCGAACATGCCCCCGCTCACCTCATGGGTGGTGGCGATGATCCGCAACCACCCCGGCGCCGGTCGCCGCCGCAGATAGGTTGTCATCTGCACGGTCGGTGACCAGCCGAAATAGCCGAGGTTGGTGGGTACGGGCGGGCACATATCGGCGGCCATCATCGCGATATAGGACGCGGTCTCCGGATCGGCCTGATCCTGCGGCCGCGGCCGCAGCCACATCCGCAACCGGGGTTCGCCCTGCTCGTTGTCGATGAACCGCGCCCAGTCACGATCGAGGAACGCGTCCATCCCGCGGGCGACGTGCACGATCCGGCCCATCGAGGAACCCGGTTCGTAACCGATCGCGTCCGCGGCCGGTTCGACCGGCAGATCGGTATGGCTGGGGGTGTACAGGGGAGCCCGCTCCGGACCGTCGAGATGACCGAACGTGAACGCCGTACGCACCAACGGTCGCCCGCGCTGGTTCAGCGTCACATCCACCAGGCAGATCTGCCGGCCCACCTTACGGATGGACACCTCGTAGAGCACCTCGCCGGGCTCGGGCGCCCCCAAGAAATCGGTACTACCCGACAGCGGCGCCATGGCCGCCCGATCCGGTTCCACGGTCCGCAACCAGCGCGTCGCGGCCGCGGCCGACCCCGCGACCATCGTGCCGCCGTGCACCTTCGGCCCGATCGTCCAGATCTCATCGATGACGCCGCGATAGCGGCCGGCGCCCGGCTCGTCGGCGGCGAGTTCGGTCAGAGCACAGACCCGGCTGAACGGCGCCTCCGCTTGCACCAGGTCGATATCGGTGCCGGGCTCCGTTTCCGTCGTCATCAATACTCCTGTGTTTATTTGCGGCGCCTGCGGCGCCGCGGGGGTTTTGGCCCTTGGGGGGGGGGGGGGGGGGGGGGGGGGGCGGCGCCCCCCCGCGCGCCCGCCCCGGGCGGGGGGGGCGGCGGCCCGCCCCCCCGCCCCGCCGCCAG
>NZ_JARWNW010000184.1 GCF_029868325.1 Nocardia carnea
GGGGAGTGGTAACCCCAAAATCGGTGGCGTGTTTGAATTTGGCCTCAATTTGTTTCGGGTTCGTCTCCAGGGGAATCCCCGGCACAGTCTTTACCCCGGGGCCAAGCGGTTGGCTGCCGCTGGCTTCGACGGCGTCCTCGGCGGTTTCGATGGCGTCGTGGATGCGTTCGAGTCCGGTGCGGGCGGCGGTGATGTTGCGGGTGAGGGCGATGGATTCATGTAGTTCGGCGGCGTCGACGATGGTGCGGAGGTCGCCGACGGTGTTGTCGACAAGGTCGGCCGCTTTGCCGGAGCGGACGGCGGTGACGGCGGTGGTGCCGACACCAAAGGTGATGACGGCGGCGTCGATCTCGAGAGTGCGTGTGACGGTGACTTGTTTGCCGAGTGTGTCGGCGAACACAGACAGGATGGCCCCGAGTTGGGCTCGCATTTTGTCGTGCCCGGCTTTCTGGTGTGCGCATTCGCCGGCCAGTTCGGTGAAGGTGGCGATGAGGTCTTCGGTGGCGGTTTTCATGGTCCGTAGGTCGTCGTCGATGGTGTCGACCTCGGGTGCGGTGACGGCGGCGAACAGTGTGGCGACACGGCCGAGTTCGGTGGGTAGCTCGGTGGTTTCGAAGGCCTCGGCGAGAGCGTTCCAGACGGTGTAGGCGGCGTCGAGTTTGTGGGTGTCGCCGTTGGGGATGGGTATAGCGATCTTGCGGGCGAGGTCGAGTCCGTCGTCGACCAGGCTGGTTCCAGGGCCGCCGACGGAGGTCGGTGGTGGCGGCGGAGGGTTGAATATCAGGGGCGGATCGGCTGGTTTCGCAGGCGGCGGTGTGCCGGACGTCGGATCGTGGTCGGCGAGGGCGTAGATGTGGCCGATCTGGTTGAGTGCGCCGATGTAGCGGTCGGCGAGGGTGATCAGAGCGGTCACGAGCTGGTTGGTGTCCTGGACGTGTTTGTTGTAGTGGTCGCCCCAGGATCTTCCGGGCCCGATACTGCCGGCCATGGCCGCGGTGCTTTCGAGGGCCTTCAGGTGGGATGTGTAGTTGGTGAAGAATTCGTCGACGGCGTGGTTGATGCGGGCGGCGGCGTCGTAGTAAGTAGCCGGGTCGACATTGATGTAATTCATCGGCCGCTATCGGTGGCCGAGAATGCGTTGCACAGTGTCGATGGCGGTGGTGTAGCGGGTGTGGGCATCGAGAGCGGCTTTGCGCATGGCGTCGACGCCGTCGCTGACGTCGGTGGCGCCGGTTGCCCAGTGCCGGTAGGCATCGGCTTGGGCGCGGGCGGCGTCGCCGGTCCAGGTGTGTTGCAGGGCGTCCATGCGCTGCTGGAGGCTGGTGAGACTGTCGTTGAGGAAGCCGACGAAATTGCCTGCGCGGGCGGTGAGGTTGTCGAGTTGGTCGAGGTCGACCTGGAAGGCTTGTGAATCGTCGGGCATGTCGATCCCCCCCGGGGATATGGCTAGAGGTTCAGCGATGGGTAGCTCTGGGAATTGGTGTCGTCCTGTTCGACGAACGATGCGGTGGTGACGCCCAGGAGTTCGGCGATGGTCGACAATGCTTCCAGTACCTCGACAGCGCCACGTTTGGTTTCGTCCCAGCCTGCGCGGTAGGCGGTGGCGGAGTGGCCTTTCCATACCCCGAGTACGGCATCGATATCGGTGTCGAGGGAGTGGAGGGCGTTCACCAGCTGGTCGGCGGTGAGCTGAACGAACTTACCCGCATCCAAGACGTTGTCAGGAATGACCTGCAAGCCCGGATCCGCTGACCCCTCTGACAAAACGTCCCCCGACCTCATCGAACAATCGCTGTACCAACAGTACTGGCACGGCGGGCCCTGTCAACCGAACGGGTTACGACCCACAGATAGCTCAGTTTGCGTGGTTTTCGCGGTCTTGGCGGAGTTCGAAGCGGTCGCGGCGGCGTTGGAGCAGGATGGCGCAACAGGTCGCCGAACTGATAATGCGGCGATCGGGTCAGGTTGTTCTGTCCTTATTGAGGACGGGAACTGACCGGAAGAGCCGCTACCTTGGTGTTCGTGACGGATACCGCAAAAACCGCGCCCGCCCCTCTCTTTTCCGACGACCTCGTCGACCGCTACCGCCGCGACGGCTACGTCCATGTGCGCAATGTCCTCGACCCCGCCGAGCTGACCGAGTTCCTCGCCGACGCTCGGGCCCAGTTGGACCGGGAGCGCACGGTCGCCTGGGACGCCGAGGACGGGAACGTAATGGACTGGGTGGTCGAGCCCGAGCGGATCAGCGAACCTATGCGGCGCTTGGCATTACATCCGGGAATCACCGGGATCGCCGAACGTCTGGCGGGCCGGCCGCTGCGGCTCTACAAATCCGAGCTGCTCCGCAAAGGAACCTCCGGTAGCGCGCCGACGCCGTTGCACACCGATGACCCCGCCTTCCCGCTCGATGCCGCTCCGGTAACCCTTACGGCCTGGGTGGCGCTCGTCGATGTGCCCGTCGAGCGCGGATGTATGACCTTCGTACCCGGCTCGCACCAGTGGCCGGAGGGAACGGTTCCGCAGTTCGAGGACCCGTTCGCGGCCGCTCCCGAAGCCCGCTGGTGGCCGCAGGTCACCGTGCCGATCCGGGCGGGTGACTGCACCTTCCACAGTTCACGGCTCATCCATCGCGCCGGAGCCAATACCACCGATGTCGCCCGGATCTCGCTGGCGACGGTGTACATGGACGCGGCGGCGATCTACCGCCCGATTCCGGGAATGACCTATTACGACCCGGTGCCCGACCGGGAACCGGGTCAACCGCTGGACAGCGACCGCTACCCCCGGGTCGGTTCCGCCGGCGGTGCCCGATGACGGGCAAAACGGACTTCAAGAAGACCCTCGACGCCTACCGGGCGAAACGCGACCGGTTCCGGATCGTGGAGGTACCCGATATGCAGTACCTCATGATCGACGGCCACGGGGATCCGAACACCTCACCCGTGTTCACCGCGGCGGTCGAAGCCCTGTACCCGGTGGCCTACAAACTGAAGTTCGCGAGTAAACGAGACCTCGCGCGGGACTACGTGGTGATGCCGCTGGAGGGCTTGTGGTGGGCCGACGATATGGATTCCTTCACGGCGGCGCGGGATAAATCCCGGTGGAACTGGACGCTGATGATCATGGTCCCGGACTGGACCGACCGGGAGATGTTCGCGGCCGCCGTCGAGCAGGCCGGGGCGAAGAACCGCCCGGCCCGCCTGGACGACGTGCGGCTGGAGATGTTGTCCGAAGGACGTTGTGTGCAGACTTTGCATATCGGTTCCTTCGACGATGAGGCGGCGCTGCTCGCGCGGATGCACGACGAATTCATCCCCGGCAACGGGCTGCGGATGGCCGGCCGGCACCACGAGATCTACCTCAGCGATTTCCGCAAAGTCGCGCCGGAGAAGTTGCGGACCGTACTCCGGCAACCGGTGGCCGACGTCGCGCCGGTTGCGTAGCCGCCGGCTGCCCGGACGTTCTCTCCGGCGGTGCCGGTCGTCAGGCGGCCGCCTCCGGCAATGCCGGGTAGTCGGTGTACCCCTGCGGTCCGCCCACGTACATCAGCCGTGCCTCGCGTATCTCGTTCAGCGGTGCGCCGATACGGAGGCGATGGACCAGATCCGGGTTCGCCAGGAAGGCGCGGCCGAGGGCAATGAGGTCGGCACCGGCGGCGAGCAGGTTTTCGGCCTCGGCAACGATGGCCCCGGGGTCGCGGGAATCGCCCGATTTCGCGGGGTTGGCGATGAGGACACCGGGCCAGATGTCCCGAATCCGGCGCAGCAGCGGATCAGCGGAATCGGTCTGGACTATGTGCAGGTAGGCGAGCCCGCGATCGGCGAGGGCGGTGACGAGCGCCGAGTAGAGGCCGGCGGTGTCGCCGCCCTCGTCGATCCCGTTGGCGGGGTTGGCCGGCGAAATACGCACTCCCACGCGGTCCGCGCCGATCGCGGCCGCGACCGCGTCGACGACCTCCACCGTGAACCGGATGCGGTTCGCGACCGGGCCGCCGTAGGCATCGGTGCGCCGGTTGGTGTTTCCGGCCAGGAATTGGTGCAGTAGGTAGCCGTTCGCGCTGTGTACCTCGACACCGGCGAAACCGGCGGCGACCGCATTGCGCGCGGCGGCCGCGAAATCGGCGACTGTGCGCTGGATATCGTCGGCGGTCAACTCCTGGGGAACCACGGCTTCCCGGCGGCCGGCCGGCGTATGGATCGTTTCGGGGAGCGGAATCGGTGAGGGGGCGACGGGCATCAGCCCACTGTTGTCCGGATGGCCCACCCGGCCACCGTGCTGTAGTTGCAGGAACATTTGACCGCCCGCGCGCTGTACCGCTTCGGTGACCTGCTGCCAGCCCGCGATGTGCTCGTCGCGGTGGATACCGGGAATGTTGGGGTAGGTCTGACCTACGGGGTTCGGCGTCGCGGCCTCGGCGATGATCAATCCGGCCGCAGCACGCTGGGTGTAGTAGGTCGCCATCAGATCGGTCGGTGTGCCGTCGGCCGCGGCCCGGTTGCGAGTGAGGGGTGCCATCACCAATCGATGCGGCAGGTCGAGATCACCGAGACGGGCCGGGGTGAATAGACGGCCGGTTGCTGTTGTTGTCATGTCCGGACGGTAAGACTTCACATCAATGTGAGGTTCAAGTCCGGATGTGGAACTGTGAGGTGAAGATGCGAATCGGCGAGCTCGCGCGGCGGACCGGGGTCAGTGAACGATCACTTCGCTACTACGAGGAGCAGAAGCTGCTGACGGCCGACCGTACACCGGGCGGTCACCGCGACTACCCGGAACCGGCGGTGGACCGGGTGATCCATATCCAGGAGTTGTTCGCGGCCGGGCTGTGCAGTAAGAAGATCGTGCAGATCCTGCCCTGCATGCGCGATACCGACGGCGGCGCCGGCGAGTACGCCACGCCCGAGCTCGTGACCGAGCTGGAAGTAGAGCGCGACCGGATCAACCGGATGATCGCCGACCTCGTCCGATCCCGGGAGGTGCTCGACGAGGTGATCGAGCGGGCCGGCGCGGAGTTCGCCACCGCACAGTGATGACCGCGGCACCCACCGCGCCGTACACCGATCCGGCCGCGGCCACGTCGTAGTGCAGCGGCGCACCTACTCGAGCGGAATGTCGCCCTCGTGCTCGGTGCGCGGACCGTGGATCCTGCGATCGGATTCGGCTATCGCGACATCGTTGATACTTGCCTCCCGCCGCCGCATCAGCCCGTGCTCGTCGAATTCCCACAGTTCGTTGCCGTAGCTGCGCCACCAGCGGCCCGCGGTGTCGTGCCATTCGTACTGGAAGCGGACCGCGATGCGGTTGTCGCCGAAGCTCCACAAACTCTTGCGGAGTGCGTAGTCCAGTTCCCGCTCCCATTTGGCGGTCAGGAATGCGACGATCTCGTCGCGTCCGGTGACGAACTGATCACGGTTGCGCCAGACCGAGTCCGACGTATAGGCGAGGGCCACGCGCTCGGGGTCGCGGGTATTCCACGCGGCCTCGGCGGCTCGGACCTTCTGGAGCGCGGTTTCCGCGGTGAACGGAGGTAACGGTGGTCGGGTGTCGGTCATGACGACCTTTCATGGTGTGGGCCGGTCACGACGGTGCGGCCTGCTGGGCGGCGAGCGCCGTCTCGAGTTGGCGGATTCGTTCTCGTAGCGGTTCGGTAGCGGCCCGCATTTCGTCGACGGTGAATCGCGGGGTGATGAATTTGGGGCAGTTCCAGTCGAAGGCCACCACATCGACCGTCAGGATGCCTTCGAGCCGGCCGGTGGTTTCGAGTCGTTCGAGTACTTCGGGGCCGGGGTCCGGGTCGAACCGGGCGTGGCCGAGCAGCTTGAGTCGCTTGCGGTTCGGATAATCCACCGCGATGATCGCGACCCGGTCGTCGTGGTCGAGGTGGCCTGCGGTGATGTACTGACGGTTGCCGGTGCTTTCCGCCCAGGTCAACTGCGCCGGGCCGGTGACCTTCACGAAACCGGGTATGCCGCCGCGGTGTTGTACATAGGGCCAGCCGTTGCTTCCGGTGGACGCGATGTAGAAGCTGTCGCGCCGCTGCAGGAACTCGGCTTCCCCCCCCCCCCCCCCCGGGGGGGGGGGGGGGGGGGGGCCCGGGGGGGGGGGCGCAACCAACCCCCCGCCCGCGGGGGGGCCCCGGGCCCCCCCGCCGGCCCGTTCGGCGGGCGGCCCCGGGAAGATCGCCGGGCTACCCGGTGCCAC
>NZ_JARWNW010000185.1 GCF_029868325.1 Nocardia carnea
GCGGGGGGGCCCGGGGGGGGGGGGGCGGGGGGGGGGGGGGGGCGGGCTGCCGGGGCGGGGGGGGCCGGGGGGGCCGGGTTCCGGTATCCGGTTGCTGGGCCACGGTAGCGGCGGCCGGCCGCGCCGACCCGCCGGAGCGCGCGGGGGCCGCGACGCCCGCGGGTGCGGCGCTGCCGTTCGGCACGGCGGAGTCCGGTCCGTTGCCGTTCGCCGCGGAATCCCGGGATCCGGCCTCCTCGGAACGGGTGCCGTTGTCCGCGGATTTTCCGGCGCCGGGCACGGTCCGTTCTTCGATCAGTTCGGTGGGGATCAGTACGACGGCCTTGACTCCGCCGTACATCGAATCCGACAGCCGTACCGACGCGCCGTGGCGGGCCGCCAGCGTGGCCACGACGAAAAGCCCGAGCCGGGTATCGCCGGACAGCGCCGCGACCCCGAAATCCGGTGGCTGCGAGAGCAGCTGGTTGTTCGCGACGATCTCGTCGGCCGACATACCCAGCCCCTGGTCGGCGACCTCGACCGCGACCCCGCGGCCCACGACGGCCGCCGAGACCTCGACCCGCGACTGCGGCGGTGAGAACGCGGTCGCGTTGTCCATCAGCTCCGCCAGCAGGTGGATCAGGTCGGCGGTGGCCTGGCCGGCGATCAGCACATCGGGCGCGTGACCGGTGTGGATCCGGGTGTAGTCGACCGTTTCCGCCGCGGCGCCGCGGATCAGATCCCACAGCGGAATCGCATTACGCCACACCCGGCCCGGGTTCTCTCCGCCCAGCACGATGAGGTTCTCGGCATGCCGCCGGGCGCGAGTGGCCAGATGGTCGAGTTCGAACAGGAGCTCGAGCTGGTCGGCGTTCTCCTCGCGGCGTTCCGCGCGATCGAGCAGGGCCAGCTGTTTGTGCACCGCGACCTGGTTGCGGTGGGCGATATTGAGGAAGATCGTGCGGAAACCGGCCCGGGTCCGGGATTCGGCCACGGCCGCCGATACCGCGGCGACCTGCGCCCGGTTGAACGCGTCGGCCACCTCGCCGAGTTCGTCGGTACCGAAATCCAGCCGGGCCACTTCGGCGGCCGTATCGATTTCCGCGCCGCTGTCGAGGCGCCGCATCAGATCGGGTAGCCGGTGATCGGCCAATTCGAGGGTGTCGCTGCGCAGCCGGCGCATCCGGCCGATGAACCGGTTGGCCACGAACAAGGTGCCCAGGAACGCCACCAGCGTGACGGCCAGGACCACGATCCCGCCGATCAGCGACAGGCCCGCCGTATCGGTGCCCTCCTCACGGGCGATGGCGTGTGCGTCGCGGCTCTGGTCCTCCCACAGTTTCAGCAGGGCCGAGCTGAGCCGGGTGGACGTTTCCTGCCAGGCCGGTCCGGTCATCGGCAGGGCGGGACCGGAATCCGCGGATTCCGCTGTGTCGTCACCGCTTTCGGAGGCAGCCGGGAAGGGACCGCGCAGCATCATCGCATCCTGCATGGCGGTTACCCGCTGCCAGTCCGGTGAAGAGGTGAGGGCATTCAGCTGGTCCAGCCGCGCACCCTTCAGTACGGACGCCGAATAGGCGGCCTGCGCGCGGAACTCGCCGACGTACCGGTGGAATTCGAGGAATTGCTCCGGCGTCGCTTCCCCGCGCGCGAGGCTCACGATACCGAGGGTATCGGCGCGCGACAGTGCTTCCGCGGCCCGCAGTGGTTCGACGCCGTAACCGAGTGCGATTCCCAGCCCGGCGTCGGGCGCGACCCGGGCGGCGATCAGCGACGCCCGGAAAATCGTGTCGATCACCGTATTGAAGAATCCGAACGCTTCCGCACTGGGTACCGCGCGGGCGTCGATGGTGGCGCGGAAGCCGGGAACGCTGTTGTAGAGCGGGCGGAATGTCTCCAGTTCGGCCGCCGATCCGCCGGGGTCGAGCCGCTGGGCCGCCTCGCCCTTGGCGATCGTCGCGGCGAGCGCGGTATCGGAACGCTGCCGCGCGTCCGCGAGGGCGCCGGCCGCGACCGGATCGCCCTCCAGATACAGCATCGACAGCCGGCGCTCTTCCTCGAAGGTTTCGACCATGGACATCACCGGCGTGGTGGTGCTGCTGATGAGGTTGGCCCAGACCCGGGCCGACAGACTGTCCTTCACCAGGTATCCGGCGGCGCCGACTCCGATGATCAGCAGCGTGATATTGGTGATCAGCAGGATCGAGAGCAGCCGGGTGCGGATACCGACCCGGCCGCGAGTGACATCCCTGCCGGAGCGCAGTGCCCGATCCCACGAGTCGGACAGATGCCGCCGAACAGCCACGATAGATCAACCCGTTCCAGGGCATGCGCAGACGACACCATGGTGATCGGCGCATATCACCCTAATGTTCCCGGCATTGCCGTTGTCCGGCAATGCATCAGCTTCGGTCCAAACCATAGCGAAGCATGGTTCGGCGGCCGAGACGAGTCTCACCAAGCGGTCGATAGGGTATCGGGGTGACCCCGGCTACATGCGGCTCAGCGTTCAGGCGCCGCCCGGCCGCTTCGCCCCCCGGCCACGGAAACACAGCACCTGATCGCCGTAGCCGGCCAGCGGCCGCGCCTCGGCGGCCTGGCGGATACCGCTGGCGGGCAGCTCGGTGAGCTTCGCGAACATGGTCGCGTTACCGAAGGCCGAACGGATCTGCGTCTCCGAGGCGTAATCGGCGCCGTAATCGGCGAGCTTGCCGAAATCCAGTGGCGCCAGTGGGGTATCGAGCGCCACCGGTTCCGCGGGCCGTCCGAGCGCGGCGTACTGGGTGGCCTCGCCCTGTTCATACCAGCACAGCTCGTAGGCAAGACTCTCCGTGCTGGTCACGCTCATCACCGGCCACTGCCGCGAAAGATGGCGAGCCAGCGGATTCTTCGCGACCGGTGTGAGCTCCCACTTCAGGCTCTGCACCGCGACCCAGCTCCCCGACCGCCGCTCGATCAGCACGATATCCTCGCCGAGTTCGGGGGTCGCGTTCATCTGCGGGTCCCGGGTGCCCCAATGGGCCTTGTCCACGCCGTAGGCGGTGTTGATATCCACCAGCTCCGCGCCCGCCTCGGTGTAGGCCGCGATAATCGCGGCCCGCACCTGCGACAACGCATCCGGTGCCGAACACAGCACGCCGAGCGCACCGAACGAGGAACCGATCTCCACCGGTTTGGCCGGTTGATCCGGCATCGCCCCCGCCACCAGCGGTTTCAGCCCGACCAGCGCCAGATTCCAGTTGATCTCCTCGATGGTCGCCAGATCACCGGCGCTCTGATAGAGGATCTGCTGCTGGGTCAGATAACCGGCGCGCTCGAGCGTGCGGCATTCGAGTTTGCGCAGCGCGGACTGCGTTTTGCCGGTGAAACCGATCTCTTCGATCTTCAGCGCCCGCAGCTGAGCAGCCATCTCCGGGGTGGTGAGCGCGGTATAGCGCTCGCGATACATGGCCACCGCCTGCTTCCGCTGCCGGCCCACCATCAGAGTGCGCAGCAGCGTATTCAAGGTGGCGAGGTATTTCCGGGACTGATCCGGATCCGCCGCGAACAGACCGGCACGAATCCGCACGGCCTCGTCGGTCGCCACGACAGCCGCGCCCGGGTCCAGCCGGCACAGCCATACACCGCATTTCGACAGGCTGTCCGCGCAGGCGCCCGCTGCATTCGGATGATCGTGCGCTACCTGCGTATAGGCGTTGCAGGCGTCGCGGATGGTCGCGGTGGCGAGTTCGCGGTGCCCGATCTCGCGGGCCGCCTGCTCCAGCAGCCGCAGCGTGTCCTGTACCTCGTTGGCGAACTGCGCGGTGACCCGGCCGGCGGTGAACCAGCGCAACCGGATCATCACCGCTTCCTGCGCGGGTTCGAGTGCCCCGGCCACCCGGTTACGTATCGAACCATCGGTTTTGGTGGCCAGATACGCGGCGGCGAGTTCGGACAGGCCGGTGGCCAGCTGTAATTCGGTTTCCGGGGTGCGGTCCCGGGCCGCGATCCGGTCGGTGGCCACCCGGCCCTCGATGGCGATCAGATCCATCGCGATCTCAATTCCCGCATCACCTTCCGCGCACGGTCCGCGCGACCCCATCGAGTCGCGCGGCCGTCATCCGAGCATTCCTCGAAAGTCTGCCACAGGTACCGCTCGATCAGCAGGCCTACCGGGACTCTTACCGGAACCTCGTAGCCGGGCCCCGCCGAATCCGAGGGTGCGTCCGGTCAGTCCGCGGGGACCGTGGTGGCGCCGATACCGAGATAGAACAGCATGATCAGGAACAGGAACCAGCCCGCGCCCTGCCAGATCGGCCAGGTCCCACCGCGCCGCCATACCCGGATCGTCTCCACGAACGCCCCGATACCCCCCAGGAACAGCAGCACACCGGGACCGAACAGGACCGCCACCTGGGACGGCGTATCGCAGAGCAGTGAATCGGCGTCCCGGCACTGCGCCGCGGCCGACCAGATGGCGGTACCGGCGCAGACCAGCGCGGCAACTCCCAGCACCGCCAGGGTGTAGCGCACAGCCCGCCGGAAGCCTCCCCGGTCGCCGGTCCAGCGCTTCTCCACATCGTTGATATTCGACCGCTTTTCCGCGTTATCGGCCATCGTCACGCTCTCCTGCCCGCTCGTCACCGGACCGGTCCCGTCGCCCGCGGTATTGCCCGGATCGAGCGCCGCAAACGTCGTCCCGCCGGCCTACGGGTCCGCGGCCGGGCCCGGCCGGACGCCAATGTTGAGCAGCTCTCCGATACGGCTGCATCAGTGCAGGTCAAGCCGTATAAGGACGGTTGTTGAAAGCGAGTTGTGGGGTATGCCCGGCTCCCCGAGGCTGGAGATATGAACGCACCAGCGCATCGCGCGTACGCCGAGTTCCTTCCCGATCCCTACCGGTCCGATTCGGTCGCCGAACCGGTCTCCGAATGGTGGGAGTGGCGGGGTCGCCGCGTCCATATGCTGCGCGCGGCGGTGCCCGAGGCTCCGGTGCGGATCCTGGCGATCCACGGCGCCGGCGGTCACTCGGGGCTGCTCTGGCCGGCGGTGGCGCTGGGTCTGCGGGAGAACGTCGATGCCACGGCAGTCGACCTCCCGCTGTACGGGCGGACCATCGAACCCGATCCGGCCGGGGTGCGCTACGGCGAGTGGGTCGAGCTGCTGTGCGATCTGGTGCACGCCCGGGCCGCGGCGGACGACCGGCCGCTGGTGCTGTTCGGCGCGAGTATGGGCGGAATGCTGGCCTACGAGGTCGCCGCACGTACCGGCGCGGCAGCGCATATCGTGGCGACCTGCCTGCTGGACCCCACCGACCCGGCGGCGCCCGCCGCCCTGACCCGATGGAACCTGCCCGGCCGGTCGGGCCCGCGGCTGCTGCGGTGGATCGACCCGGTCTGCGGCCGGCTCCGCGTACCCATCCGCTGGATCACCCATATGGACAAGATGAGCCTCGACCCCGGCCTCTCACGGCTGTGCGCGACCGATCCGCTGGGCGGCGGCACCAGGGTCCCGCTCGGCTTCCTCCGAAGTTTCGTGGACTATCGGCACACACCGCCGGAAGACTTCACCGCCGCTCCGATCACACTGGTCCACCCCGCCGCGGACCAGTGGACGCCACCCGAGCTGAGTATCCGGTTCCTCGAACGGATTCCCGGCCGGCGCGAAACCGTGCTGCTGGAAAACTGCGGGCATTTTCCCGTCGAAGAACCGGGAATCGCGCAGCTGGCCACGGCTCTGCGCGCGATCCTCGCCGAAGCGGGCGGCTCAGGGGGCTGATACCGGCGGCGCCAACCGCTCCACCACCGCCATCAGGTCGTTCGTGGTCATCGGGTACCGCGGATTCACCCGGTGCACCTGCGCATCGATCGTGTGCACCAGCAGGCGGGCGGTCGACGCCGGGTCGGCGCCACCGCGACCGCACCGGCGGAGGTGGTAGGCGAGTTCGTTCGCGAGATGATCCTCGAAGGCGTGCATCACCGCCAGCTCACCCGCCTCGCGTAACGCCATCCGGTGCATCAGGGCGTGTAATCCCGGGCGGTCGCGGTGCAGATCGACGACCACGTCCAGCACCCGGCGCAGCGCCGGCTCGAACGGCGGCTCGGCGGCGCGCACCTCGTCCAGTACGGCGCCCAGGCGGGTAGCCGCCTCGGTGACGTGCCGCCGGGCCAGCGCGTGCAGAATCGCCTGTTTGTCCGGGAAGTACTGGTACAGCGTGCCTATCGAAGTGCCGGCCCGCTCGGCGATGTGGTTGGTGGTGGTGGCCAGGCCGTCGCGCCCGAACAGCTGCGCCGCCGCCTCCAGGAGGGTGTCGACGGTGAACCGCGATCTGTCCTGCCGAGGCGACCGCCGTACTCCCTGGCTCACGGGCGCGGACACCCGGAAGTCACGTACGCGGTGGAGGCGCGTCGGCCGACCGGTATGGGCATCGGTGTTCTCCGGTGTCGGGCACTGGGGTCGCCGCCGATTATCCGGCACCGGAGGGCCTGCCGTACAGAGGTGCGAGCAACCGCCGCGACGAGCACCAGGACCCGGGTGGTCGACGCGACCAGTTGCCGGTACCGGAGACCTACCCGGTGCCCGACGGCCGGGGTCTCACAGGTACTGGGCGCGGAGTTTGCCCTTGACCAGCTTCCCGGTCGGTGTGCGGGGGAGTTCGTCGGCGAAATCCACCGTGCGCGGGACCTTGTATCCCGCGATACGGGCGCGCAGGTAGTCGCGGAGTTCCGCGGCGAGTCCGGGGCCGGGTTCGGCGCCGGGGGCGGGTTGCACCACGGCCTTCACCGATTCGCCCATCTCCTCGTCCGGGACGCCGATCACGGCGACATCGAGAACCTTCGGATGCAGGGCAAGCGCATCCTCGATCTCCTGCGGATAGATGTTCACACCACCGGAGATGATCATGAACGCCTTACGGTCGGTGAGGAACAGGAAACCGTCCTCATCGATGTAGCCGATATCGCCGGTCGTGGTCCAGGTCGGATGCTGCGGGTGGATCGCCTGCTCGGTTTTCGCCGCATCGTTGTGGTAGGTGAACGGGACTTCCTCGCGTTCGAAATAGATCGTGCCGATCTCGCCCGCCGGCAGTTCCGCGCCGTCGTCGCCACAGATCCGCACCGCTCCCAGCCCGGCCGGACCCACCGACCCCGGTTTCCGCAACCACTGTTCGCTGTCGATGAAGGTGGCGCCGTTGCCCTCGGTGGACGCGTAGTACTCGTGCAGCACCGGCCCCCACCAGTCGATCATCTTCTGTTTGACCTCGACCGGGCACGGCGCGGCAGCATGGACGGCCACCCGCAGGCTCGAAACGTCGTAGCGGGCGCGGACGGCCTCGTCGAGTTTCAGCATCCGGACGAACATGGTCGGAACCCACTGACTATGGGTGACGCGGTACCGCTCGATGGCTGCCAAGGCCTGCTCGGCGTCGAAACGTTCCAGCACCACCAGCGTCCCGCCGAGCGCGTGCACCACGCCCCCGAACCGCAGCGGCGCCGCGTGATACAGCGGAGCGGGGGACAGGTAGACCGTCTCGGTATCGAATCCGTAGAGCGGGCCGAAAACGGCGGTGTAGGTATCGCCGGGCGGATCGCCGACCTGCCGGTCCGGCAGCGGATGTTTGATGCCCTTCGGCCGGCCGGTGGTCCCGGAGGAGTAGAGCATATCGGCGCCGCGGGGCTGATCGGCCAAAGGTTCGGCGGAAGTGCCGGCCAGCGCTTCCTCGTAGGATCCGTGCCCCTCGACTCCGCCGCCGAAGGCCAGCCGGATCTCCACGCCCGGCGTCTCCTCGATGATCTTCTCGGCGGCCTCGCGCAGACCGGCCGACGCGATGAGCGCCCGCGCCCCGCAGTCGTTGACGATATAGCTGATCTCGCTCGGCGACAGATGCCGGTTCACGGCGGTGATGTAAAGCCCGGATCGCAACGCCGCCCAGTAGACCTCGTACACCTTCGGATCGTTCCCGGACAGCAGCGCGACGTGGTCGCCCTTGCGCAGACCCGCCTCGTGGAGGTGCCGGGCGAGACGGACCGAATTGTCCTCCAGCTCCCGATAGGTCAGCGTCTCACCGGTCTCGGCGAGGATTACGGCCGGTTTACCAGGGAAACGATCGACATGCGCGCCGGGATACATGCTGCTCCTCTACGGAAACGTTGCGATCGGTGCACCGACCGCCGAGCCGATATCGGGACCGCCGCCGCGCCGCGGCGCGCAATCCCACCGGGCATTCGCCCGGCCAGCGCGACACTAGCGGAAAGTGAACCGTGATTCGGTCAGTACACCGAAACTCATCGGTGTGGTCCGGGTTTCGCGTGATCCGGCGGCCGGTGCGATCAGGGAACCCGATCGCACCACATCGCGATCTCCGGGTGGGTATCGGTTTCCCGGTGGGAGCGACGGGCCGGTGGGGCGGCTTGCGATTCGGCGATCCCACCCCGGGCCGACAACGCGCAGTCGATTACGCGCGATATCGGCGCAGGCGTCGGCTACTGGGGTTCGTCGAGGAAGGCGGTGGCCAGGCTGTTGAAGAATTCGGGCCGTTCACCTTGTACCCAGTGCCCCGTGGCGGCCGGTAGATACACATCGCAGTGCGGGATCCGGCGGGCGAGCATATGCGCCCCCGAGGGGCGGTTCACCCGATCCTCCGCACCCCAGACCACCAGGGTCGGATGCGGGATCCGGCGCAGTCGGGGATCGCGGGTGAGGTCCATGCGCAAGAGGGTGCGTGGGGCGGACCGTCCCGAGGGCCGGCGCAGCGGCGGGTTCGCGACGACCTCGGGATCCAGACTCGCGCGGTAGCGGTTGTCGATCATCTCGTCGCTGATGGTGCGCGCGTCGTGCACGAGGTATTCGCGCATGAAGGTGGCGAGCTTCTCGCGGCTGGGGCCGTCGCCGGCGTAGTAGGCGAGCAGCGCACGCAAGCCCGCGGTCGGCAACGCCCGGGTGGTGCCGATACCCCCGGGAGCCAGCAGGACCAGCCGGTCGACCGTGTCCGGCGAGTCCATGGCCATCCGCAGGGCCGCCGCCCCGCCGTAGGAATTGCCGACCACATGCGCGCTGGGCAACTCCAGCGCGGCCAGCAGCCCGGTCATGGCTGCCGCCAGGTCGCCGAAGGGGTCGGAGCGGTCCAGGTACTTGCTCGACCGCCCGTACCCGGGCATATCCGGGACGATCACCCGGAACCGGCGGGCCAGCGCATCCGCATTGTGCGCGTACGCAGCCTGCCCCGAGGCGCCGGGACCGCCGCCGTGCAACATCAGTACGGCAGGTCCCGAACCGGATTCGGTGTAGTAGATATCCCGGTCGCCGACCCGCACCGTTCGCCCGCCCTCGATCTCCGTCACGTTCGACCTCCTCCTCGGCGGATTCTGCGGAGAACGCTACGGAATGCAGAGAAAGACCTGGTGCCGGGGCGGTGCAACGATGGCCATCGGCGATTCAGCGGGTCGGCGCAGCGACGCTGATCTCGCGGACCTCGCGCAGGTGCTGTTCCATCGCGGCCGCGGCGGCGGCGCCGTCTTGCGCGGAAACCGCTCGGTAGATCGTCTGGTGTCCCTGGACGGAGATCCGGCGGCCCAGCGCGGTGCGGTGGGACAGGACACGGGTGTGCCGGGTCCATTCCGTGGTCATGGTGCACAGTGTGACAAGCAGCGGATTCTGGGCGGCGTGGGCCAGGAGAGCATGGAACTCGATATCGAGGCGCATCGACTCGTCGGGTGCGAGATGCTCGTGTGAGCGGGCCAGGATCTCATCGAGGGACAGCAGGTTCGACGCGACCGCGCGCTGCGCGGCCAGCTGCGCGATCCGCGGTTCGACCAGATCGCGCAATTCGGTCGCGTAACCGAGTTCGATATCGATTCCGGCGAGGTTGCCGTGCAGTTCCGTGGCCGTGCGCGGGATATCGGCCACCGTGCTGCCGCTGCCCTGCCGGCGCCGGATGAGTTTCTTCGATTCCAGTTCGAACATGGCCTCGCGTAACGAGGAGCGGGAAACGTTCAGGCTTGCGGCGAGGTCTCGTTCCGGTGGGAGCCGGTCACCGGCGCGTAGTTCACCGCTGGTGATCAGGTGTTCCAGATGTGCCGCGACCTCGGCGCCGACGCTGCGCGTGGGACGACGCATCGGAGGTATCGATGCGAATGTCATACGGTCCCCTCCTCGTTCGGCTCATCGTCGGCGCATCGCAGCGGTTGGTGCCCGGATCGAGGTCGGACCAATGCGCGGCGATCGCTTCGGAAGGGATACAACCTATCAGCTCCCGGAATACCGCGGCGTGCCGGCGACGTGTCCGAATGATTCGGGAAAGTTACCGATATCCAGCACTTTTCGTGCTCGTATTGCCCGGCGGTAAATCGGTCGTTACGTTCCGCCGCCCCGCTCGCCGTGGGGGTCCCGGGCTCTTAGGGTCGGTGCATCAGGTGGTCCGACCAATAAGGAGGTCGCGGTGACGACACTGATCGGACAGGATTACGCCGCCGCATTTCCGGTGCTGCAACAGGGTTCGGGTATCGAACCCGGCACGGCATACGTCCCGGCAGACCCGCACCGAGTGCTCTGGGGACACCTACCGTGCCGTACCGATACCCCGGTCGTCACCGTGGCGGCGGGAACCACGGTCGTCGTCGACACCGTCAGTCATGAAGGAATCCTGGAAGACCAGGGCTCGGACCCGGTGCAATACTTCGGGAGTCACGGCGTGCACCGCGAGGATGTACTCGCCGATGCCGTCGAGGTGACAGCGCACACCCGGCGCGAGCCCGGGGCCGGACCCCATATCGTCACCGGGCCCATCGCCGTCGCCGGAGCGCAGCCGGGCGATCTGCTGGCCGTACGCATCGAAGCCTTGACCATGCGTGCGCCGTACGGGGTCGTGTCCACCCGGCACGGTCGCGGGGTGCTGGCCGGCCGGCCGGGATTCGACGGTGACTACGGGCAGTTCTGCCGGGTGCACGATCGCGACGGCCGCTGGTTCGGCGCCCTGCCGCTCGATTCCACCGGGCGGGCCGGGAGCGCGGTGTTCCCACTGGCCCCGTTCCTGGGGATCATCGGCGTGGCCACCGATACCGGCACCCGCGTGGGTTCCGTCCCACCCGGACCGCACGGCGGCAATATCGACATCAAACTCCTCACGGCGGGCGCGACCCTGTTCCTGCCCGTCCAAGTACCCGAGGCGCTGCTCTACATCGGCGACCCGCATTTCGCGCAGGGCGACGGCGAAGTGGCGTTGACCGCGCTGGAGGCGCCGCTGCGCGCCACACTGACCGTGGACGTGATCTCCGCGGCGGATATCGTCGGCGGATTCGGGGGACGGATCGGCCCGTTCGCCGCCGCGCACGGAATGCTGATCCCCACCGGTATCCATCCGGACCTGAACACCGCGCTGGAACTATGCGTCGCCCACGCCGTCGACCTGGTGGCCGGGCTCTTCGACGCCGACCCCCGGCAGTCCTATCTGTACCTCAGCGCCGCCGCCGATTTCACGATCTCGCAGGCGGTCGACCAGGTGCGCGGAGTGCACGGGATGATCCGGCGCGCCGATTTCGGCGTGGGCGCGGAGACAACGTTCGCCCGCCGCATCCTGGAGCGGGTCCGATGACCGCGGGCGGCGCTCTCACCGGCGGGGCAATCGCTGCCCACGCCGATGCCGCTGCTTCCCGGGCGCGGAACGGTATCTCGTCGGGGATCGATGCGGCCGTGTGGCGTTTTAGCGGGTCGCCGCTCGCGGCGGCGACCGGACCGGGGCCGCTGACCGGCCTGACCGTCGCGGTGAAGGATCTGTATGCGGTAGCGGGTTTCGCCGTCGGCGCCGGAATTCCGGCTTATGCGGCGGAGCAGCAGCCGGCGACGGATCATGCCTTCGCGGTGGCGCGGCTACTGGCGGCCGGAGCCGAGGTCACCGGTATTGCGCATACCGACGAGTTCGCCTACAGCCTCACCGGTAACAACGGCCGCTACGGGATGCCCGTGAATCCGGCTGCGCCCGAGTGTATCCCGGGCGGGTCGACCAGCGGTCCGGCCGTTGCCGTTGCTCGCCGGGAAGTGGAGATCGGGCTGGGCACCGATACCGCCGGGTCCATCCGGGTGCCCGCCGCTTATCAAGGGTTGTGGGGGATCCGCACCACTCACGGCCGGATCGAAACGTCCGGATTATTGCCGCTGGCGCAGTCGTTCGACACGGTCGGCTGGGTTACGGCAGACGGGGAAACACTGGCTACCGTCGCGGATTGCCTGCTCGGCCCGGATACCGTCACGCCCGGCGGCTTCGTGGTCGACAGGGAGCTGTGCGCAGGGGCCGATCCCGGGATCGCCGCCGCGGTGCGGTCGGTGGCCGGTGGGCTCGGCGCCGAACCGGTCGACCTGTGTCCCCGCGACGAGTGGATTGCCGCGTTCCGCGTAGTCCAAGCGTACGAGGCGTGGGCGAATCACGGGCAGTGGGTCGACGAGCATCCGGGTGTGCTGGAACCCGATATCGCCCACCGTTTCGCCTTCGCCGCCACGGTCACCGCCGCACGGGCCGCCGCCGCTCGCGAGGAACTCGCTGCGGCTGCCGACCGCATCCGGGCGGTACTCGGCAACCGGGTCCTGGTGCTCCCGGCCGCCGCGACCCCGCCGCCGCCCCGTACCGCCGGCCCCCGAATCCGCGAATCGACTCGTGCGCGCACCCTGCGCCTGACCTGTCCGGCGTCGATCGCGGGCCTGCCCGCGGTGACACTACCGCTGGACCGCGATGAGGGCGGCCCCAGCGGAGTGTGCCTGGTGGGCGCGCCGGGCACCGACCGTTCCCTGATCCGCCTCGCAGTCAGCAATGCCGCTGTCCCGGCCGAGGGGTTGCCGCACAGTGAGGATCCAGTATGAAACGTCCGCTCCGCCATCTCTTATCGGTTATCGGGATCCTGCTGCTGGCAGTCACGGGACTGACCGGCTGTATCGCCACTCCGGACAGCGCCGGCGGTGACCCCGGTGCCATCCGGATCGGGACCCTGCGTGGCCAACCCCACCTGTACGCGCCGTACTTCATGCAGCAGTTCGCCCCGCCGGGCACCACCTATGAAATCGTCCTGTTCGAGAATTCGCCCGATATCAAGAACGCGCTGGCCTCGGGGGCCGTCGATATCGGTGTGCTGGGCGCACCGGCGATGCTCGCCGGTGTCGCGGCGAACCAGGAGGTCGCGATCATCGCCTCGGCCGCCGACGGCGGGTCCGGTTTCGTCGGGCGGCCGGATATCCGCACCCCGCAGGATCTGCGCGGTAAGCGGATCGGCTTCCCGGCCGGTTCTTCGCAGGAGATCGCCCTGAAACTCACGTTGCGGGCATACGGCCTCGACCCGGACACCGATGTACAGCTGGTGAACCTGGCGTACTCGGATATGGCCGGTGCTTACACCGCGGGCCGCGTCGATGCCTTCCTCAGCGCCGAAATGGGGGTGTCCATCGCCCGGCAGGCCGGGGCGCACCAGATCCTTTCGCCGTACGAGACGCCCATCGGCGCCACCAATATCGTTCTCGGTGGCAATGGTCGTTTCCTCGACGAACACCCGGAACGGGCGCGCGAGACGGTGCAGAGTTTCACGGGTGCCATCGAGTTCATGAAGGGTGACCACGAAGCCTGGGCGAGCGGCCTCGTCGAAACCTTCGGTATGGAGCGCGAGGTTACCGATATCGCCATCCAGAACGTCGTGCTGCGCTGGGAACTCGACGACGAATTCCGGCAGCGGGTCACGGAATTGGCACGGCAGATGGTGGAGTTCGACCAACTGCCCACCGCACCGGATATGACGAAGGTCTTCCGGACAGAATTCCTCGATACCGCGGCGAGCCAGTGATGGCCACGGTGGACATCCGGACCGAGCCGGCGATCCGGCCGCACGAGGCCGAGCCCCCGGCGGGCGAGCACACCGACCGGATGAAACGGAGGACCCGCTTCGGAGCGCGAATCGCCGCAGTGCTCTGGGCGCTTCCGGTGCCGCTCCTGGCGCTGCTGCTGTGGGACCGGGGCGTCGGTGGCGGCTGGACGCTCCCGTTCGGTATCCAGATGCAATTCCTGCCGACCCCCTACGACGTGGCGCGCCGGCTCGTCGACCTCGCCGTGGGCGGGATCGTCGAGGACAGCTACAGCGGCACCCTGTGGCTGCACCTCTATGCCAGCACGCTGCGGGTGGTGCAGGGTTTCGCGATAGCGGCGGCCGTCGCGGTGCCGCTCGGCATCCTGATGGGTCGTTCGCGGACCGTGCACCGGATGCTCGAACCGACCCTGGGCCTGGTGCGGCCGATCCCGGTCACCGCGTGGGCTCCGCTCTCGCTGCTCATCATCGGTTTCGGGGACAGGGCGACCATTTTCCTGGTCTTCCTGGCCGCGGTGTTCGCCATCCTCGTCAATACTGTCGCCGGGGTACGGTCGGTGCCGGATCGGTTGTTCGAGGCCGCCGCCATGCTCGGCACCCCGCCCGCGCAAACCCTGTACAAGGTGGTGTTGCCGGCCGCGATACCCACGATCGTCTCCGGGCTCCGGATCGCGCTCGGGCTGTCCTGGGTGATCCTGGTGGTCGGCGAAACCGTGGGTATCCGCGTGGGATTGGGTGCGTTGATCACCCAGGCGCGGGAACAGTCGCGCACCGACCTCATCGTCGCCGTGATGATCGTTATCGGCCTGGCGGGATTCCTCGCCGACCGGATCATGATGCTGGCCGTCCGGCTACTCGCCGGGCGCCGCCCACTTCTTCCATGACCCTCTTGCGGATCAGGTGATCGTATGAAGATCTATTCCACTCGCCGCCGCCCGCACCGGCCGGCCCGGATCGTGCTCGACAGCCTCGGCAAGAGGTATCCCGGTACGGCCGGGCCCGCGGTCGAGGGCGTCACGCTCGATATCGCCGCCGGTGAATTCGTCTGTGTCGTCGGCGCCAGCGGCTGCGGGAAATCCACCTTGCTGCGGATTCTCGCCGGTTTCGAAACCGCGACCCAGGGAACGGTTACGGTCGGCGACGAACCGGTGACCGGGCCCGGACCCGACCGCGGCGTCGTCTTCCAGGACTACGGGTTGTTCCCGTGGCTCACCGTCGCCGAGAACGTCGCCTACGGTCCGAAACAGGCCCGGATGACCCGCGACGATATCCGCGAAACCACCGCCCGTTGCCTCGAAACCGTCGGCCTCACCCGAGTGCGCGATTCCTTCCCGCACCAGCTGTCGGGCGGGATGCAGCAGCGGGTCGCCATCGCCCGCGTCCTGGCCAACCGGCCGGCCGTTCTGCTCATGGACGAACCGTTCGGCGCCCTGGACGCGCTCACCCGCAGCGATATGCAAGCCGAGCTCGGCCGGATTCACCGGGAAGCCGGGGTCACGGTCGTTTTCGTCACGCACAGTGTCGAGGAAGCGGTGTACCTGTCGGACCGGGTTGTGGTGATGGCCGGGGGAACCGCTCACGGCACGGCCGGTCATATCCGCGAGACGATCGGAATCGACCTGCCCCGCGACCGCGAGGTGACGGCACCGGAGTTCAACGATTACAAGCGCCGGATCGATGCCCTCATCCACCAGGGCAACCGTTCGGCCGCCTGAGCATCCGGCGCTCGGACAACCCGCAACCGTATTCGATCCCGCCTCAGGCGAGCCCCTTACCGCCCGCGGTGCGGATGGCCTGGCTGCAGGACCGGCCTGCTACTCACAAGTGCAGCGCCGGTAGCAGTTGCTGGGTGCGGGTGGTGTGCGCGACGATCCGCCCCGCCTTGATCACAAAGCAGCGGTCCGGCCGGTCCAGCAGGGCGTCGGCGACCCGATGCGTGGACAGTACGACCAGGTCGGCGTCGGCGCCCACCCGCAGACCGTAGCGGTCGGCGATATCGATCACGGCGGCCGCTTCGTAGGTCGCCATACCGAGTACGCGGGTGAGATCGCCGGGACCTGCCAGATGTGAGGTCTGGGCCAGGAACAGTCCGATATCCAGCAGGTCTGCGTTGCCGTAGGGCGTGAAGGCGTTGCGAATATTGTTGGACGAGACCGCGGTTCGTACGCCGGCCGCCCACAGTTCGCGGACCGGGGCGATACCGCGGCGGATATTCGCGGTATCGGTGCGCCCGCCCAGGAAAATATCGGTGGCCGGGAGCGGAACCACGGCCACACCTGCCTCGGCGAGGCGGCGCAGCACCCGCTGCCGGTCCGCGGGTGGGCGGGCGGCCAGGGAGGTGGCGTGCCCGATCGTGACGCGGCCGCCCATCCCGGTGCGTTCGGTGACCTCGGCGATGTAATCGGCCAGCGCGAACCGGGGGTCGGTGGTGTCGTCGGCGAAATCGGCGTGCAGGTCGACCGGGACACCGAATTCGGCAGCCAGATCGAAGACGAGATCGATATGCCGGCGGCACTGTGCCACCGAGTCCTCGTTGTAGGTGCAGCCGCCGATCACGTCCGCGCCCGCGTTCAGCGCCTCCCGGAGCAGGGCGAGGGTGCCGGGGGCGCGGAGGATCCCCTCCTGCGGGAACGCGACGATCTGCAGGTCGATCCGGCCGCGGAATTCGTCGCGCAGCTCGAGCAGTGTGCCGACTCCCAGCAGGCCGACGATCGGGTCGACATCCGGATGTGCGCGAATCACCGTGGTGCCGTGCATGATCGCCTGTTCGAGCACCCGCCGGGCGCGGTCGCGGATCGAGGCGGCGGTGAAATCGCGTTTCAGCTCCGCGGTGACGGCGATCGCCCGGGCGAGTGTCCCGTCGCCGCTGCGTTCGCGGTCGAGTAGGGCCTTGTCGAGGTGGACATGTGATTCGACCAAACCGGGTATCACCACGCGGGCCGCGCAGTCGATCTCCTGATCGGCGGTATCCGCCAGGTCCGGGCCTATCGCGGTGATCACGCCGCCGGTGACGGCGATATCCACGAGTGGGGCCGCATCGTCGATATGCGCGTTGCGCAGCAGCAGGTCGGCCCGACTGCTGTCCGCCGGGGCCGCCGGGCCGCTGCGCAGGGATCGTGCTCCGCTGTTCGGGCCGCAATCTCCGGCGCTGCGGCGCGTAGCCGCTCCCGTGGTACCCGGTAACCGGTTCGCCGCAGTGCCGGCTACCGAGTCGGTGCGGCTGCCGGGCCGGGAGTTCGCGGTGGCACTGCTACCGTACGGAGCCGCAGCGCTGGTAGAAGGCGCAGCACTACCGACCGGTGCCTGAATTACAGCGGTGCCACCGGTTTCGGCCGTGTCGCTGCCGCCGGCCGGATAGGCCGTGCCGAGGTGGGCCGGCGGCTCGGGCGCCCTGCGGGCCGAAATCCGTTCGCGCTGCGGCAGCGGATCCGGCTCGTTCAGCGGCAGCGGGTGCGGCATCGATACCTCCAGGCCGGCGAAACAGGTCCTATTTTGTATACGACCCCTCTGTTTCCGGCGATGCGGCGGAATGCTTCGCGGGCGTTACGAACCCGATCCGGCCGTCGGGCAACGGTGGTCCCGGAGCCGGTAGGCGGTGGTCGCATGGGCGATATGTTCGGTGACCAGCCGCTGGGCGAGCTCCGCGTCCCGAGCTTCCAGGGCGGCGCAGATCTGCTCGTGCTCGGCCCAGGAATCGCCGGCCCGGCGCGGTAGTTCCACCGCATACACCCAGGCGATCTTCCAGCCGAGCTGGGTGATCAGCTGAGTCAGCAGGGCGCTGCCCGACGCCTCCGCGAGTACCTCGTGGAATCGGCTGTTGAGCCTGGTCAGGTCGTCCAGCCGGCCGGTGCGCACGGCATCCTGGCCGAGCGCGGTGAGTTCCTTGAGGCGGCCGAGTTGTTCCGGGCTGTGTCGTAGCGCGGCCCGGCCGGCGCACAGCGGTTCCAGCAGGGCGCGGATCTCGAGCAGGTCGGCCGCCTCCGCCTCGGTCAATTCGGCAACGAACGTCCCGGCGTAGGGGCGCGAATAGGCGAAACCCTCGGCTTCCAGGGTGCGCAACGCCTCCCGCACGGGTACGCGGGAAACCCCGTAACCCTCGGCGATGGTGTCCTCGGTGAGCCGCTGGCCGGGCGCGAAGACCCCGTTGACGATGTCCTCGCGAATGGCGCGGCACACCTGCTGTTTGGTCATACGCGGCTTACTGCTGGCCACATCGTCCTCGGCTCGGGTCGGGGGCGTGGTCGCATACGATCCACCGCCCGGTTTCTCCAACTGGATACCAGGTGTGTGCCCGGGATGCCGGTGGGGGGTGTTCTGCTCACTTGCTCGTGCGTCGGGCTGTGGGCTGGTCGCGAGGGGCGGCCGTGCCGCGTCGGCGGCGCGCTCGACGGACTTCGGGCGCCTCCTCGGGAAGCGAGCGCGTGGATTTTCGTATACGATTCTGGCTCGCTTTGGATCGGAGGGACGTTATGGACCCCGCGTACGCGGTTCTGCTGCTGGTGGCCGGTTTCGGCGCCGGTGTCTGCAACGCCATCGCCGGTGGCGGCAGCCTGCTGTCGTTTCCCGCGCTGCTGGCCACCGGCCTGCCGCCCGTCACCGCGACGGTGACCAACGCCGTCGCGGTATGGCCTGGGTACCTGGGTGGGGCGGCCGCGTTGCGCTCCCGGCTCGGCGAGCATCGCAGCCTGCTCCCGCGTTTGGTCATCACGGGCACTGCCGGCGCAGTCGGTGGTGTGATCGCCCTGCTGGCCGCGCCGCCCGAGGTGTTCGCCGCGCTGGTGCCCTACCTGGTGCTGGCGGCCACCGCCCTGTTCGCGGCCCAGCCCATGATCTCGCGGCGGCTCACCGAGAAGGGGGGCGATTCCCGGTTCACCCTGTTCGCCGGAGTGTTTCTGGGCGGCGTCTACGGCGCGTACTTCAACGGCGGCATGGGCATCGTGTTGCTGACGGCCCTGGCGCTCGGGATCGATGCCTCGATCAACCTGCTCAACGGTCTCAAGAGCGCGCTGACCCTGGCGGTTTCGACCACCGCGACCGTGGCCGTCGCGCTGTTCGGTCCCGTCGAATGGTGGTCGGTGGCCGTACTGGCACCGGCGTGCCTGGCCGGCGGGACCGTCGGCGCGAAGATCGCCGACCGCTTACGCCCCGGCGTGTTCCGCGCCGTGGTGATCGTCTTCGGTGCCGGTGCGGGCACCGCCATGTTGTTCACCTGACCTGTCGAAAGAAGGAACCGCTGTGCAGGATTTCCCACTCACCGAGGCATCCGGTCTATTACTCCGCAACGGTCGCCCGTGGGCGCCCGGCCGGCCGCTCGAAACGGCCGACATCCTGATCCGAGGCGGCCGGATCGACAGCATCGCCGCGGATCTGCCCGCGCCCGGCGTCGAAACCGTCGACCTGGACGGTGCACTGGTCCTGCCCGGTTTCGTCGATACCCACTGCCACCTGGACAAGACCCTGTGGGGCGGCCCCTGGGTGCCCAATACCGGCGGCCGTTCGCTGGCGGGCCGAATCGCCAACGGGGAAGGCCGGCGTCGCGAACTCGGTATCCCCAATGCCGATTACGCGGCGGACCTGCTCGCAACCATGGTCGCCGGCGGCACCGCATATGTGCGCAGTCATATCGATATCGATCCCGAAGTGGGCCTGGCCGGGGTCGAAGCGGTCCGGGCCGCCGCCGCCCGGCACCGCGATCGCGTCGATGTCGAACTCGTCGCCTTCCCGCAGGGAGGTGTGATGTGCCGCCCCGGCGTGGCCGACCTGCTGGCCGCGGCCCTCGCCGACGGCGTGGAGGTGGTGGGCGGTATCGACCCCGCCGGTTTCGACGGCGACCCCACCGGCCAGCTCGACCTGCTCTTCGGGCTGGCCGAACGTTTCGGTACGAAGATCGATATCCACCTGCACGATCCGGGCGTGCTCGGTGCCTGGGAGTTCGATCTGATCATCGAACGCACCCGGGCCACGGGGCTGGCCGGCCGCGTGACCATCAGCCACGCCTACGCCATGGGTGCCTTGCCGCCCGCCGAGCAGCAGCGGATTGCCGAAAGCCTGGTGGACGCGGGGGTGGCCATGGTGACCTGCGCGGTCGGTGACGCACCGGTGGTCCCGCTGCGGGTCATGCAGGCAGCCGGCGCGACTCTCGCGCTGGGCAACGACGGTATCCGCGATCTGTGGACCCCGTACGGCGACGGTGACATGCTGCGCCGGATCAATACGGTCGCCTTCCGTGACCGGCTGCTGGCCGACGAGGAGATCGAACTCGCTCTCACTGCCGGGACATATGGTGGCGCACAGGTATTGGGGCTACCTGATTACGGCCTGCGTCCAGGCGCTCGCGCGGATCTGCTCACCGTGCAGGCGTCGGTACCCGCGGCCGCCGTGGCCGGTGTTCCGGTGCGCGGCCTGGTGGTGAAGGCGGGCCGCGTGGTGGCCCGCGACGGAAAACTCGTTGATTGATCGTATACGAAACAGTGGCGTAATCCGGTGGACCGCGATCGGCAATCAGCGCCCGCTAAAACTGTTCCATGAGTACAGAGGCACTTCCGGCGCCCGCCTCTTCGCAGGGGGCAGCGTATACGATCGAATCCGAACCGGCCCTCGCATTCCGGAATGTATCGATGGTCTTCGAGAACGGGACCGCCGCCCTGCGCGATATCGATATCACCGTGCGCGCAGGGGAATTCGTATCACTGGTCGGTCCGTCGGGTTGCGGTAAATCCACGCTGCTACGCCTGGCGGCCGGCTTCGAGCAGGCCAGTGCCGGCAGCGTCGACATCGGTACCGGGCAGCTCGGCTACGTCTTCCAGGAAGCCACCCTGCTGCCGTGGCGTTCGGTACTGAGCAACGTCGAACTACCCGCCGAACTGACCGGTGTGCCCCGGGGCGAACGGCGCGCCGCCGCCCTCGACGCGATCGAGCGGGTGGGGCTGACCGGCTTCGAGAAACACAAACCCGCGCAACTGTCCGGCGGTATGCGGATGCGCGCCTCCATCGCCCGCGCGCTCACCCTGCGACCGGAGGTGTTTCTGTTCGACGAACCGTTCGGCGCCCTCGACGAGATCACCCGGCAGCGGCTCAACGAGGAGGTGGGCAGCCTGTTCCGGCGTGACGCATTCGCCGGGGTATTCGTCACTCATTCCGTGCCCGAGGCGGTGTTCATGTCCACCCGGGTCGTGGTACTCACCGGCCGGCCCGGCCGGGTCGCCGCCGATATCACGGTGCCGCTGGATTTCCCACGGGAACCGGGCCTGCGCTATACGGCGGAATTCGCCGAGATCGCCGGTGCGGTATCGGCCGCGCTGCACACTGCCGAACAGGCGGTCGCGGCATGACCACGGTCGCGGCGGATACCGCCGCCGCGGTCACCGTGCGCACCGCACCGAAACCTGCGGAAGCGCCGGGGCGCCGACGGGGTGCGCCGGTGCGGATCATCGCCCCGGTGGTGGTGTTCGTCCTCGTCATGGCGGGGTGGTACTTCGCGAGCCACTACCTGATCGCCGCGGAATCGCGGTTCCTGCTGCCCGGGCCCGACGAAGTGATCACAGAGGGCCTGCTGGATTCCGCGGTTCGCGCCGAAATCTTGTCCGCATTGGGCTCCACGGTGCTGGTCGCGTTGAGCGGGCTCGTCGTCGCCATGGTGCTGGGCGTGGGTTTCGCGGTGGTGATGAGCCAGGCGCGCTGGGCCGAGTACTCGCTGTACCCGTACGCGGTGATCCTGCAGACCATCCCGATCCTTGCCGTGGTCCCGCTGTTCGGCTTCTGGTTCGGCTACGAATTCGGCAGCCGGGTCATCGTCTGCGTGATGGTGTCGCTGTTCCCGGTGGTCACCAATACCCTGTTCGGGCTGAAATCCGTGGCACCCGCCGAACACGACCTGTTCACCCTGCACGGCGCCACCCGCAGGCAACGCCTGCTGAAACTGCAACTACCCGCGGCGCTTCCGGCCATGATCTCCGGTTTCAAGATTTCCGGCGGGATGGCCGTCATCGGCTCCATCGTGGCGGATTTCTTCTTCCGGCAGGGCGAGCCGGGGATCGGCCGGATGATCGACGTCTACCGCCAGCGCCTGGCCACCGAGGAACTGCTCACCGCTCTGCTGCTGTCGTCACTGGCCGGGCTGATCCTGTTCTGGGTTTTCGACTTCCTGGCCGGTCGCGTCGAACGCGCCCACGGTCGCCGCCGCTGACCGGCGCCGCACAACCTCCGCTGTTGCACTCATCGACCCATTCGCTGTTCACTCCAGGAAGACCCCATGAAGAGATCGATCTCCGTCCTGACCGCCCTCGCCGGCACCGCTCTCCTCGCCGCCTGCGGCGGCACCACATCCGTCCCGGAACCCACCGGCGAAGGACCACTGGCCGGGGTCTGCCCGGATACCGTCGTCATCCAAACCGACTGGTATGCCACACCGGAACGGGCCGCCGCCTTCCAGCTCGTCGGCCCCGACGGCACCGTCGACGTGAACAAAGGCTCCTACGTGGGTCCGCTCGGCGATACCGGTATCAATGTCGAGGTCCGGCTGGGCGGCCCCTTCCTCGGTGGCCAGCCGGTACCCGCGCAGATGTACCAGGACACCTCGATCACCCTCGGTTTCGTACCCACCGACGACGCCGTGCGGGCGCGGCAGGACTTCCCCGTCACCGGCGTCTTCGCCTCGCTCGACGTCAACCCGCAGATCATCATGTGGGATCCGGCGAGCTACCAGGTCGAATCCTGGAAAGACGTCCCCGGAACCGGCGCTCCCGTCGTGTACAGCGAGGGCAAGATCTTCATGGACTACCTCGTCGCCAACGGCTACGTCGGCAAAGACCAGGCCGACGCCTCGTTCGACGGCACCCCGAGCCGTTTCGTCGCCGAACGCGGCCGGGTCATGCAGCAGGGCTACGTATCCAACGAGCCCTACCGCTGGGCACACGATGTGGAGGGCTGGCGTAAACCCACCGACTACCTGCTGATCCACGAATCCGGCTACGAGATCTACCCGCACGCCTGGTCGGTCCGCACCGGCGAACTCGAGGCACTACGACCGTGCCTGACGAAACTGGTCCCGATGCTGCAACAGGCGCAGGTCGACTACATCGCCGACCCCGAACCGGTCAACGCCGCCCTGCTGCGTATCGCCGAAACCATCCCCGACGGCCCGCCGATGACCGCCGCCGGGAACACCGATTCGGTGAAGGTTCAGGTCGCGGAGCAGATCGTCGGCAACGGACCCGATAACACCCTCGGCAATTTCGACACCGCCCGAGTGGACCGGGTGATCGAGGCGGTCACCCCGATCCTGCGCAACCGCGGTGACCTGATCGCCGACGGCATGTCGGCATCCGACCTGGTGACCAACGAATTCATCGACCCATCGATCGCGCTGCCGGCGGTCCCGAAACCCTGATACCGCCGGCGCAGACCGCGGTGGGCGATTGCGCCACCGCAGGTCGTCTGCGGAGTCCGCGCCGACCGGGCAACCGCGAACGTCGCCGAATCGCCGCGCCGCATCCCTCCCGTGGAGTACAACCGGATAAGGCGGTTTCGCCGGGGTGAGGACAGGTGTATGACGAACGAGCAGTATTCGGTCGAGTCCGCAGGGGCGGCGGAGATGACCCCCGGATGGCATGCGGAACGTGCACCGGATCGCCCGGCGATCATCATGGCGTCGAGCGGGGAGGTCGTCACCTATCGGGACCTGGAGCAACGGTCGATCCGTGCCGCACGGGCTCTGCGCGCACGTGGACTGAACACCGGCGACCATATCGCGATCCTGATGGAGAACAACCGTCAGTTCCTCGAAACAGCGTGGGCGGCACAGCGGTCGGGGCTGTACTACACGGCGGTCAACTGGCATCTCACCGCCGGCGAAGTGCAGTACATCCTGGACGACTGCGGCGCCACCGCACTGATCGCCGGCGCGACCATGGCGGACGTGGTCGCGGACCTGGACCTGTCGCGAATCCCGGTGCGGATAGCGGGGACGGGAGAGCTGCCCGGATTCGAGCGATACGACGCGGTGCTGGCCGCCGCATCCGCCGGCCCGCTCGGTGCCGAGGAATGCGAGGGCCGCGAAATGCTCTATTCCTCGGGCACGACCGGGCAGCCGAAGGGAATCCGCAAACCACTACCGGCCACACCGCTGGGCGATCCGTCCGCCGCGCCGGTGCAGATCGCCCGTGGTCTGCTGGTGAGTGGAGCGACGCCGGATGCGGTATACCTCTCGCCCGCGCCGCTGTATCACGGTGCTCCACTGGTGTTCTCGATGTCATGGCACCGGCTCGGGGCCACCGTCGTCGTCATGGAACGCTTCGATGCCCGGCAGTGCCTGGAATTGATCGAACGCCACCGCATCACCCATACGCAGATGGTGCCGACCATGTTCGTGCGCATGTTGCGGCTTCCGCCCCCCGAACGTGACCGCTACGACACTTCCAGCCTGGTGGATGTCGTGCATTCCGCAGCACCGTGCCCGGCCGGGATCAAACAGCAGATGCTGGACTGGTGGGGCCCGATCATCGCCGAGTACTACTCGGGCACCGAGGACGTCGGCAGCACCTACATCACCGCCCGGGAATGGCTGGACCATCCGGGCTCGGTGGGCCGACCGGCCCAGGAATGCCATATCATCGGCGAGGACGGCGCGGAACTCCCGCCGGGAGAGGTCGGAGTCGTGTACTTCGCCGGCGGCCGCCCGTTCGAATACCACCACGATCCGGCGAAAACCGCCGCGGCCGCGCACCCGAACGGCTGGCGCACCCTCGGCGATATGGGCTATCTGGATGCGGAAGGCTACCTGTATCTCACCGACCGGCAAGCGCACATGATCATCTCCGGCGGCGTCAACATCTACCCCCAGGAAACCGAGAACATCCTCGCCACCCACCCAGCGGTCGCGGATGTGGCGGTGATCGGTGTGCCCGACGAAGAAATGGGGGAGGCGGTGAAGGCGGTGATCCAACCGGCCGACCCCGCCACTGCGAGCGATGCCCTGGCCGCCGACCTCATGGCTTTCTGCCGTACCGAACTGGCGGCCTACAAATGTCCCCGCTCGATCGACTTCACCACCGAACTGCCCCGCGATCCGAGCGGCAAACTCTACAAGCGCCGCCTCCGCGAGTCGTACTGGAAGGACCACGACAACCTGATCATCTGATCCGGTTCGTTGGGGCGGGTACCCGCCTCGGCGCTCTACCCGGGATACTCTTCCTGACCTGCGATGTTCTTGGGGCCTGACGAGCTGGTGAGAGCTCGGCAGTAGCTAGGCCCGGGGTCACCGGGTGGCGGTTTCGAGCTCTCCGACCAGCTGGTGTGGGGCTTGCAGATGTACCGCGTGGCCCACGCCTGGCAATACATGCCGTTTCGTTCCGAGGGTGGCGGCGAGATCCTGTACCGACCGGTGCCGTGCGGGGGTCGACCGTTCACCCACGGTCAATGTGATCCGCTGCGCCAGTGGCCCGACCGGCCGGGGTTCGAAGGCGCGGAACATCGCCAGTTCGCCGCCAACCGTTTCGGTGGAGGCAGTGGTGAGTTCCGGTGTCCAGGACGGACCATAGAGTGCACGCCCGAGCCCTGCCACACCGTCACTCCGGAACGCCGCCGCGATCTCGTCCAGTAATCCCGGTGCCAGTGATCCGGCTGCCGGTTCGTGCAGTAGCGCACCGGCGAGCGCGACTCCGCGAGCGGCCAGTTCCAAACCCAAGGTGGCGCCTCCGCTGACTCCCACCACAAACGCCCCCTCGCACAGCGGTGCGAGGGCGGCGATTTCGGTGTCCATATCCCCGGATTGCGGGCGGTCGGGGCAGCAGACTTCCACGGACCGACCGAGTGCGGCGATCGTCCCGGCCCACACCCGGCTGTCCGTGGCCACCCCGTGGATCAGCACGACCCTCATGCGGTGACGGTCTGCTTACCGAGTGCGGCGAGCAACTGGTCGGAGGTGGCGACCGCGCCGAAGATCCCGCCCTGCATGGTCACCATGCTCAGTGCGGCCTCGTGGTGCTTCTTCTCGGTGGCGCCGGTGCAATCGGAGAGCACCAGGCATTCGTAACCGCGGTCGTTGGCTTCGCGCATGGTGGTGTGCACGCAGACATCGGTGGTGATCCCGGTGAGGACGATATGGGTGATACCGGCAGCGCGTAACAGCAGGTCGAGGTCCGTGGCGTAGAAGGCGCCCTTGCCCGGTTTGTCGACGACCGGTTCGCCGGGAATCGGGGCGACCTCGGGCACGATCTCCCAGCCCGGTTCACCGCGGACCAGGATGCGCCCGCACGGGCCGGTACTGCCGATCTCGGCGCCGACCTGCGCGGACCGCCAGCGTTTGTTCGCCGGCAGGTCCGACAGATCGGGTCGGTGACCTTCGCGGGTGTGGATCACGGTGAGGCCGAGGTCACGGGCGGCGGCGAGCACTCGTGCGGTGGGTTCCAGACCTGCTCGGGTGAGCGCGAGGTCGTAGCCCATCTGATCGACGTAGCCGCCGGGACCGCAGAAATCGGTCTGCCAGTCGATCAGCAGCAGTGCGGTGCGCGCCGGATCGATCGGGCCGTCGAAGGGCCAGGTGTAGGGCGCGGCGTCCACGGTGGTGAGGGTCATGCGGGGATCTCCTTGTTGCTTCGCGCGGTGCGGGTCGCGCAGAGGGTGAGGATGAGGGCGGCGGCCACGAAACCGATGACCGCATCGGATAGCCACGGGGCGAACTCGTGGGTGATCAGGGCCGCGACTGCGCCACCGGCCCACGCGGTGAAGGCCGGCCAGTGCCAGCGGGTTTCGCGGTTCGCGGCGCCGAGGCCGAAACGGGGCAGGACGAGCTGATCGAGGATGACGACCGCGCCGATCGGTGGCACGATCACCCCCAGCAGGTTGAGCCACTGCTCGAAGTACGACCAGATCCCGGCCACCGCAAGGACCACCCCGGCCGCGCCGAGGATCAAGGTGAGCCGTCGCATCCTGCCTCCGGAGAGCTGGCTCCAGCCCACGGCGCCGTTGTACAGGCAGTGCGCGCAGACCGAGCCCAGATTGATGAACACGAACGCCACCGCCAGCGGAACCAGCAGACCCCCGTGGTCGACCAGCAGCCCCAGGAAGTTACCGCCGTCGGCGGCCGGATCGGCACTGCCGCCCAGTGCCACCACCAGACCGCCGATCACCAGCGCGATCGAATTACCGACCGGGAACGCCGACGCCGCGGCAAGGAAGGCCTCGCGGCCGTTACGGGACCAGCGGGTGAAATCGGCGGTCATGGTGCCGGAGTCGATGAACGAGGCGATCACCAGTGTCACCGCGGCCCCGAAGCTCATGGCTGCCGCGCCCGCGCCGCCCTGATAGGAGGTGGGTGAACCGCCGCCGTCGGCGACGGCCAGACCGATCGCGACCAGCCCGAGTATCACATAGACCGGTGCCGCGACCAGGCCGATCGCCGACAGCGCCCGGATCCCCAGCAGCGTGACCCCGATGAACGCGAGCCCTGCGGCGAGCGCGGTGAACTGTTCGTGCCAGCCGAGGGTGTCGTGCAGGATCGCCCCAGCCATCCCGGTCTGGAAGGCGAACCAGCCGATGACGATGGTCGCCAGGAACGCCGACGGCAGGAAAGCGCCGGCCTTACCGAAACTTTCCGCGGCGGTGAGCGCGAAGTTCTTCCCGCTGCGTCCGGCGATCACGCTGAGCGCGCCGACATACAGCATCATGCAGATATTGCCGACGGCGATGGCGAGCAGACCGAGCCAGAAGCCGAGCGAATACACGATCAGCCCGCCGAAGATGGCGCAGGTCAGCACCATCGGGAATCCGAACCAGACCGCGGATACCGAGCCGAGCCCGCGCCGGCGGTCGGCGGGTACCGGACGATCTTCGTATTCTTCTATCTCCCAGCTGGGTTCGGTATCGCTAGTGGTTGTGGTGCTCATAGCGCGGGGTTCCGATCGGGAGAGGGGAGTTCGTAGATCACGGTGATGCTGCCGCCGCCCGGTGGGCCCTGATGTTCGGCGCCGCCGGAGACGTATACGGCGCCGTCGCCCTTGAGCGCGGACAGCAGCCCGCCGACCGCGCCGCGCGCATGGCGGGTGGCGTTGATATCGGAGTCGGTGAGCATGGTGTGGCGGAAGCCGCGCACGGAACCGGTGGGGTCGGCTTCGGCCTTGGCGAAGATCTGGCGCACCGTGCCGCCCTCGGCCGCGATCCGGTCCAGTAGTTGCTGTACCGAGGCGAGGTCGAGGGCGTCGGCCATATGGCCGTGGACCGCGCGCAGCGGGTTCGCCGCGGTGGGGCTTTCGGCGACCACCAGGATGTGGCAGTCGTCGAGTTCGGCGCCGGCGCTGGCCGAGGCCCGGGCCGACCAGACATCGGCGTCGCCGGTGAGAGCCTTCAGCGCGGTCTCTCGGTCGCATTCGCCCAGCGCGACGGCGATCCCCAGCGAGCTCGCCGCCCGGGAGAAACCCATCGACGCGTAGGTATCGGTCGCGACGGGCGCCTGCCCGGCCATATGGAGCGCGGTGATGGTGTCCGAGGTGAGCAGCGGGCATTTCACCAGCACCAGATGCACATCGGAAGGGATGACACCGAGTTCGGCCAGCAGCTTCCCGACCGTATCGGCCACGGTGTCGACCTGGGCGGCCCGGCCGATCTCCGCCGGGTCGAGGGACCGGGTGCGCCGGGCCGCCGCGACCAGCCCGCGATCGAAACCGGAATACCGTTTCTCGTCGCGGACGAAAAGATTCACATGGGGACTCAGCACACCTTCGGTGCCGCCGGAGAACACGGTGACCGCGGCCTCCGGGATCCGCGGCTCCCAGAGCGCAGCGGCCAGCCCGCGGCTGAAATCGTTGACGCAGCCGTTGCCCTCGGTCTTACCGATCACCGAAATGAGATCGTCTGTGCGGTAGCCGGTTTCGGACAGGATGGCGAAAGGGCGGGTATCGCCCGGGGCGGCGGTGGGCACGGTGAGCAGGGCGATCCCGGTCATACGGCGCTCTCTTTCGGGGTCCTGGTGGTGAGTACGTGGTTGAACAGCAGATTCAGGACGAATGCCACGATGACCGTGCTGGTGATCGCGCCCCCGGCGATGATCCGCACCGACGACGGCAGCCCCTCGTACACCTCCGGCGCGACCACCGGGATCATCCCGATGCCCATCGCCAGCGAGACCACGAGCAGATTGTCGTTACGGGAATAGTCCACCCGCGCGAGCGTGGCGATACCGACGCCCGCGACCGTGGCGAACATGACCAGGCTCACCGACCCGATCACCGGCCCCGGCAGATTGGCCACCACCTCGCCCATCTTCGGTACCAGCCCCAGCGCCACCAGCAGGCCACCGGCCACCGCGACCGCACCCCGGCTCGCGACCCCGGTCATCCGGACCAGGCTGACGTTCTGGGCGAAGATCGTGTCCGGGAACGAGGTGAGGAAACCGGCCAGCACCGCGGAGACACCGTCGGCGCTCAACCCGCGGGCGAGCTGCTTCTGGTCCAGCGGACGGCCGAGATTGTCGGCGGTGGCCATCAGATAGGCGGTGGATTCGGTGAAGATCACCAGCATCACCAGGCACATCGAGATGATTCCGGCGAGGGGGAAGGTCGGGGTGCCGAACAGGAACGGGTTCGGCAGGCCGAACCAGTCGGCACTGCCCACGGCGCTGAAATCGGTGAGCGAGAGCGCGGCCGCGGCGAGCGTGCCCAGCACCAGCGCGATCAGGACCGCCGACTGCGCGACGAGCCCGCGACCGTACTTCATCAACGCGATGATCGTGAGCACCACGCCCGCCGCCAGCGCCAGCGGCGCACCACCCGCCGGTTCGTCGCCGAAGGTCATGGATACGGCCTTGCCGATCAGCGACAGCCCGATCATGGTGACCGCCGCCCCGCGCACCATCGGCGGGAAGAAGCGCACCAGCTTGGCGAACGGCACAGCGACCAGCACCCCGAAGATTCCGGCCGCGATCATCGCGCCGTACACCGCGGACAGGCCGTATTCCTCGCCGATCAGGATCATCGGCGTCACCGCGGTGAACGAGGCCCCCGCCACCACCGGCATCCGCGCCCCCAGCAGTTTCCCGATACCGAGGGCCTGCACGAGCGTGATGACACCGGCGACCAGCAGATCGGCGTTCACCAGGGTGGCGATGGTGGAGGTGTCCAGGCCCAGTGCGGCACCGAACACCAGCGGCACCGCGACGCAGCCGGTGTACATGACGAGCACATGCTGGACACCGAAAAGCGCTGTGCGCCAGAAGGGGAGCGGGGGAGCGGGTGGCAGCGGCGGCGAGTGGGTCGGGGCGTCGGTGGACATAGGACCTGGCCTCGGGCAGAAGAAACAAGCAACACCTGAATTTGTATACAAACAACGTTTCGGCGATGTTGCTCAACGTTCCATTGTCGTGAACAGTCCAGGTTCTAGGCTGCTACGCCGCGATCTTGTATACAAGAACTTCGTTTGGGGAGGCCTTGGGCCCGCCCTGTACCGCCGCTCGACGGGGAATGCGGGAGACCGAGGTGCGGGCGCCCGGGGCATAGGACACGCCCGCCGCCGTTGCGGGGCGTGCCCGGGCTCATTTCAGCGGGCTGTCCGGGTCCAGATTCATGAGCAGGTCTTCGTCCCGGGCGATGTGTTCGTCCATCAGGTAGCCGGCCTGCGCCGGAGAGCCGTTGAGAATTGCTTGCGCGATCGCGGCGTGGTCACTCCAGGAGGTGTGGGTCCGGGTGTCCAGCCGCTGGCCGAAGATCCACGAGACCCGCTCGAGTATCTGCTCCAACATGACCTGCAACTGCTGATTACCCGACGCCTCGGCCACCAGCCGGTGGAAACGCAGGGTCAACGCCGGCAGTTCGTCGTGGGCATGCTGAATATCCGCCGCCCGCCCGAGCTGCACCGCCCGCGCCAGCTCACCGGCTGCGCCGCCGCCCCGGTTCCGTGCGGCCAGTTGCGCGGCGAGCACTTCCAGCCCCCGCCGGATCTGCACCAGCTCCCGAGCCACCGAACCCGAGGGAGCGGACACGGTCGCCCCCCGATAGCGGACGAGCGTGACGAAACCTTCGCTCTGCAACTGTGACAGCGCCTCCCGCACCGGGATCCGGGATACTCCGAAACGTTCGGCGAGATCTACCTCGCGCAGGCGATCGCCGGGAGCGAGCCGACCGGCGAGGATGTCCGCCCGCAGCGCGTCCGCCACCGTCGCGCGCGGCGAGGTCCGGTTGTTGTCCTGCGATTCGCTCACAGGATGAGCCTATTGGTCTTCTCGTCGGCACCCTCTCCCACGGCCGCTGTGTCAGCAACCTCCGCCGCCACCTCCACCGCCGCCACCCCCGCCTCCGCCGCAGCCGCCTCCGCTGCAGCCGCCTCCGCTCCCGGATCCGCCGCCTACGGACCAGCGACCGCTACTGCCCCCGGAGCGGCGGCGCCGCCGTTTGCGTTGGCGGAATTCCGAAACCAGAACCCAGACAAATGTGATCGCCATCAGCGAGGACACGATCAAGAAATAGAACTCCATAGTCTACGGTAATTGTGAAAGTCGTTGCTGTGCCAGGAATCTTGTTTGCCGATGCCGGCTACGAAGCGGGTGACCCGAGGCGGCGCGGCGCTTCGCTGGGGGAAGAGAACAGGGACCGTATCGGGTGGCGCGACGTGTCGCGGGACCGCGATGAACGCCTGGGTCACGATCTACCGGGACTGAGCCGTAAACGGCCACCACGGTCTGTGCAATGTTCAGCTGAGTGGCGTGGTTTCGAAGAGGTTCAGTTTGTAGGTGGTGACGGGCGGGGGGAAGATTGCCCGCGCCATTTTCATGCCCAGCCGGTAGCGCAGGGGCCAGGTGTGGGCGACGGCCGGTTGGGGTGAGGCGAAGGTCCGGGATTCGAGCAGCCGGGCGCCGTGTGACTCCAGAGTTCCGGGGTCGTCGCAGACCCATTCCATACGTGCGGATACCTGTTTGAACACCGGGTTGCGGTCCTGGGTGCGCATCATCGCCTTGCCGCCGGTGTCCAGGGCCAGCCGGCTGCCCGGGAAACCCTTCGCGAGCTGCGCCAGGGCTGCGTGCACGGTATCAGCCGGGAAGTAGAGCAGCACCGCCTCGCTCAGCAGGAAAACCGGACCGCCGGGTTCGCGGACCTGCTCGAACCAGTCGTCGTCGAGAATCGAGCCCTCGATCATCGTGTACCGGTCGCTGTCGGAGAAGAATTTGTGCCGCAGGGCCATGGTGTCGGGCAGGTCGAGGTCGAACCAGTGCAGCCGGCCGTTGTCGAGGCGGTCGAAGCGGGTGGACAGGCCGCAGCCGAGATCGACGACGGTGGCGTCGGGGTGTTCGGCCAGATAGCTGCGGAGGTATTCGTCGAAGATCGACGCCCGCAGTACCGACCCCGCCAGGGAAGGGCCCCGGAATTTCGCGAAGTCGTAGTCGATCGCGGCGACCAGTTCGATGGCCCTGGTGTCGCGGAGAATACTGTCCGGCCGCCCGGCGTCCTGCGCGCGACCGTACAGCGGAATCAACAGGGTCTCTTGGACCGCACCGAGCGATATCGCCTCACCCACCCGCTCAACGTAACCCGTTTCCGGCGAAAACGGTGAGCTACGTCCGGCGGTGCCGGGATGGGTACGGCCGGCATTCGAGCAGGAGGAACAGCGGCCGGGTGTAGTTCTCGTTCCACCAGGGATCGCGGCCGCGCTCTTCCCGGGTCGGATGTGGTTCCCGCAGGGCCGTCACCGCGAAGCCGGCTTCGGTCATGAACTCGAAATAGGTTTCCAGAGAATAGAACTGCTGTACCGACGGCATGGGAGAGAGTTCGCCCTGCACCTCGAACCGCTGCTCCACCCTCCTCGTGCCGAAATAGGAATCCAGGGACAGCCCACCCGGGGCGGCGCGTTCGGCCCGTGACACATAGAAGCAGGGATGCATACCGAGCAGAACCAGCCGTCCCGACGGTTTCAGGACCCGGGCGAACTCGTGGAAGCGGCGACCCGGATCGTCGATACCGTGCGGCAGCCGGTTCGCGACCACCAGGTCGACGGACGCGTCGGCCGGCGGGAGGTCGGCGACATCGGCGACGTGGTACGTCGCCGTGGCCGGATCGTGGTCGGGATGCGTACGCGCCGCGGTCACGAACTCCGGACAGGTATCCACACCATGCACCTGCCGGGCGCCGCGCCGCACCAGTTCACGCGCGAAATAGCCTTCGCCGCAACCGGCGTCGAGAACAACGTGATCCGAGCAGTCGCCGATCAGGTCCAGTAATGCCGGATCGGTGAGCCTGGATCGGAACGGGTCACGGTCTTCGCGCACGATCCTGATCCAGAACTCGGCATTCGCCGAATAGGCGTTCGAAATCCGTTCGTCCTCCGCCATGACCACCTCTTGCCCGGTCCGCTGTGGACTTCATTCTCGCCGGACAGAGCTATCGGCCGGTAGTACTCCTTTTGCGGAAAGCGCGTTGAGGCGCATGTGTTTCGCGACCGGTACCGGATTACTGGGCGGAAGCCGCCGAACCGGCCCGCAGATCGGTGACGACCACGGGCACGATATCGAGCAGTTCCGGCCGGAACTCGCCGCTGAGCGGGGTCACATTGCAGACCGTGGCCACCAGGTAGACCCCGCGGGGGATCTCGGTGAACGACCCGGTGACCTGTCCCGCGGCGGCGAACTGGACGTGCGGTCCGGCGGTGACGGCGCCCTCGGCGATCAGGCGCTGCAACAGGGCGAAGGCGTCGGGTTCGCGGCCACTGAGGGTGTCGACGGCGGCGGGGGCGAGGATGGGCGCGGCGACGGCGGTGTTCACCAGGACGGTTGTGCATTCCCCGGGAATGACCGGGAAGGTGTCGCGCCGGTTCGGGACGTCGGTCACGGTGTAGTCGATCGTGGTTCCCGAAGCCCTCGCGGAGAGGGAGATCGCCGGGGTGTCCTGGGCGGCGGCAGTTGCCGGGAAGATCGCGGCGAAAACAGCCAGCAGGAAGGCAGCGACGGCCGTGCCGATGCCGATACGGAAGAAACTCGACCGCACCATGGCTCTCTCCTCTTCGGTCAGGTGCACCCAAAGCTAGCAGGAAAAGGCTGGTCAGCGTGGTATTCCGGGCGGCTCGTCGGCGACTTGCGGGAACTGCGGAAGATCCGGTCTTGCGATAGCAGGCTTTCTGGTCTGGTGAACGCCGTTGTTTTCATGCTGTGCAGTGGGCCCACTGCCGCATCGATTAGTCTGGCGGGATGTTCAGCAGCCGCTACCTCGTCAATTCGGTGGTGGCGTTTCTGCTGGTTTGGGGTGCTGCGTTCGGGTCGGTACTCACTCAGCCCGATACCCGCAGCCTGTTGCTGGCCGGTTTGGTCGTTGTCGTAACGGTCGCCGCGGCCTACCTCGTGGTGTGCCGGGCGGAGGATCTGCTGTTCGGGCAGTGCCGGACAGTGCGCGGGCCGACGGCCGAGGAGCAGCGGCTGCGTGGGGCGTTCCGCCGGCACAGTCATCCCGATGCGGCCGGTCGGCCGCGGCCCAGAGCGCCCGGTCCCCGTGCGGGGACCGTGCCGGCTGTCACTTTTTGAGCGGTCCCCGCTTCCTCGCCTGATCACTTCTCACGAGGAAAACGGGAGTACCCCTGTGTCCGAACCCATTCTGCAGGTCCGGGCGGCCGAACGCCGCTTCGGTGACCTGACCGTCTTCCGGGACGTCGGCTTCGATGTCGCCGCCGGTCGCTGCTGCGCGATCATCGGCGCCAACGGTGCCGGTAAATCGACCCTGTTGCGCTGCGTACTCGGCCGCGACCGGCTCGATTCCGGCCGGATCACCGTCGACGGCCGCGAGGTCGACGAATCGCATCCGCATTTCCGGAGCACCGTGGCCGCGGTGAGCGGAGAAGATGCCACCTTCGCGCACCTCACAGTTCACGAACATCTGCAACTCGTCGCGATCGCGCACGGCACCGCCGACCCCCGACGGGTGGCGAGCCGGGCGCTGGTCGATGTGGGTTTGTCCGAGGCCGCCGACCAGCTGCCCGTCACCCTGTCCAGCGGTCAGCGCCGGCGGCTCGCGTTGGCTTCGGCGTTCGTGCGGTCGCGCCGGCTGCTGGTGCTCGACGAACCCGAACAGCATCTGGACCGGGCGGGACGCGCCTGGCTGGCGGGCGCCCTCACTGCGGAGAAGGAAGCCGGTACGGCGATCCTGCTGGTCTCGCACGACCCGGAGCTGGTGGCAGCCGTCGCCGATGATGTCGTGGACGGTGACCTGTGGCGCTGACAGGAACTATGCCTGCCGTCCCGGCCGCACGCGAAATACTCGCGCTGCGGCGCGGATTCACACGATCTCATACTGTGCGGGAGAACCGGGCGGGCGCCGTGGTGCTGCTGGTACTGGGTGCCTACGTCGTCGGTGGGGTCATCTGGTGGGCCGCGACCCGGCCCGCCGCCGTTGTGGGTTCGGTCCTGTTCACGGCGGGGCCGGGGTGGGCCGTTACCGGCGCGTGGGCGTTGTTCGCGCCGGCGGTGAGCGGTGGCCTGCTGCTCGCGCAGGCGTTCGGCCCGGTCGGTGCGAACGCCCCCGACTCCCTGTGGTTGCTGTCCACGCCGGTGGATCGGGGCGCGCTCTTGCGAGTCCGGGTGGGGGCGGCCCTCGCCGCCGGTGCGGCTGCCGGAACAGTTGCCGGGCGTCTCACGGCGTATATCGCGGGGGCGAGTATGTGGGGGCCGCTCACGGTACTGGGGTCGCTGGTGGGTGTGATCGTCGTCGCCATCGCCGTACTCGTCCAGTCGCGCAGGCTCCCCGGCCCGGTGTTACCACTGCTTCGATGGGGCTTCGCCGTTACCGGCCTCGCGCTGACCGTGGCGGCGACGGCTCAGTGGACGGTCCCGGTGCTCGCCGCGTGGCCGCCGGTGTTCGTCGCGGCGGTACCGGCGGCGGCCGGCGCGCTATGGGCGGTCGCGAGTTGCCGGTATCTGAGCCGCGCGGATCTGGCTTCCGGAAGTGCTCTCACCTCCGGTGCCCAGGCCTCGCTGACCAGCTTGGATCCTTCGGTGCTGGCCGGGATTCTGGAGGAACGGGCGTGGCGGCGGGTCGGCCGGTCGGTCTCCCGGCGGCTGCCATCCGGTCGGGCCGCGGCGCTGCTGCGTGCGGATCTGCTGCGGCACCGTCGCCGGCCCTCGGCGTACGCGATCACGGCGGCGGTGGTGGCTGCCGTATGGTTCGCGACCGCCGTCGGCACCCCACTGCTGGTCGCGTTCACCGGACTCGGCGGCTCGTTCTGGATCGCGATGCTGTTCAGCGCGGGCCTGCGCGATATCTGCGGCGACCCGGCACTGCGCGTGCTCCTGGGCGCCGGCGACCGGACGCTTCGAGGGCCGATGCTCATCGTCCCCGCTGTCGCGCTCGGCCTCACCGCCGCACTTACCGTCCTCGCCACCGGCCCGGCCGTGGCCGCGATCAGCACTGCCGCGGCGGCTCTGGCGGCATACCGGATCCGGACCCGTTCGCCACTGTCGTACGAGGGCCTGCTGCTGATCACGACGACCGGGCCGCTGCCGGTCGACCTGATCCGCCAGTTGCTCCGCGGTCTACCGATTCTCGCGGTCGCCGGTGTGCTACTGCTGCTGGTGATGTGAACAGGGCGCCGCTCGTTGCGCTTCAGGACCGGCGTTCGTTCTGGAACCAGTCGGTGAATACGGTGAAATCATCCGGTCGCAACCCGATATGGGCGTCCACCCGGTGCAGGAGTGCGCGGCCGGGGTGATTCGCCGCCACCCACTCCCGGTCGCCGGTGCCGATCTCGTCGTCTACCCAGAGGAAAGGCCGGCCGGAGGCATATGCCACCAGCGCACGGGTTTTCCAGTGCAGACCGAACCATTCATCGATGGGATCGCCGGATTCGTCCAGGGCGTCCACTACTGCCAGCGGCGGCAGGCCGAGTACCGGGCCGATCGAGCGGTTCGCCTCGTGCATCCAGGTCGTGGCCCACACCAGGTCGCAGGGGAGTGCCGACAGCAGCGGGCCGAGTCCGGGATCGAGCCGTGTCAGAAGAGGATTCGTTCCGGACGACCGGTGGTGCGGATACGTACCGTCCGGTGCGCCGAACGGGATCAGTGGCCCGTCGATGTCGAGGAACAGTATGGGCCGGTCGGTAGCGCTCATCCGTTTGCGCCGGCGGGCCCGGCCAGGAGCCGCACCACCGATTCCACGAAACCTTCGATACGTTCGCGCGGATAGGTTTCGGGTTGGCTCACGGCCAGCCGGCCGAGCATTTCGGCGACGGTGAGCAGGGAGTTGGTGAGTAGCGCGGAGTCCATATCCGCCCAGCGGGGGTCGATCGCCAAGCCCATTCGCACCAGGGCTTCGGCCTGTTCGAGTATCCCCGCGCGGGAGCTGCGTACCGCCTCGCGGTATTCGTCGGGAGCGTTATCCGGGCCGGCGAGCAGGAGCCGCCAGCGGGTCGGGTTCTGCAGGGCCACACCGACGAATGCTTCGACCGTCGCGGACGCGGCTATCACCGGGTCCGCGCCCAGCAGGTCGGTGGGCAGCATATCGGCGACTTGTTCCAGCCCGCGTTCGCGTTCGCGTTCGAGCAGGGCGGCCACCAGTTCGGCGCGGGTGCGGAACACGGTGTAGAGCACGGGTTTGCCGACGCCGGCTTCCTGTGCCACCGCCTCCATGTTGAGATCGTGGAGTTCTCTGCGCTGGAGTACCGCGAAGGCGGCGTCGAGTAGCTGGGCCCGCCGCTGCTCGGGCGGTAACCGTGGCGCATAGCGCCTGCGCGGGCGGTCCGCTGTACCGGATCTGCTCACTGCCGCTTCCTTCCCACCCGGCCATTGTTCCATCCCGAGCTCGGCCGACCGGCTGTGGCCGCAAAAGCTACGCAACCGTTGTATTCACTTCGAGTAATTGCTACGGTGGCGTTGTATTGATGATTCGGGATCGCAGAGGAGCGACCGATGACCTTTGATCCGACCACTCTCCGCCGCGTGGACAACGGTTTCTTCGGACCGGGTTCACCCTCCTGGAAAGTCTGGACCGCACCCACTGCGGTCATCGGATTCCAGCGAGCCGTCGCGCTGGAGCATTTCGACCCGTTCCTCACCGCGGCGGTTGCCGATACCGGCAAGATCTACTCCGATCCGCGCAGCCGCCTCGACCACACCTTCGTCTACTTCCTGCTCGTCGCGGTCGGGGATACCCGCACCGCGATCGCCGCGTCCGAGCGCCTGATGACCCTGCACACCATGGCGACCGGTATCGAGCCGATCAGCGGCCGCCGCTACAGCGCCAACAGCCCGGAAACCCAGCTCTGGATCCACCTCACCGGCTGGCATTCGGTGCTGAAGGCCTACGAAATGTTCGGTCCCGGACTGGATCCCGGCGAAGAGGACCGGTACTGGGAAGAATGCGCGATCGCCGCCGAACTGCAGACCTGTAAACCCGGCGAGGTACCGCGTACCCGCGACGGCATCCGCGAATATTTCGCCGATGTGCGCCCCCGCCTGTGCACATCGGAACGTGCCCAGCAGGGGATTCGGCAGATGCTGTTCACCTCGCCGCGCAACGGCGCCGGCTGGACCTACGCTGTGGGTGCGCGCCTGCTGTCGCTGGCCTCCATCGCCACCCTGCCCACATGGATGCGGGTGCTCGGTGATTTCGATCGTCCGGGAATCGTCGACCTGGCTGTCCGCCCGGCCGCCCGGATCCTGGTCTGGCTGGCGACCCTCTTCGACAAACGCGGGTTACTGCTGGCCGCGCCCTATATCGCTCCGCAGGCGGGCGAGGTGCTGCGCAAACATCTGACCGCCGGGCCTCCGGACAGTCCGGTCACCCCCACGCCGAGCGAGGCCCGCGCTCGCTACGGGACCCGCAATCGCGCCGCGGACACGGTCGCCGGCTGAAACTCAGGTCAGGCGTTCGAAGACCGCTGCCAATCCCTGACCGCCGCCGATGCACATGGTTTCCAGCCCGTAGCGGCCCTCGCGGCGGTCGAGTTCGCGCAGGAGGGTGGCCAGGATGCGGGCGCCGGTGGCGCCGACGGGGTGGCCGAGGGAGATACCGGAACCGTTGGGGTTGAGGCGGTCGTCGTCGGGTTCGAGTTTCCAGGTGCGCAGAACGGCAAGGGTCTGGGCGGCGAAAGCTTCGTTGAGTTCGATGACCGACATATCGTCGAGCGTCAAACCCAGCCGGGCGAGGGCTTTTTCGGTGGCGGGGACGGGGCCGATGCCCATGGTGCGGGGCGGAACACCGGCGACAGCCCACGAGGCGAGGCGGGCCAGGGGGCGCAGGCCGAGGGCGCGCGCCTTTTCGGGGGTGGTGACGACGCAGAGGGCGGCGCCGTCGTTCTGGCCGCTGGCGTTACCGGCGGTGACGGTGGCGTCGGGGTCGACCTTGCCGCGGATCGGGCGCAGTTTCGCGAGGGCTTCGACGGTGGTGTCGGCGCGGGGATGTTCGTCGGTGCCGACGAGCAGGGGCTCCGATTTACGTTGCGGCACCGGGACTCCGACGATTTCCTCGGCGAAGCGGCCGGACTGCTGGGCAGCGACCGCGCGCTGATGTGACTGCACCGCGAGCGCATCCTGGTCGGCGCGGCTGATCGAGAATTCGGCGCGCAGGTTCTCGGCGGTTTCGATCATGCCGCCGGGGACCGGGAAATTCTTACCGCCGGCGGTCACGCGGGCGCGGGCGAGCCGGTCGTCGAGGGAGACGCCCTCACCCTTCACACCCCAGCGCATACCGGTGGCGTAGAACTCGGCCTGACTCATGGATTCGGTGCCGCCGGCCAGGATCAGATCGCTACCGCCGGTGCTGACCTGCATACACGCCTGGAGCACGGCCTGTAGTCCGGAACCGCAGCGACGGTCCACCTGCAACCCGGGAACGTCCACGCCGAGACCGGCGTCGAGGGCGGCGACCCGGCCGATCGCCGGAGCCTCACCGTTGGGGGAGGCCTGGCCCAGGATGACATCGTCGATCCGGTCGGCGGGCAGGCCCGTTCGGCTGATCAGTTCGGTGATCAAGGTTGCGGCCAGGGTTTCCGGCGCGATGTCCTTGAACACTCCACCGAAACGGCCGACCGGGGTGCGCAGCGGTTCGCAGATGACAGCGTCGATCATGGGATTCCTTCGTGAAATTTCAGGCGTGGTTCTGGACGCGGGCGAGGTCGGCGCTGATGGCCGCGGCCGTGCTCAGCAGCGGCGGCAGCAGGTCGGTGCGCACACTGTCGGTGGTGTAGCGGGCGGCGTGCGTGGAAATGTTCACGGCAGCGCAGACCGTTCCGGTGTGGTCGCGGATCGGGGCGGCCATCGAGCGCAGTCCCTGTTCGAGCTCCTGGTCGACCAGGCAGTAGCCGGCCTCCCTGGTCTTGCCTACCTGCTCGCGGAGCTGGTCGGCACTGAGGACGGTGCGGTCGGTGAGCGGAGTGAAGGTGACCTTCGCCAGGTATTCCTCGAATGCCTGCTCCGGCAGGCCTGCCAGCAGGACCCGGCCCATCGAGGTGCTGAAGGCGGGGAAGCGGGTGCCGATGGTGATGGACACGGTCATGATCCGGCTCACCGGTACGCGCGCGACGTAGACGATGTCCTCGCCGTCGAGGATGGATACCGAGGTCGATTCGTGCACCTGATTCGCCAGCGATTCCAGATGCGGGCCCGCGACCTCGGGCAGGCTCAGGCTGGACAGGTAGCTATAGCCGAGTTCCAGGACGCGCGGGGTCAGCCAGAACACGGACCCGTCGGTGCGCACATAGCCCAATTCCACCAGGGTCAGCAGGAACCGGCGGGCCGTCGCGCGGGTGAGGTCGGTGGCCTTGGCGACCTCACTGAGTGTGCGCCGCGGATGGCCGGCGTCGAAGGCGCGGATTACGGCCAGGCCGCGGCCCAGCGATTGCACGTAATCCGGGGAGGGTTCGGTCATGGTCGATCTGCTTCCTCTGCGCTGGAGGACTCGATCGGATCGGGCCCGATGCCCTCGGCGAGCGCCGCCTTACCGAGTCCGAAGGCGAGGTTACTGTTCGGCACCCCGGCGTAGACCGCGGTGTGCAGGAAGACCTCGGCGAGCTCCTCCGGGGCGATCCCGGCCCGCAGCGCGGCCCGGATATGCATATCCAGTTCGTGAGTGTTCCCGACGGCGGTGAGGATCGCGAGGGTGAGCAGGCGCCGGGTGTGGTGGTTCAGGCCGGGCCGGCTCCAGATATCACCCCAGGCGGTGCGGGTGATGAAATCCTGGAACGGCGCGGTGAAATCGGTGGTGCCGGCGACGGTGCGGTCGACGTGGGCGTCGCCCAGTACCGCCCGGCGCACTCCCATCCCCTGGTCGAAGGCGTGGTCGCGTTCGTGGTGGCCGCCGATGTGCGCGGTGATGAGGGCAGTCACCGGTCCGGCCTGTTCGACACTGGCAAGATGCGCGGCCGGGTCCAGGATGTGCAGGGTGGAGTCCGCGATCCCGGCGGCGAGGATGCGCATATCGTCGGGTGTGGTGGCCGGGTCCTGGGCACCGGCGATCACGAGAGTGGGCGCGGTGATCCGGGCGAGGTCGGCGCGGCTGTCGAAATGGGCGAGTGCGACACAGCAGCCGGCGTAGCCCTCATCGGTGGTCGCTTCGACCATGGCGCGGCTACGGGCGATCAGTTCGGGGTCGCGGCCGGCCAGGCCGGCGGTGAACCACCGGCCGACCACGGCTTCGGCCAGGGATGCCGTGCCGTCGGCCCGCACCGCGGCGGCCCGGTCGAGCCAGCCCTGCGCAGCGCCGAACTTCGCGGCCGTGCACAGCAGCGTCAGTGTCCGCACCCGGGCGGGGTGGCGCGCCGCGATCCACTGGGCGACCGCGCCGCCGAGCGAGAGCCCGACCAGGTGGACACGGTCGCGGCCGCGGCGGTCCAGCAGCGCGAGGACATCGTCGGCCAGGCCCGCGATGGTGTAATCACCGGTCCCGGTAGGGGATTCACCGTGACCGCGCAGGTCGACGGCAAGAACCTCGTGGTCGGCGGAGAGTGCGGCCACCTGTGGATCCCACATCGACCGATTCGAGCCGAGCGAGCCGAGGAGTACGACGGTGGATGCCGCGGTCGCGGGCCCGGCGGCTCGGTAGGAGAGCTCGACGGTCGAGGTCGAATCCGTTGCGCTGGTACCCATTTCACTTGCTCCGTTCGGGTTGCGAAGATTGTGCCGCGTCATGTGTTCGCGCACGCATCACGGGGATTCCCGCTGTGCGCGGTGCAGGACTCGGGCGGTTTCGCCGAGCGGTGCCGGAAGCAACGCCGCCGCCTCGCGACATCGGTTCATGCCGGCCTTGTCTCGGCCGAATGGCCGGGTCACCGGTCGTAGCTGGGGGTGTGGAGTCGGTGCGGCGGCCGGCCGGAACCTTGCCCTGCCTACGCCGGTGGTGGCTGATCGGTGGCGTGGGGCAGTCCTGCAGGGCGCAGTCCGGCCTCAGCCGGTGTGGTGCTGGTGGTCGATGCCGCAGATGCGAACTGGCCCGGATAGCCTGCCGAGTTCCGTGCATGGACCGTCGCGTACAGCCGAGGCCGCCCCTGCTGTGCGGTAGGTCCATCCGCGGCGCGGGTTTCCGCGGCCGCGTCTTGTGTTCGGTGAGCACCGGATTCACCGGGATTCCGGGCGGGTGCCGTCGCGTTCGGTCAGCACCCGCGTCACCAGATCGGCCGCGTGCCCTAGGTATCCGGCCGGATCCAGGAGTTCACGAACCCGTTGCGCCCCGAGACATTCGATGATCGATGGATCGGTGTCCAGGGCCGGCGGGTTCGCGGTGGCGGCGGCGGTGACGATATCGCGGGCGCGATCGGTGTGTTCGGACAGTGCCGCGGTGACCCGTTCCGCGAGCAGCAGTCCGCCGGTGACCGCGAGATTGCGCGCCATCGCCTCCGGGTGGACGTGCAGGCCGGTGAGGCTCTGTGCCAGCCGGTGCGCGGCGCCACCGGTGAGTCGCAGCAGGTCGGTGACGGTTTCCCATTCGGCATGCCAGGCCCCGGCGGCGCGCTGTAGTTCGTGATCCATCGACCCGAGCGCGTCCGCGACCAGTCCGGGTACCCGGCGGGCGGCCGCGCGGGCGGTGATGGCGGCGACCGGGTTGCGTTTGTGCGGCATCGCGGAGGATCCACCGGGGGAGTCCTCGCTGACTTCACCGATTTCGGTGGCGGACAACGCCACGATATCCGTGGCGATTTTGGCGACCGCGCCCGCGGCCACGCCGAGCGCGGTGGCGAGTTCGGCGATCGGAGTGCGGTCGGTATGCCACGGGATGCCCTGCGGCGCCAATCCGAGTTCCGCGGCCAGTGCGTCGGCGACGGCCGGGCCGTGCGGGTACAGGGCGGCGAGTGTGCCTGCGGCACCGCCGAATTGGACCGGAAGGTGGGCCAATGCGGCGGTGACCGACCCCGCGGCCCGGTCCAGGGACTTGCACCAGCCGGCCGCGAGTGCGCCGAAGGTGGTGGGCAGGGCTTGCTGGCCGAGTGTGCGGGCGGCCATGGGGGTGTCGCGGTGGGTGCCGGCCAGGCCGGCCGCGGCGTCGGCGGCGGAGCGGAGATCGTCGACGACCATCGCCCCGGCCCGTTGGGCGAGCAGTAGCAGTGCGTTGTCGAGAATGTCCTGGCTTGTCGCACCCTTGTGGACGGCGGACCCGGGGACCCCGGCGGGCGCGCAGGCTTAGCGCCGCCAGCGCACCAGCGGGATCACCGGGTTTCGCCGCTGACGAGGTATTCGCTGTCACCGTAGCGGGCCGATTCGATCAGCAGCTCCGGCAGGGCGCGCCTGCGGTTGCGGAACACCGGCATCGGGATTCCCCGGACCGGCTCCTGGCTGATTTCGAGCTCG
>NZ_JARWNW010000186.1 GCF_029868325.1 Nocardia carnea
CGGCGGCCTGTCCTTCGGCCAGTACCTCGGCGTGCGCCAGCGGCGCCCCGGTGACACCGGCCGCCAGGTTGGTGACCAGCGAGATCCCGAGCAGCCGGGCGCCCAGTGCGCGGGCCGCGATGGCCTCGAGCACCGTGGACATCCCCACCAGGTCGGCCCCGATGGTGGCCAGCATGCGGATTTCGGCGGGGGTCTCGTACTGCGGTCCGGTGAGCCCGGCGTACACGCCGTCGGTGAGATCCGGGTCGATCCGGCGGGCGAGGTGACGCAGTTCCGGGTCCCAGGCATCCACCATGTCGACGAACGTGGGGCCGGTGAGGGCGGTCGCGCCGGTGAGGTTGATGTGGTCGCGCACCAGCACCGCTTCCCCGACGCGCAGACCGGGCCGGATACCGCCGGCGGCGTTGGTCAGGATCACCGTTTCGGCGCCCGCCGCCACTGCGGTCCGCACCGGATGCACCACTTCGGCGGGGGAATACCCCTCGTAGAGGTGCTGGCGGCCCATGAGTACCAGGGCATCGGTATCACCGACCGATACCGACAGCACCCGGCCGATATGGCCCTGCGCGGTGGGCGCGGCGAATCCCGGTAACTCCGGCATGGGGATTTCGGCGTTCGGGACGCCGAGTTCGGTGGTGGCGTCCTGCCACCCCGAACCCAGCACTACCGCGACCTTGTGCCGGGACACGGAGGTCCGGGCGGCGATTTCCTGGGCAGCCTCGTCGGCAAGCATGGCGGTCAGTGTATGGCCTCCGGGCGCCGGGGACCGGTGTCATACCGGATCCGGCGACCGCTGCCGACCGCTGTGGGAGCCCGGTAGTCCTGCGGATACGCTGCACGTATGCCGTACCTGGAACGCGTGGGGAACGTTTTCGTATTGTCGCTGGGCAACGAGGGCCAGACCGACAGCGAGAACCGCTTCGGCCACGAATGGCTCGACGAGACGCATGCTCTGCTGGATACCGTGGAAGCGAGTTCAGGGCCCGCCGCCCTGGTCACGACGGCCACCGGAAAATTCTTCAGCAACGGCCTCGACACCGACTGGCTGTTCGCCAACCTCGACCGTATGCACGGTTACCTCGATCTCGTGCACGGCCTGTTCAGCCGGATCCTGGCTTTCCCGCTGCCCACCGTGGCCGCCGTGAACGGACATGCGTTCGGTGCCGGCGCCATGCTCGCGAGCTCGCACGATTTCCGGATCATGCGCGCCGACCGCGGGTTCTGGTGCCTGCCCGAGGTGCATCTCGGGATGCCGTTCACAGTCGGAATGAACGCGCTGGTCACGGGCCGGCTGACCAACCAGGTCGCGCTCACCGCGATGACCACGGGCCACCGCTACGGCGGTCCGGAGGCATACGCCGCGGGCATCGTCGACGAGACTGCCGACGCCACCGATCTGCGCGATACCGCGGTCACCCGGGCCGGCGCCCTGGCAGCCAACCGGAACGCCAGCCTGCCGGTGATCAAACGTTGCCTGCACGCGGCGACGCTGGCCGCTCTGGCGGTCCCGACCACCGCGGACAACCTGGAATTCGCCAAGAGTTAGCATCCGGGTATCCGTTTCGCTTCACTGTTCCGGTGGTCACACCCGGGACGTCGCCGGGCGCGGATCCGGCCGTGGTGGGAAACTGGAGGTGACGGCCGTTCCCTGGGGGACGAGTGGAACCGCCGCCTGTACCGCGACTCGGGTCGCGGGCGATATGTGTTACGGGCCGGTCCCGGCACGCGGAGAAGTGGTTCGCAGCTGCTCGTTCTACGACAGGAGGATATCCGGTGAGCACATCCGGCCGTTCGGTGCGCGACGGACAGGACACGGTGACGGCGTGGCTGGCCGAGCACACGGTCGATCTCGTGCAGTGGCGACGGCATCTGCACGCGAACCCGGAGCTTTCCCGCACCGAGTTCGCCACCACCGAATTCGTCGGCACCTGGCTGACCAAGGCAGGTCTGTCGTTCCGGGTGCTGCCCAGCGGGACGGGTCTGATCTGCGATATCGGCCCGGAGAACGCCCCCAGGATCGCCCTGCGCGCCGATATGGACGCGCTACCACTCCAGGAGTTCACCGGCCGGGATTTCGCCTCCACGGTTCCCGGCGTCTCCCATGCCTGCGGCCACGATGCGCATACCGCCGTCCTGCTCGGGACCGCGCTGGCCCTGGCCGATGCGGATCTGCCGGTCGGGGTCCGGCTGATCTTCCAGCATGCCGAGGAAGTGATGCCCGGCGGTGCCCTGGATATGGTCGCCGAAGGCGCGATGACCGGGGTGGATCGCGTCTTCGCCCTGCATTGCGACCCTCGGCTCGAGGTGGGTCGCGTGGGTATCCGGGTCGGCGCGATCACCTCCGCGGCCGACACCGTGGAACTGGTTCTGGACTCACCCGGCGGGCACACCTCCCGGCCCCACCTGACCAGTGACCTCGTCTACGCCATCGGCACCGTCATCACCGGCCTGCCCGGCCTGCTCAGCCGGCGGATCGACCCGCGCACCAGCACGGTCATGGTCTGGGGTGCGGTCAGCGCCGGCAAAGCGCCCAACGCCATACCGCAGACGGGGATGCTCACCGGCACCGTCCGCACCGGCGACCACGCCACCTGGTCGCTGCTGGAGCCGCTGGTGCGGGAGATAGTCGACGGCCTCCTCGCGCCGACCGGCGTGCGGTACCAGCTCGACTACCGGCGCGGCGTACCGCCGGTCGTGAACGACGAACAATCGGTGCGGATGCTCAGCGACGCGGTCCGCGGGATCGGCCCGGACGCGCTCGCCGATACCCCGCAGTCCGGCGGCGGTGAGGATTTCTCCTGGTACCTGGAAGAAGTCCCGGGAGCCATGGCCCGGCTCGGCGTCTGGTCCGGTACCGGCCCCCAGCTGGACCTGCACCAGTCCACCTTCGATATCGACGAACGCGCCCTGGAGATCGGCGTCCGCACCTTCACCAACCTCGTCCTCCGGGCCGGCCGGGAACTCACCGCCTGACCTGCCCGGACCTGTCACCACGGACCCTCCGGCAGCACCGAACCGAACGTAACCGACGGCGGCGCCGAGTTCAGCGAGGCCCTGAAAGGTTTCGGCCCGTGCCCGCGGTTGGGGGCCGCGGGGGGGGGGGGGGGGGCGGGGGGGGGGGGGGGGGGGGCGGGGGGGGCCGGGGGGGGGGCCCCCGCCGGGGGGGGGGGGGCGGGGGCGGAGGACGAGCGGGGGGGGGGGGTGGGGG
>NZ_JARWNW010000187.1 GCF_029868325.1 Nocardia carnea
CTTCCTCCGGTCCCCTTTGTCCTTTTTCTTTTGCCCGTGGTTTGGGGGGGCCCCCCCCCCCCACCCCGACCAGGCGGGCTCGGCGCCCCCTGGACCCCCCTCCGTGGAGGGATTCCTACCGAGGTCTTGCCGGGGCTGCGCCCCTGGACCCCTTTGCGGTTGGTCGCATCGGGAAGGGCTTCGTGGTCGGTGAGCGGGGGATGTGCCGGTTCGGTTGGTGGTTCCTCTGGTCAGTCGCTTGGGTGCCGTTGCCGTTCATGTCGGGGGATTCTGTCTCGGCTCGTGTGTTCGGTGGATCGGCTGCGCAGATCACTGTCAGCGCGATAGTCCGGTGAGTACGACGGCGATGGCGCGTTCCAAGGTAGCGGGCTGTACCGGCATCGTGGCCGTCGCTTGTGCCAGGCCGCGGATGAGCAGGTAAACCTCCTCGACCGTGACCGAAGGGCGCACCACGCCGGCCTCTTGCGCCTGCAGGAGGACCGCGGCGACCGCGGCCTTCAGCCGGTTCGATGCGGTGGCGACGCTGCGGGGAAGCCTCCCGTGGTCGTCCAGGGTCGAGGCCAGCGTCAGTTTCGTGGCGCCCGTTTCGATCATGGTCCGCAGTAGGGTCTGCCACGCCACGGACCGGTCTGTGTCGAGGGTGAGCGCTTCGGCGTGTTCGGTGAGCTGATCGAGATGTCGCAGTAGTGCCGCCTCGATCAACTCTTCCTTGGTGGTGAAGTGGCGAAAGACTGTGGCGATGCCGACACCGGCCCGCCGGGCCACCTCCTCGGTCGATCCAGCACCCCCGTGCGCGCCGAACACCTTCTCGGCCGCGGCCAGGATCCGTTCTCGGTTCTCCCGTGCGTCCTGGCGCATTCAGGGCCCCTTCCGTTTCCGCTGTCGGTAGCCGACGTTAACCGGAGCCTGGACTTCGGTACAGTTACCGAAGTCCAGACTCCGAATAATTCAGGGAATGCCATGCCACAGCCGTCCACGCCGGCAGATGTAGTTCGCGCCGTCGCTGCAGGGGTCACCCGCTTGGTCTCCGGAGACCTCACCGAGCAGGAGAAACAGGCGCAACTGGATCACCTTGCCGGCCTGTACGCCGAGCAAACCGATGTGCAGCATCCCTTCGCCCCACTCGGTGACACACCGCTGCGCACCCGTTCCCAGTTGCGCAGCCACTTCGCCGAGGGGCCGGCGCGGACAACAGGAGTTGAGCGTTTCGAGGCACGGGGGCAGGTCCACGAAACCGCCGACCCGGAGGTGGTGGTCTACGAATTCAGCTATGTCGGTTCGGCGAACGGGCGCCCCTTCTCGATCCCGTGCCTCTTCGTGGCGCGGGTACGTGACGGTCTCATCGTCGAGTCCCGCGACTACACCGACCACGTGGGCTTTGCCCGTGCCTTCGGCCGGCTCGACGACTTGGCCACTGCACTGGCGGCAGACTCCCGATGAGCACACCGATCCTTGCACCGCAGGCGATATCGAAACCCGCCGATACGAATATCTCCCGACACCGCCCGACCGGGCGGACAGGTCAGCGACCGGCTGCGGCCCGGAGACGGTCGAAGGCGCGATCGGCCGGGGGACGGTCCAGGAAGACCCTGATCTCGGCCGAGCATTCCTCGAGGGAGGCGGTCCCGGTATCGACCTCCAGATCGTAGATTCCGTGGGTGTGGACCGAAACCAGCTGCCGTGCCGCTGTACCCGGCGGCCGGTCGGGGCGGCGGCGTTCGCGGCGCCGGAGTTCGGCCGGCGGGCAGTGGACGCCGACGAAAACGACGTCTATGCCGGTCATCACGGCCAAGCAGTCGGATAGTCGCCAGGGTTCGCTCAGGACGTGGTCCATGATGATGTCGTTACCTGCCCGGGCCATACCGGCGACGGCGCGGTGGAAACCGGCGCGGGTCCTGCGAAGGGCCTCGGCGAGGGCGCTCGGATCCAGTTCGTGGGTTCGCGATTCCGAGCGCATGGCGCCGAACATATCGACGCTCATGTGGAAATAGGGCCGGTCGAGGTCGGTCAGGAGCCGGCGCGCGAGGCTGGATTTTCCCGAGCTCGAAACGCCGTTGAGGAGAACGATCCGGCCCGGAGCGGTCTCGCCTGCACAACCGGATTCCGTCTCCATCAGTTCATGGTGACTGCGTGACGGATGGTTGCCGGCGTATTGCGCCCGGGTGATCTGCATCACCCGGGCTTCGGAGATCAGTCGTCGAGGGCGCCTGCGGTGGAACCGCCTAGGGGCATTTCGGGGAGGCCCAGTTTGCGGTGGTCCCAGCTGCGGATGCGTTCGGGGACCACGCGGACCGCGACGCGTTTGTTCAGCATTCCTTCGACGTACTGGCGCATATCGTCGGTGTAGGGGCCGGTGTAGCGCTCCCAGACGCTGACGCCGACGGCGAACAACTTCTCGGGGTCGTCGATCACCTCGGCGTAGCCCTCGATGGAGACGCCGCGCAGAGTGTCGTAGGTCTGGCCGGCCTCGACCATGCAGGTGATGGTGGGGTTACGGCGCAGGTTGACGGCTTTCTGGGATTTGCCTTTGGTCTCGAACCACAGTTCGGGGACGGCGTCGGGACGGCCGGGATCGGCGATCAGCGCGTACCACATGGCGGTGAGGTGCGGTTTTCCGTCGCCGCCCAGGGTGGCCAGGGTGGCCACGCGGCTGCGGGTGAGGAAATCGGTGATCTCGGCGTCGGTCATCACGATCTGTGACCGTTGGTTCACTCCCATGGGGTCACCATAAGTGACGGCGGGTGCCCACCGCTCAGAGTCGGCGGTGCAGGGCATCGGCGGCCGCCACCAGATCCGCGGCCCAGCGGGCGCCGGGGCGGCGGCCCATCCGGTCGATCGGGCCGGAGACGGATATGGCGGCGAGCACGGCGCCCTGCTGATCCCGCACGGGTGCCGAGATACTCGCGACCCCGGCCGCGCGTTCGCCGGCGCTCTGCGCCCAACCCCGTTTGCGGACATCGGCGAGAGTGCGTTCGTTGTACACGGCCTCGGCGAGCACGTTGCGCTGCAGCTCGGGATCGGACCAGGCGACCAGGACCTTTGCGGCCGAACCGGCGGTGAGTGGCAGCCGCGAGCCGATGGGCACGGTATCGCGTAAACCGGCGGGCGGCTCCAGGGCGGCGACGCAGACGCGCTGGTTTCCGTCGCGGCAGTACAGTTGCACGCTTTCGCCGGTGATCTCGCGGAGCCGGGGCAGGATCGAACTCGCGGCCTCGAGCAGTGGATCGGCGGCGCCGGCGGCGAGTTCGCCGAGGGCGGGGCCGGGGCGCCAGGCGCCGTCACCGTTACGGGCCAGCAGGCGATGGGTTTCCAGGCCTACCGCGAGGCGGTGGGCGGTGGCGCGGGGCAGGCCGGTGCGTTCGCACAACTCGTTGAGACCGCAGGGCTGCTCGGCGACCGCATACAGCACTGCCACCGCTTTGTCCAGAACGCCGATACCGCTATGCTGTCTCATACAACGATATTAGCGTCCTGCATTCTGAGATGCCATCACGAACAGTCCAGGTGGGTCGTGGGATGGGGTCGCGATATTCCAGCTAGCGCGTATCCGCCGCGGGTCACCGGGGCGGATGCCCGGCCCGAAAGGTGATCGCAACAATGCCACGTACGCTGGCCGAGAAAGTATGGGAACAGCATGTCGTCGCCCGCGGGGAAGGCGACGGCGAGGCCCGGGAGCCCGATCTGATCTATATCGATCTGCATCTGGTGCACGAGGTCACCAGTCCGCAGGCGTTCGACGGCCTGCGGGCGGCGGGGCGGTCGGTGCGCCGGCCCGATCTCACGATCGCGACCGAGGATCACAACGTCCCCACCGCCGATATCGATAAACCGATTGCCGATCCCATTTCGCGTCTCCAGGTGGAGACGCTGCGGCGTAACTGCGCCGAATTCGGCATCCGGCTGCACCCGATGGGGGATCGCGAACAAGGCATCGTGCACGTGGTCGGCCCGCAGCTGGGCCTGACCCAGCCGGGGACCACCGTGGTGTGCGGGGACAGTCATACCTCCACCCATGGCGCGTTCGGTGCGCTTGCCATGGGAATCGGGACCAGTGAGGTCGAGCACGTACTGGCCACGCAGACGCTGTCGCTGCGGCCGTTCAAGACGATGGCGATCACTGTCGACGGGGAACTGCCGCCCGGAGTCACCAGTAAAGACCTCATTCTGGCGGTGATCGCCGAAATCGGCACCGGCGGCGGGCAGGGATATGTGCTCGAGTACCGCGGTGAGGCCATTCGGAAAATGTCGATGGAAGCGCGGATGACGATCTGCAATATGTCCATCGAGGCCGGAGCGCGGGCCGGGATGATCGCCCCGGACGAAACAACCTACGAGTTCCTGAAAGGCCGCCCGCATGCGCCGCAGGGCGCGGAGTGGGATGCCGCGGTGCAGGCCTGGGAAGCGTTGAAGACCGACGAGGATGCCGTTTTCGACCGGGAAGTGCATATCGACGCGAGTGCGCTGACACCGTTCGTCACCTGGGGCACCAATCCGGGACAGGGTTTGCCGCTCGGCGCAAATGTGCCGGATCCGGCGCAGATCGCCGACGAAAGCGCCCGCGAGTCGGCGGAGAAAGCGCTGCGATACATGGATTTGACCCCGGGTATGCCGCTGCGTGAGGTCGCGGTGGACACCGTATTCGTCGGATCGTGCACCAACGGCCGGATCGAGGACCTGCGGGCCGTGGCCGGGGTCCTGAAGGGCCGCAAGGTCGCCGACGGGGTGCGAATGCTGGTGGTACCGGGGTCGATGCGGGTGCGCGAACAGGCCGAGGCCGAGGGGCTGGGGGAGGTGTTCACCGCCGCCGGGGCCGAATGGCGGCAGGCCGGATGCTCGATGTGCCTGGGAATGAACCCCGATCAGCTCGAACCGGGCCAGCGTTGCGCCTCCACCTCCAACCGGAATTTCGAGGGACGGCAGGGCAAAGGTGGCCGGACCCATCTGGTATCGCCACTGGTCGCCGCGGCCACCGCGGTACGCGGCCGGTTGTCGGCACCCGCCGATCTGAACTGAGCCGCTGCGCCGCATTCGCCAAAACCTACGATCAGCCCCGAAACAGGAGAAATACGATGGAAGCCTTCACCGTGCACAAGGGGATCGGCGTTCCGCTGCGCCGGTCCAATGTGGACACCGATCAGATCATCCCGGCCGTCTATCTGAAGCGCGTGACTCGAACAGGATTCGAAGACGGGCTGTTCGCCGCATGGCGGGGTGATGAGGACTTCATTCTGAACACCGAGCCGTACAAGCGCGGCACCGTACTCGTGGCCGGACCGGATTTCGGCACCGGATCGTCGCGTGAGCACGCGGTCTGGGCGCTCATGGACTATGGCTTTCGGGTAGTTATCTCTTCACGTTTCGCCGACATCTTCCGCGGTAATGCGGGCAAGGGCGGTCTACTGGCTGCGCGAATGTCACAGAATGATGTCGAAATGCTCTGGAAGTTGCTCGAGGAACAGCCCGGACTGGAATTGGTTGTCGACCTCCAGGCGCGCACGGTGACCGCAGGAACCGTCGTGTTGCCGTTCGATATTGACGACTACACGAGGTGGCGCCTGTTGGAAGGATTGGATGACATCGGCCTGACCCTGCGGCGTAGCGATGTGATCGCGGAGTTCGAAAAGGCAAGGCCGGGTTGGAAACCAAAGACCCTTCCCGAACCTATTTCGCAGGCGTAATGTTCTCGGCCTCTTAGTGGGGCCTCGGATGGGGCGGTAGCTGTGCGTGTGCTAGGCCACATGAATTTTGGCGTGGCACATAGACTCTTGCCCAATGTGGGTTTACCGTGGTACCTAGTCGGTCCGACGACGGGCCATTAGTCTGCGGAGGATTCAATGAACAAGGCGGAACTGATCGACGTTCTGACCGAAAAGTTGGGTACTGACAGGCGCACGGCCACCGCGGCAGTCGAGCATGTGGTCGACACCATCGTGCGTGCGGTACACAAAGGACAGAGCGTCACCATCACCGGATTCGGTGTGTTCGAACAGCGGAAGCGTGCGGCCCGTGTCGCACGTAATCCGCGCACCGGCGAAACCGTCAAGGTGAAACCCACTTCGGTGCCGGCCTTCCGGCCCGGTGCCCAGTTCAAGGCGGTAATCGCGGGTAAACAGAAGCTCGCGGCCACCGGCCCGGCGGTCAAACGCGGTGTCAATGCTCCTGTGGCGGCCAAGAAATCCACGGCCAAGAAGACCACGGCGAAGAAAACCACTGCCAAGAAGTCGGCCACCAAGGCGCCCGCCAAAACCACGGCGCGTAAGACCGCCACCAAGGCGCCGGCCAAGAGCACCGCCGCCAAGAAGGCGGCCACCAAGACGGCGGCACGTAAGACCGTCGCCAAGAAGAGCCCCGCCAAAGCCACGGCGAAGAAGACCACGGCCAAGGCGACAGCCAAGAAGACCCCGGCGAAGAAGACCACCGCGAAGCGGGCTCCGGCGAAGAAGGCTGCAAAGAAGCGCTGATTCGCCCAGCCGCGGATGCCGCGGAAATCCCCGACGGCTTTCCGACCCGCGAACGGTGCTCGTCGACGAGTACCGCGTGCTGCGTCTCGGCCCGCATGCTCGCGACCTTCACAACCGAAACGCCGGACGGACCAGCCCCCGGGCGATCCCCGGGGGCGTGACCGTTTCCACGGCCGGTGAGTGTTCGGCTCTACCCGGTCGCCGGCGCGGTATCGACCGATAGCGATCGGTCCAGATGATCGGCGGCGACCAATCGGTCGCCCGCGAAAGACAACACCCACACCGACCCTTTCCGGGTCCGGGCGGGTGACAGTCGCATTCCATCCCGCTCCGCCCACCACCGGACGAGATCCGGGACGGTATCGCCCTGACTGCACAGCACGGGCACCGCCCGGGCGGACAGGGCCAGCGACCGGATATGTTCCCGCGCCTTCTCGGTATCCGCGGCATATCCGATATCACCGAGCAGCGGCTCCACCGCCACCTCGACCCCCAGATCTTCGGCCAGCGGCGCCACCGTCTGCACACAGCGCAGTGGTTCGGCGGAATAGATTTCCCCGGCACCGAATGCCAGCAGATTGGGCACCAGCGCGAGCGCCTGCTGATATCCGGCCGATTCGAGCGGACGCTGCTCGTCCGGGCCACGGAACCGGTCCCGGCGACCGGCCTTGGCGTGCCGGACCACCAGCGCGGTGCGGGTATCGGCAGGTAACCGGGTGAACGCCCGGACGATCTGGCGATCCATCGGATACGACAGCGCCGACATCACCGTCTCCAGCGGGCACCAGGTGAGTTCGTCGACCTCGTTGTTGGCCGTGAACGCTCCGCCGGTCACCTCGGCCGCCCAGTAGTCGACCCGTTTCAGCCTGCGATGCCCCGGGATCGGGTAGGTGACCTTGCCCAGATAGCGGCCCAGCCGGGGCCGCAGCCCCGTCTCCTCCTCGGTTTCGCGGACCGCGGCCAGGACCGGGGTCTCGCCGGGATCGAGTTTCCCCTTCGGCAACGACCAATCGTCGTATTTGGGCCGGCGGATCACAGCGATCTCCATCCGACCGGCCGAATCGGGCGCATGGCGCCACAGCACGGTGCCGGCGGCATGAATATTGGCTGTGGTCCGGGGATCCGGGTAGGCCGGTGGTGTATGTGTCGTGTCCACTGCGTTCACTGCTGATCGGGGCGGCGCAGGCGCATGAGCGCCACCTGATGGTCGCGGACCTCGATCCCGTCACCGCCGGGCCCGGTGCCGGCCCGGTCGGGGCTGGATTGCCAATTACCGTCGGCGTCCAGTACCCAGCAACGCGTCATCGGGTGTAACGCCGATTCGAAGATCCCATCCAGCCGTTCCCGTAGTTTCGGGTCCTTCACCTGTGCCATGACCTCCACGCGGCGGTCCAGATTCCGGTGCATCATATCGGCGCTGCCGATCCAGAATTCGTCCTGGGCCGCGAAGTTGAGAATTCGCGAATGCTCCAGCACCCGTCCCAGGATCGACCGCACTTCGATGTTCTCGCTCATCCCCGCAACGCCCGGGCGCAGCCCGCAGATACTGCGGACCACGATCTGCACCGGAACACCTGCCTGCGAGGCGCGGTAGAGCGCGTCGATGACCTGTTCGTCGACAAGGGCATTGGCCTTCAGCCGAATCCGCGCCGCCGCGCCGTCGCGGGCCAATTCGATCTCGCGTTCGATCCGGGAGATGATCCCGGCCCGGATACCGTGCGGGGCAACCAGGATGTTGCGGTAATCGGCCTTTCTGGAATAGCCGGTGAGCGAATTGAACAGATCGGTGAGATCGGCGCCTATCTCGGGCGCCGCGGTGAGCAACCCGACATCCTCGTACAGGCGGGCAGTCTTGGGATTGTAGTTACCGGTGCCGATATGGCAGTAGCGGCGAATGGTCGAGCCTTCGCGGCGCACCACCAGACAGGTCTTGCAGTGGGTTTTCAACCCGACCAGGCCGTAGACCACATGCACCCCGGCCTGTTCCAGCGTGCGCGCCCATTTGATGTTGGCCTGCTCGTCGAATCGTGCCTTGATCTCCACCAGCGCCACCACCTGTTTACCGGCTTCGGCGGCGTCGATGAGCGCGTTCACGATGGGGGAATCGCCGGAGGTGCGGTACAGGGTCTGTTTGATCGCCAGCACCTGCGGGTCGGCGGCGGCCTGTTCGATGAATCGCTGCACGCTGGTGGAGAACGAATCGTACGGGTGGTGCACGAGGACATCGCCCTCACGCAGGGCGGCGAAAACATTGCGCGGGGTTTCGCGTTCCCCGAATGCCGGCGGCGTCGCGGGCACGTAGGGGACGTCCTTCAGGTTCGGGCGGTCCACCCCGTACACCTGCCACAGGCAGGACAGGTCCAGCAGCCCCGGAACCTGGATGACATCCGCCGGGTCGACCTCCAGTTCGCGCAGGAGCAGGTCGAGCATATGTTCGGTCATATCGTCGGACACCTCGAGCCGCACCGGCGAACCGAAGCGGCGCCGGGCCAGTTCGCGTTCCAATGCCTGCAGCAGATCCTCGTCGCGATCCTCGTCGACTTCGAAATCGGCGTTGCGGGTGATCCGGAACGAATGGTGCTCGACCACCGTCATCCCCGGGAACAACTGCTCCAGATGCGCCGCGATCAGCGCCTCCATCGGCAGGAACGCCGCGATCGAGGCGCCGTTACCGGAACCGGGCCGGCGTACCCGCACGAACCGGTCCACATTGTCGGGCACCTTCACGCGAGCGAAATGTTCACCACCGGTGGTCTGGTCCTGGACGGTGACCGCGAGATTCAGGCTGAGCCCGCTAATATAGGGGAACGGGTGCGCGGGATCCACGGCCAGAGGAGTGAGCACCGGGAATACCTGATCCTGGAAATGCGCGGACAACCGTTCCCGCTCGGGCTCGGCCAGATCGGCCCAGTCGATGATCTCGATACCCTCCGCGGTGAGCGCGGGCAGCACCTCGGTGAGGAACACCTCGGCGTGGCGGACGGCGAGATCTTGGGTGCGCGCCGCGATCAGCTCGAGCTGTTCACTGGGCGAGCGGCCGTCGGCCGAACGCACCGAAAGCCCGGTTTCGGCGCGGCGTTTGAGGCCGGCGACACGGACCATATAGAACTCGTCGAGATTCGAGGCGAAGATCGCCAGGAATTTCGCGCGTTCCAGCAGCGGCAGCGAACTGTCCTCGGCCAGCGCCAGGACACGGGCATTGAAGTCGAGCCAGCTCAATTCCCGGTTGAGATAGCGATCGGCCGGCAAACGAGGCATTCGCTCGTCGGCAGGGATCTGGGTGGCGGCCGGAGGCGGGGTGGGTAGCACCTGCTGCTGCTTGACGGTTTCCGTATCGCTCACGCCTACGATCATCCCCTACGAACCGGGTGGTGTGCAGATACCGGCGGTGACTGTTATCTCTGGTTCACGGGGTGGCGACCGACCCGCACACCTGGGTGACAGGTTCGCGAATACGAGCCGGCACACCCAGTTCACGCAGGAGGGCCGCGGTCTCGACACCCGTGCCCAGCGCTTGAACGGCCGCCAGATCCGCGGCGGTATCGACATCCTGGCGCAGGCCCGGCCACTCACCGGCCAGTTCGCGCGCCCCGTCGGCGCGGTGGAGGTGAGCCGAATCACGGCCGAAGCGGGGTCGCAACGGCAGGCCGGACGGCGCGAACAACGCCGCGGTGCCGGTGCCCGCGTGATCGGTCACCAGCGCGCGTAGTTCGCCGGAGGCGGCGGCCAATACGGCCGCCAACTCATCCGGGCACAATGCGGGCAAATCGGCCTGCAGTGCCAGCAGGTCCACGGCCCCGTACCGGGTCCGCAGGGCCGCCGCCGCATCGGCGAGCGCGATATTGAGCCCGTCGGGGTCGGTGCGGGCGCGAGCCGGCTCGGGATGCACCTCGGCGCCGAGCGCGCGGGTTGCCTCGGCTACCACCGGGTCCGGGGTGACGATCGTGATCGCCGCGATCGCGGGCACCTCCGCGGCCGCGCGCACGGTATCGGTGAGCATGGCCAGCACCAGCCGCGACCGGTGCGCGGGCGCGAGCACACCGGCGAGCCGGCTCTTGGCGCTGTCCAGGGATTTCACCGCGATCACGGCGTGCACGGAGTGCGGGCACATGGCCCCATCCTGTCATGGCATTCTGGGCTGATGACGAGGGCGGCGGTAATGGGTGCGGGATCGTGGGGTACGACACTGGCGAAGGTGCTGGCCGACGCCGGTACCGAGGTCACGGTGTGGGCCCGCCGGCCCGAGGTCGCCGAGGCACTGGCCACCGATCACCGCAACCCCTACTACATGCCCGGAGTGCAGCTACCGCCGATCGCCGCCACCAACGATCACGTCCGCGCCCTGGACGGCGCCGATATCGTGGTGCTCGCGGTACCGTCGCAATCCCTGCGCGTCAACCTGAAGGCGTGGGCACCGGATATCGGCGCCGACGCCACACTGCTGAGTGTGGCCAAGGGGATCGAGAACGGCACCCTGCTGCGGATGAGCGAGGTGATCGCGGAGGTCAGCGGGGCGGATCCGGCGCGGATCGCGGTGCTGTCGGGACCGAATCTCGCGGGGGAGCTGGCCGCCGGGCAGCCCGCCGCGACAGTGATCGGCTGTATCGACGCGCAGCGGGCAGCGGCGGTACAGCAGGCCTGCGTCACCAGCTACTTCCGGCCGTACACCAACACCGATGTGATCGGCTGCGAAATCGGCGGCGCCTGTAAGAATGTGATCGCGCTGGCCTGCGGGATCGCCTCCGGCATGGGGTTCGGCGATAATTCCATCGCCGCGCTGATGACCCGGGGCCTGGCCGAGATCATCCGGCTCGGCGTGGCACTCGGCGCCGAACCGGCGACCCTGGCCGGGCTGGCGGGGGTCGGGGATCTGATCGCGACCTGCACCTCGCCGCTGTCGCGGAACAGATCCTTCGGCGTGGCGCTCGGCTCCGGGGGGTCCATGCAGGTCGCGCAGGAGGCCACCCACGGCCAGATCGCCGAAGGAGTGAAATCCTGTAGTTCGGTGCGTGCGCTGGCCGATGCGCACGGAGTGGAGATGCCGCTCACCGAAGCCGTTCACCAGGTGTGTCACGAGGGGTTGGCCGTGCAGTCGGCACTGGAGAAACTGCTGGGGCGCCGGATCAAACCCGAATGAGCCGCGGGCCCGGTGCGCGGGGATTATCCGGTGGCGCGACAGGGTACCGTTCGGGCATGACCCGGATCAGAGTTGCCGTCGTATTCGGCGGGCGCAGTAACGAGCACACGGTGTCGTGCGTATCGGCCGGCGCCGTACTGCGCAACCTCGATCCGCAGCGGTACGAGGCGGTGCCGATCGGAATCACCCAGGCCGGGACGTGGCTGCTCGCCGATATCGATATCGCCGCACTCGCCCGCCACGACCGGACCCTGCCGTCGGTCACCGGCGACGGCACCGAACTGGTACTGGCCGCCGATCCCAGCCGTGCCGGAACCCTGGTCCCGCTCGACGATCCGCAGACCGCACTCGACACTGTCGACGTGGTGTTCCCGGTGCTGCACGGCCCGTTCGGCGAGGACGGCACCGTCCAGGGAATGCTGGAATTGGCGGGCCTGCCCTACGTGGGCCCCGGTGTACTGGCCAGCGCCGCCGGGATGGACAAGGAATTCACCAAGAAACTGCTGGCTGCCGACGGCCTGCCGGTGGGCGTGCAGGTGGTGCTGCGTCCCGGTACCGCGACCGTCACACCGGAGGACCGGCAGCGCCTCGGACTGCCGGTATTCGTCAAACCAGCCCGCGGCGGTTCCTCCATCGGGATCACCAAGGTCACCGACTGGGCCGATCTCGACGCCGCGGTCGCCACCGCCCGCGAACACGATCCGAAGGTGATCGTGGAAGCCGGGATCGTCGGCCGGGAGGTCGAATGCGGTGTGCTGGAATTCCCCGACGGCCGGGTGGAAGCCAGTGTGCTCGCGGAGATCAGGATGCCCGAGGACCTCGCCGACGCCGACGCCGGCGAAGAACCCGCCGGCCCGGCCTTCTACGATTTCGACACCAAATACCTCGACGACGTCTGCGAATTCGATGTCCCGGCGAAACTGGACGACGATATCGCCGAGGAAGTCCGGGCGATGGCGGTACGCGCCTTCCGGGCACTGGACTGCCAGGGGCTGGCCCGGGTCGACTTCTTCGTCACCGACGACGGGCCGGTGATCAACGAGATCAATACGATGCCCGGATTCACGCCGATCTCGATGTATCCGCGGATGTGGCAGGAAACCGGTATCGGTTACGCGGAACTGCTCACCACTCTCGTCGACACCGCCCTGGCCCGCGGAACCGGACTGCGCTGAGTCGACCGGGCTGTCGCTGAGCCGACCGGCTGCGCGGAATCGCCGGTGGACGAGCAAGCGGCGGAACTAGTTGGGCAGTTCGCCGGGATCGAGCGGCTGGGCCGGCAATTGCGCGGTGATGGTGTCCGATACCGCCTGTAGCGGGGTCGGGCCGGAGCCGTCGGGAACGGTGAGCGCGATATAGGTTTCGCGGTCGACCGCGAACCAGGTGGCGGTTGCCGCGGTATCGTCGCGGACCTCGAACCATTGGACGCCGTTGACGACCTGCAGTGGGGAAGCCCGGTTGAATTCCAGTGGGCGATCCAGACCGCAGCGCAGCACCACCGCTTCCCCGCCGTCCGGCCGCTGCCAGGCCGCCGTCGCGGGCGGAGCGGGTTCGACCAGTGTCGAGCGGGTGAACTCGCCGAAGTCGGCGGGTAGCGCGGGCAACAGGGCGGAGCAGGCCGGGCCGTCGGCCGCGGGCGCGGGAACCGGGCCCAGCGCCAGCGGTTCGCGTTCGACCGGGCCGCGCAGCACGATCCAGGCGGCGACGAGTACGCCGACCAGCAGCGCGACCGGTAACGCGACCGCGGTCGCGATGAGCGCGGGATGGTACGGCGAGCGTTCGGGAGTCGAGTTGTCCGGGGCCGCTGCGTCCGGTGCCTCGGTCTCCGGGGTCTCCGTATTCTTTTCGGGCGGTTTCCCCGGCATCCTCGACGGTCCTTTCTGCGGTGTGCGGGTATTCGGGTGAGCCGCGTCCCGATGCATTTTCGGCATGCCCGGTATGCCGGGCTCGGCCTGGTGTGGCATGGTCCGACCGCCCTCGCGCGGCATCCGATCGGCCCGTCCGGCGTGTGCCTGCGATCCGGCCGTCACGCGCGGTCGATCGCGGCTGCCGGCACGCCCGGCCACCGGGCACAGGGTACCGTCAGTGCGGAAAGTGCCGGACGACCGGCCGTCGACCTGTGCCCCGGTTCCGGTTCGCCGTACACCGAATCCGCCCGGCCCGCGGAGTCGGCGAATAACACAGTCCGCTCGGTAGCGGCGAGTGAGAAAGGGCCCTGGCGATCAGCACCTCACCGACAGTGCGCGACCTGGGCGAATTCGCCCTGATCGACCGGATCAACGCGGGCCGGCCACAGGGCCCCGCCGTCCGGCTGGGTCCCGGTGACGACGCCGCGGTACTGGCCGCGGCGCGCGGCAACTACGTGGTGAGCACGGATATGTTGATCGAGGACCGGCATTTCCGGCTGGACTGGTCGAACCCGGACGAGATCGGGCGTAAGGCGATCGCGCAGAACGCGGCCGATATCTATGCCATGGGCGCCGAACCGGTGGGCTACGTGATCGGCCTGGGACTGCCGGGGGACACCCCTGTGGATTTCGTCACCCGGCTCGCGGACGGGTTCTGGGCCGAAGCGGAGCGGGCAGGCGGTTCCGTCGCGGGCGGGGATATCGTGCACAGCGCGCAATTGGTGATCTCGGTAACAGCATTCGGGGATCCGCTGGGTGAGCGGCCGGTCACCCGGTCCGGCGCACGCGTCGGGGGCACGGTGGCGATCGCGGGACGGCCGGGCTGGTCCGCGGCAGGTTTCGCACTGTTGTCCCAGGCGCACCCGGGCGTTGTGCGCCGCTCCGCGGATCCGGCCGCGGCGGTGGTGGCCGCGGCCGCCGCGCACCGGGCGCCGCGTCCGGCCTACGACCTGGTTCGCGCGGCGATGCGCACCGGTACCCCACCGGAAGCGCTCACCGATATCTCCGACGGGTTGCTCGCCGATCTCGGGCATCTGGCCGCCGCCTCGGGGGTCGCGGTGGCGGTGGATACCGCCTGCCTGCGTGATCCGGACCTGCAGGTGTGTGCCGCGGAACTGGAAGCCGATGCGCGGCAATGGGTTCTGACCGGCGGCGAGGATCATGTCTTCGCGGGGGTCTGGTCACCCGGGGTGACACCGCCGTCCGGATGGACCCCCGTCGGTCGTATCGAAGCCGGTCGGGGCGTCGTCGTGGACGGTGCGCGATACCGGGGCGCGGGAGGCTGGGAGGCCTTCTCCGGCTCGGACTCGGCGAAATCGGATCACTCACGATAGGTTGTGCGGTCATGGGCACGAAACCACTCGCGGAAATCATCGATCCGGGCTGGGCGAAAGCATTGGATCCGGTGGCCGGCCGGATCGCGGCGATGGGTGAGTTCCTGCGTACCGAGAACGCCGCCGGGCGCGGATATCTACCGGCCGGGGAAAATGTGCTGCGTGCCTTCCAGCATCCCTTCGACGATGTGCGAGTGCTGATCGTCGGCCAGGACCCCTATCCCACACCGGGGCACCCCATGGGATTGAGCTTCTCGGTGGCGCCGGATGTTTCGCCGGTCCCGCGCAGCCTGGCCAATATCTTCGCCGAATACAGCAAGGATCTCGGCCACCCCACGCCCACCTGCGGGGATCTGAGCCCGTGGTCGGAGCAAGGCGTGCTGTTGCTGAACCGCGTGCTGACGGTCTCGCCGGGCGCCCCGGCTTCGCATCGTGGCAAGGGGTGGGAAGAGGTCACCGAACAGGCCATCCGCGCCCTGGTGGGCCGGAACGAACCGCTGGTGGCGGTCCTGTGGGGTCGTGACGCCGGCTCCCTGAAACCGGCGCTGGCCCAGGCCGAGGTGCCCTGTATCGAATCCGCGCATCCGTCACCGCTGTCGGCGTCGCGAGGATTCTTCGGTTCGCGTCCGTTCTCCCGGGTCAACGAACTCCTGGACGAACTCGGCGCGGAACCGGTGGACTGGCGCCTGCCCTGACCGGGCGTCGAAGAAAAACAAGTGAGGAGCACACCATGAATCTGCGCGGCATCACCGCCACGCTCGCGCTGGGCGCCGCCCTGTCCGGCGCCGCCGGGGCGACGGCCGGAGCGGCCCCGCTGACCCTGCAGCCGGCCCAGCCGGTCACCGAACCCGCGCCGGTCGCCGAGGATTTCACCTCGTCCGGTTCGTCCACGATCTCCGCATCGGTGAACGCCAAGGGTGCATGCCTGTTCCAGCGGACGCTCAGCGCCATGGACCTGGACTGCTGATTTGTCCGTTCGTACGGCGTAACGTCCGCATATTTGCGATGCTGCAAATCGTGAGTAATGCGAACAATCTGTTCGATCCCGTCCGGCTGCGACTCCGCGGCGCGGGCGGGATCGAGCTCGTTGCGGACCGATACGGCCCCGCGGACGGCCCCACGGTGCTGTTCCTGCACGGCGGCGGTCAGACCCGGTACTCCTGGAAACAGACAGGCGCGCAACTCGGCGCCGCGGGAATCCGTGCGGTCACGCTGGACGCGCGCGGACACGGCGACAGCCAATGGGCACTGGATCGCGATTACCGCTATGAGGCCATGGTCGGCGATGTACTCGCGGTACTGGAACAACTGGGCGGCGGCCCGGCAGTCCTGGTCGGCGCCAGTATGGGCGGGATCACGGGCCTGCTGGCCACTGCCGCACCGGGCGGGGACGCGATCTCCGCGCTGGTCCTGGTCGATATCGTCACCCGGCCCGAACCCGAGGGAGTCGACCGGGTGGTCACCTTCCTCAACAAGAACCCCGAAGGATTCGCCACAGTGGAGGAGGCCGCCGACGCGGTCGCCGAATATATGCCGCATCGGCCGCGGCCCAAGTCCACCGCCGGCCTGTTACGCAACCTCCGCAAGCGCGATGGGCGCTGGTACTGGCATTGGGACCCGGGCATTCTCGGCGACAAAGGTCACGACCCCGACGAGATGGCGCGTAACCTCGAGGGCGTCGCCCGGGCACTGACGATCCCGGTGCTCCTGGTCCGGGGGTTGAAATCCGATGTCGTCAGCGCCGAAGGCGCCGCCGAATTCCAGGCCCTGGTACCGCACGCGGAAATCGTCGAGATCGGCAATGCGGCCCACACCGCCGCCGGCGACGACAACGACGCCTTCACCGAAGCTGTTTCCCAGTTCGTGCTACGTGAGGGGGCAGGGGCTTCGGCGCCCCGGCGGGCAGGCCCCGCGGTGTGATTGTGTGCGATGACCGACGCGGTCGGCTCTGGTTCGCTCTACCTCCGAGACCCCGATGGGTCTCGAGGAGACCGTACCGGGCGGATCGCGTGCCCGGGCCGCGATCGATGGGATCGCGGCCCGGGATAGTTCTGCGTGGTCAGCGTCGGGATCAGCTGAGGCCCGAATAGTCGGGGGCGCGTTTGGCGAGGAACGCGTCCACACCTTCGCGGCCGGTGGGGCTACCGGCGGCCTTACCCATCGCATCGCGTTCGGCGTCCAGCTGTTCGCTGAGGGTCGCGGTGGCGGAACTGCTCAGCAGGGTGCGAATCGAGGTGTAGCTGGCGCGCGGACCGCGGGCAAGCGTACGGGCGAGCTCGCGGGCGGCATCCTGGACGGCGTCGTCGCTGCCGGTGAGGCGCGCCAGAATACCCAGGCGGTGCGCTTCGGCGGCATCCAGCACGGAATCGGTGAGCATGATGTCGCGGGCCTTCGCGAAGCCCACCAGCCGCGGTAGTGTCCACGACATACCGCCGTCCGGGCTCAACCCCACACCCGGATATGCGGGACGCAACCGGGTGCCCGGGCCACCGACCGCGATATCGGCGGCACACACCAGGCTCATACCGGCACCGGCCGCCCACCCGTGCACCGCCGCGACCACGGGAACCGGCGCGGCATCCAGAGCGCGGACGAAAACGTGCAGCGTATCGGCAAGCTGGTACAGATGCGCGGAACGATCTTCGGCGGCGGCGAAACCCCGCACATCACCACCGGCGCAGAAATTCGGACCGGAACCGGTGAGCAGTACGGCACCCACATCCTTCCCGGCCGCGGCCAGGGCGGCGGTGCCCGCGGCGACTCCCGCGAAATCGAGTGAGGTTCCGCGGGCCGCGGTGGACAGGGTGATTTCCAGTACCCCGTCCTCGATTCGGATGTATTCGGTTTCGGTGCTCATGATCGGCACTCTACTGCCGGGCGCACCAACCTGATCTCGGTCGTGGTGGCGAACCGTTCGGCCCGGGCGGTGCCATCGGGTACGAAACCGTACTTGCCGTAGAAGGCGCGGGCGCGCGGGTTCTGTTCGAAAACCCACAACGAGCAGGACTTGTCCGGTTCCAACACGGCGTCGAGCAGGGCCTGTGCGAGCCCGGTGCCGTACCACGGCGCCCGGATGTACAACGCACCCAGTTCCCGCTCCGCGGCCGCGGGATATTCACGCGGCGGACCGTACTGGACGAACCCGATGACCTCGCTACCGGATTCCGCGACCAGAGTGGTTCCGGTGGGGTGCCGCGCGATCCGTTCCAGCGTGGCGGCGCGGCGATCCGCATCCAGGGCTGCCAGCACATGCTCGGGTACCAGCCCCTGATAAGCCTCGCGCCAGCAGGCGATATGGCAGACGGCCAGCGCGCGGGCATGTCCTGGATCGAGGGGAGTTATGCGCCACAGCGGTTCGGGCCCCGCCTGCGCTGCACTGTTCGGACCGATGGGTGACCCTCCGATCGGATGCCCGCATGAACTCGCCCCGGCTGCCAGAAGGCGTCCGGGGCGAGATCTTGTTCAGGATATGTGGCCGATGCGGCAGTCGGCACCCAACCGCCGCCGGTCGGCCACAGGCGATCGACGCGGCTCAGCCGCGGACGACCTTGCCCGCCTTCAGGCAGGAGGTGCACACATTCATCCGGCGAGTGTTACCCGGGGCGACCTGTGCACGCACGGTCTGGATATTCGGGTTCCAGCGACGGTTGGTGCGCCGGTGCGAATGCGAGACCGACTTCCCGAAGCCGGGGCCCTTGGCGCAGACGTCGCAGACGGCAGCCATAGTCGCGAACTCCTTCATGTCTTCAGAGGGATCTGCCACCGGTACGATGGCCGATCCGAGATCAATGTCTTCCTGCCTGCCGGGGCAACCCCGGGGAGCGCAGACCGATCCGATCGCGCCAGGCAACCCTGCAAGAGTAGCCCGACCCGCAGTGATCCACAAAACCGGGGGTGGGCCCCGCCGTGACCGGACGGGCCGCCTACCCGCCGGCCGGTGGGGGCGAGGACCGGGCAGTTCGCGGCTCCACGCCGGTCGCTGAGCGGGTCGACGCGGCACCGAGGGCCTGAACTTCAGGGGGGCCGCGATGTCGGGCACTGCCGCTAACCTGGCGGGCGAAGAATCCGATGACCAGGAACGAGGTGGCGGTGCCCGAAACCCGGCAGGTGAGCGGCGGTCCGGAGGGGCTGTGCCCAGGGCTCGACGGCGCACCGGTCGCGAGCGAACGGGTGATACGGGTACCGGATTCCGGTGGCGGTTTGGGCGGAGCGGAATTCTTGCGGTGGGGTCGCGCGTGTGTCGCGGCCTTGGAGGGGGCGCGTGCGGAGATCGACGGGCTCAATGTGTTCCCGGTGCCGGACTCCGATACCGGGCGGAACCTGCTGGCGACCATGCGCGCCGCCGTAGTGGAGGCGGAGGGTGTTGCGGACACGGTGGATGCCGCTGCCGAGTCGGGGGCGGAGGGTGTGGCCGGGGTGGCGCCGAACCGTGGCGACGGAGGACCACCGGGGTCGGCTACCCCGCAGGCACCGGAGGGTGGTGCTGCGGCGAAGGTGGACGACATCGCCTGGGAACAGCCGGGCGCGGTCGTCGCCGAACGGCGTGGCGTTGCGGGGCAGCCGGAAGAGATCACCGGGGGGCCGCGATGCGGTGGCGTCGAGGACGAATCGGTGGGGGTCAGCGGAAAGCCGGGTGCAGGTATAGCCGCGGGACCGTCCGGCAACGTCGGCGGATCGGTGGCCGGCGTCACTACAGAGCGACCGTTGACCGATGCCGCGAGGGACATCGTCGGGGAAACGACGGACCGCCGTGGTCGGCCGGTAGGCCGGGTTCACCTGTACGCCGCGGCGATGGCGCGGGGGGCCACCTCCGGAGCGCGAGGGAATTCGGGAATCATCCTGTCGCAGGTATTGCGCGGTATCGCGGAACCCACCGTGGAGAACGGGCTGACCGGCGAGAGCTACCGGGAGGGACTCACACGGGCGGCGGTGCTGGTCCGGGACAGTTTGAGCGAGCCGGTGGAAGGAACCATCCTCACCGTGCTCGACCGGGCGAGCGGCGCGGCACGTGAATGCCCCGGGCCTGGGCTGGCCGAGGTGGCCCGCGCCGCCGCCGAGGGTGCGGCGCGGGCGCTGGAACAGACCCGTGATCAGCTGGCGGCGTTGCGGGCGGCCGGGGTAGTGGACGCCGGCGCGCGGGGGCTGCTGGTGTTGCTGGACACGATGGTCGCCGTGGTGACCGGGGAGACCCCCACCCGACGTGAATACCCGCCGGCGACGCACCGGCTCCGCGCCGGCCGCGGGCAGGCCGACCCGGAGCCGGTGCGCTACGAGGTGATGTTCCGGATCACCGCGGCCGACGACGGCCGAGCCGCCGAGTTGCGTTCGCGGCTGGCGCGACTGGGCGATTCCGTGGTCGTGGCGGCCGACGGTGCCGGGGGATGGACCGCCCATGTCCACTGCGCGGCGGCCGGTGCCGCGGTCGAAGCCGGAATGGGCGCGGGCGCTGTCCGGGATATCCGGATCGAATACCTCGCCGCATCCTGGGCGCCTGCCGATCCTTCCGCCGCAGGCCGGGCCGGCCAGGTCACTGCCGGACCTGTGGGCGGGGGCGCGGCGCCCGGCGAGGTCGCTGCCGAGGACATGACGTTCGACGGTGGCCCAGCGGAACATTGTGCGTGCGAGTCCTCAATGGTCGCGGACGATCGCCGTATGGCGACGGACGGGGCGGGGCAGGGCGCGGTCGGTCGAGCTGTGCAGGCGGATGCGGCCCAGGTGGAGATGGCCGGGCCTGGCGCGCAGACGGATATCGCCGATGCTATCGGTGTGGCGGGCGGTGGCCCTGGTGTGCAATCGCGGGCTGCCGGTGTGCGTACGGGCGGTGGCGATGTGCGTACGGCCCCGGAAGCGTTGCGCGGGGCAGGTGGTGGACCGCGCTCGGTGGCCGGCGGGGCATCGGTTGATCGCGGCGTGCTGGCGATTGCGGCGGGGGCGGGGGCGACCGGCCTGTTCGAGGCGGCCGGCGCGGTGGTGCTCGATGCGGAGCCGGCGCTGGAATCCGCGGCGCTGCTCGCGGCTATCCGGGAGATGCCGCACCGGGAGGTCCTGGTGTTGCCGAACGGGGCGTTACCGGCCCACGAACTGGTGGCGGTCGGGGTCGCGGCCCGCGACGCGCACCGCGATGTCCTGCTGCTGCCCAGCGCCAGCATGGTGCAGGGGCTGGCAGCGATGGCAGTACACGATCGGGCGCGGATCGCGGTCGACGATGCCTTCGCCATGTCCGAAGCCGCCGCGGGTACCCGGTGGGGCGCGCTGCGGCGGGCCGGAGAACGCGCGCTGACCATGGTCGGAACCTGCGCGCCCGGCGACGGGCTGGGGCTGGTCGGCCACGATGTGGTGGTGATCGACCGCGATACCCATGCCGCGGGGCAGACCCTGCTGGACCGGATGCTGGGGCTGGGCGGCGAATTGGTGACCCTCCTGGTCGGCGCGGATGCCCCGGACGGACTGGCCGCGGATCTCGCCCGGCATATCGGCACCGAATTCCCCGGTGTGGAGGTTTCGGTGTATTCCGGGGGGCAGCGCGGGGATCTGATACAGATCGGTGTGGAATGAGCAGGCGGCCCATGCGGACCGGTGGCGACCAGTGGATCACCCTCGCGGCACCGCGCGCAGTGAGGTGGCCGGCCCCGTTCCGGAGTGCGACTGTGGGCTGCGAGCCGGGTGTGCGAGCGAACCCGTGCGGAGGGAGAGGGCGGCAGTGAGCGGAGTGATATGGCTACCTTGAGTGATCGGCTCGACCACGTGCTGGGGGCGAAGGCCGCCGGATCGCTGTCGGATGCGTTCGATATGCGCACCGTGGAGGATCTGCTGCGCCACTACCCCCTGCGCTATGCCACTCAGGGCCAGCCGCTCACCGAGGAAGCGCCCGAGGACGGTGCGCACATCACGGTGATCGGCCGGATCACCAAGGCCGAACTGCGGCCGATGCGGCAGCGGCGCGGTTCGCTGCTGAAGGTGGTCCTCGATACCGGTTCCGGTCGCGGCGTGGACGTCACGTTCTTCAACGGTGACAAGGTGAAATACGCAGTGCGTGAGGGCGCCCGCGCGATGATGTCGGGAACCGTGAACTACTGGCGGCCCGGCCAATGGAATCTCAGCCACCCCGGCTATCTGATCCTGCCGGAAACCGACGGCGACGAGCCGGCGCTGACCACCGTACGCGGCGGCGGGGATCTGCGGGGCATCGCACAGAGCGCGAAAGGCGCAGGCGGGGTGGATATGTCGTTCTTCGAGCGCGAATTCATCCCGGTGTACCCGGCCACCGCGAAGGTGCAGAGCTGGGAGATCCTGGCCTGTGTCCGGCAGGTGCTGGATCAGCTCGACCCGGTCGCGGACCCACTGCCGGCCGAGGTGCGCGACGAGCGGGCGCTGATGCCGGTGAGCGATGCGTTGCGGCTGATCCATCTGCCGGAACAGCAGTCCGATATCGAACGGGCCCGGGAACGGCTGCGATTCGACGAGGCGCTGGCATTGCAGCTGGTACTCGCCGAACGGCGGCACGAGGTATCCGGCCGGACGGCACGCGCCTGCCCACCGCGGCCCGACGGTATCGCCGCCGCCTTCGACGAGCGGTTACCGTTCGAACTGACCGAGGGCCAGCGTCAGGTGATCGCGGAAATCTCCGCCGACCTGTCCCGTGAGCAGCCGATGCACCGGCTGCTGCAGGGCGAGGTGGGTTCGGGTAAGACAATCGTCGCCCTGCATGCGATGTTGCAGGTCGTCGACGCGGGGCAGCAATGCGCGCTGCTCGCGCCCACCGAGGTTCTCGCCGCCCAGCACTATCGGTCGCTGTGCGGGATGCTGGGCGATCTCGGGCAGGCCGGTGAACTCGGTGCGGCCGAGACGGCGACCCGGGTCACGCTCGTCACCGGATCGATGTCCACGGCCACCAAGCGGGCGGCGTTGCTCGAGGCGGTGACCGGGGAGGCCGGCATCGTGATCGGTACGCATGCGCTGATCCAGGATTCGGTGGAGTTCTTCGATCTGGGCATGGTGGTGGTCGACGAACAACATCGCTTCGGCGTGGAACAGCGGGACGCCTTGCGCGCCAAGGCGAAAGGCGGTGTGTCCCCACATCTGCTGGTCATGACCGCGACCCCGATTCCGCGCACCATCGCCATGACCACTCTCGGTGATCTGGAGACCTCCACCCTCACCCAGCTGCCGCGCGGCCGCTCACCGATCGCCTCGAAAGTGGTACCCCGTCGCGTCCATCCCAACTGGGTGGATCGGGCATGGGAGCGGATCACCGAAGAGGTGGCGGCCGGTAGGCAGGCGTATGTCGTGTGCTCACGCATCGGCGACGACGAAGACGGCGGTGCTACCCGCGGGAAGGGCGGAAAAGCGCGTGGCGCGGATTCCGGAAAGGAACCACCCACCACCCAATCCGTGCTGGACGTCTTCGATCGGCTGCGCACCGGGCCGCTGGCGCACCTGCGGATCGGGTTGTTGCACGGACGGCTGCCGGCCGATGAGAAAGATCAGGTGATGCGCGATTTCAATGCCGGTGATATCGATGTGCTGGTCTGTACGACCGTCGTCGAGGTCGGCGTGGACGTGCCGAACGCGACGGTGATGGTGATCGTGGACGCCGACCGGTTCGGGGTGAGCCAGCTGCACCAGTTGCGCGGCCGGATCGGCCGCGGCAAACACCCCGGGCTGTGCCTGCTGATCACCGATGCGGCGCCCGGCGGGCCCGCGATGACCCGGCTGGAAGCGGTGGCCGCGACCACCGACGGTTTCGAACTGTCGGTGCTCGATCTGCGGCAGCGGCGTGAGGGCGATGTGCTGGGCTCGGCGCAGTCCGGAACGGCGCGCTCGCTTCGGCTGCTGTCGCTGCTCGACGATCTGGAGGTCATCACCACTGCCCAGGAACTCGCGCGCACTTTGGTCGCCGACGACCCCGGCCTCACCCGGCATCCAGGTCTGGCGGCGATGATGCACGCCGCCGTCGATTCGGAACGGCTGGAATACCTGGCGAAATCCTGAGCGTGCGGCAGCATGCCTCGGCCAAGGCCGGGTAGCGGGTAGGTCGCCTGCGGCGCCCGCGGTCCACCGGATCCGCACGTGTACTGCACCGTGGGTAGATCCTCGCGGGATTCGACGGCATCGAAAAGCCTTCGGTAAACCGGTTTCTGGTCGAGACGGACGGGGTCGGAACGATGTGGCTGCGGGTGGGGGTCGAGTGTGTGCGGTCGGGAGCCCGAGCCGGTGGCGAAATTTGTTGCGGCAGGCGGGAACCGATGTGAGCGCGGTCGCGTCAAATCTGCTACAGAGCAACGGCGAGGGAAAGGGTTGGGCGGTATGAGACCAGAGCAAGGGTGCCGTGCGGTCCGGCGGCGGGCGCCGGTTCCGCAACGGGGGGTTCGTCCGGTGTTGCGGATCACGCGGCATTGCCCGGAATGTGCTGCGACCGAGCGGATCAAGCGCCGCGAGTCCGGGGCGGGAGAGCTGGAGGGCTGACCCGGCCCGGGCCCGCATACCCAATGGGTGGCGGCCCGGCCCGGAGGAAGCTCGATTGTGATCAGCGCGCAGTACGGCCGGCTCGGCGACCGTACTGCGCGGCGGTGTCCGATCAGCGCACGCGCTGCGCGGCGGCGACCATATTGCGTAGTGACGCTTCGACCTCGGCGGTGCCGCGGGTCTTCAGGCCACAATCCGGATTCACCCAGAGGCGTTCGGCGGGAACAGCTTTCAACGCCGCTTCGAGCGCGGTGGTGATCTCCGCGGTGCTCGGCACCCGGGGCGAATGGATATCGTAGACACCGGGGCCGACGCCCGCAGCGAAGCCTGCGGCGTTCAGATCGTCGAGGACCTCCATATGCGACCGTGCCGCCTCGATCGAGGTCACATCGGCGTCCAGGCCCGCGATCGCGTCGATGACCTCACCGAACTCCGAGTAGCACAGATGGGTGTGGATCTGGAGGGAATCGGCCACCCCAGAGGTCGCCAGCCGGAACGCGCCCACCGACCATTCCAGGTAGTCCGGCTGGTCGGCCGCGCGCAGTGGCAGCAGTTCGCGCAGTGCCGGTTCGTCCACCTGGATGATCCGGATGCCCGCGTTCTGCAGGTCGACGGTTTCGTCCCGGATGGCCAGCGCCACCTGGCGCGCAGATTCCGCGAGCGGCTGGTCGTCGCGCACGAAGGACCAGGCCAGAATGGTGACCGGTCCGGTGAGCATGCCCTTCACCGGTTTGCCGGTGAGCGATTGGGCGTAGCCGATCCAGTCGACCGTCATGGGCGCGGGCCGGGAGACGTCGCCGAACAGGATCGGCGGGCGTACGCAGCGGGTGCCGTAGGACTGCACCCAGCCCAGTTCGGTGGCCGCGAAACCGTCGAGCTGTTCGGCGAAGTACTGCACCATATCGTTGCGTTCGGGTTCGCCGTGTACCAGCACGTCGAGGCCGAGCCGCTCCTGCAGGGCGATGACCTCGGCGATCTCCGCCCGCATCCGGCGCTCGTATTCGGGCCGGTCGATATCGCCCTTGCGTAGCTGCGCCCGGGCCAGCCGGATCGCGGTGGTCTGCGGGTAGGAGCCGATGGTGGTGGTGGGCAGGGGTGGCAGCTGCAGCCGGTCCTGCTGGAGGGTCCGGCGCTGCGCCGCGGGTCCACGTTCGGTGGCGTCCGGGCCCAGCGCGGCCAGGCGGGCCCGAACCCGGGAGTCGGCGATCCGCGGATCGGCCCGGCGGCTCGCGATCGCGGCGCGGGCCTGCGCGAGTTCGGCCGCCACGGCCTCGGTTCCGGTGTTCAGGCCCGTGGCCAGCACCCGGACCTCGGCGACTTTTTCGCTGCCGAAGGCGAGCCAGGAACGCAGGGTTTCGTCGAGGTGTGTTTCCACGGCGAGGGTGTAGGGCACGTGCAGCAGGGAGCAGGAGGTCGAAACCGCGACCGATTTTCCGCTGCCGAGCAGTGTGGCGAGAGTGGACAGGGCTCGATCCAGATCGGTGCGCCAGACATTACGACCGTCGACGACACCGGCGACCAGCGTTTTACCCGCCAAAGCGGGAACGGCGGCCACATCGTCGACCGTACCGCCGGCGATCAGGTCGATGGCGAGTCCTTCCACATCGGTTCCGGCGAGGGCTCCCAGCGCGGGGCCGGGATCGCCGAAGTATGTGGCGACCAGGACGGCCGGCCGGTCGGCCGGTTCCGTAAGCTCGGTGTAGACCTGGCGGACCACCGCGAGTTCCTCCGCGGTGAGGTCGGTGACCAGGGCGGGTTCGTCGAGCTGTACCCAGGTCACGCCCGCCGTGGCGAGTAGCGCGAGGAGTTCCCGGTAGAGCGGGATCAGCTCATCGACGCGTTCCAGCGCAGGGCCGCCGGCCGATTTCGAGAGTTTCAGGAAGGTGATCGGGCCGATGACAACCGGACGCGCCGGAACGCCGAGTTCGAGCGCTTCGCGCACATGCGCCAGCAATTCGCCGGGATGCAGCGCGAAGGAGGTGTGCGGGCCGATCTCGGGGACCAGATAGTGATAGTTGGTATCGAACCATTTGGTCATCTCGAGGGGTTCCACCGAATCCGTACCGCGGGCCGCGGCGAAATAGCGGTCCAGCGGATCGGCGATATCGGCGACCCGCGGCGGCAGGGCGCCCAGCAGTACGGCCGTATCGAGCATCTGGTCGTAGTAGGAGAAGGTGCCGACGGGAATCGAATCCAGGCCCGCGGCCTGGAGCTGCGCGTACTGGTCGCGGCGCAGGGTTCGACCGGTCTCGTGGAGACGATCGGCATCGATACGCCCGGCCCAATAGGATTCGGTCGCGCGTTTGAGCTCCCGGCGCGGCCCCACCCGGGGCAGGCCGAGAACCGTTGCAGTGAACGGATTGTGCGAAATAGCAGTCACGGTGTACTCCAGTGCTGACGTTCGACCGGCCATCGCCTTACGCGGGTGCACGGACACCGCTGAAAATCCCGGCCGCCGCGCGCGACGGGAGCGTTTTCAGCACTGGTGGACCGCGGCGCCCAATCCTCGAGGCGGTGGCCACCGGATACGGCGTACCCGGTACAACCGGCAGGTCTTCGGACTCGCGGGCACCGGCCCCTCGGCCGACCTACTGGCCGTCGCTTCCCAGGCTGTGCGCCCAGTGCTATGACGGCGTTCGTTCTCGCTCACCGCTGCGGGACAGTTCCGGATTTCCACCGGATTCCCTCTCACCCGCCCGTTGCGGGTTTCGACGCCGGGGCGATCGTCCGGGGCTCCGGGTCGACCGGCCGGCGAACCAGCTGCGCTGTCCACCATAGCCCGCTCATCCTGCCGAGCCGACGCCCGCCGATACGGCGCGCGGCTACCGGCTGACGAAACGCGTCGTGATCGCGCCGTCGGGGCGCAGTGCCACCGCATGGCCGTTCGAGGGCATCGTCTCGTCGAGCGCGATCGTCAGCACGCGGAGGCACGATTCGTTTCGCGGCGGACCTGTCCGCCCCGGGAACGTCCTGGCGATACCGGCATCAGCGGAGGCGCCGGTGAGCTGGTTGAAGGCGTCGCGCGCAGTGCCGAGCGTATGGCCGCGTGTGGTCGGGGGCGGGCGTGTGGCCGACCCCAGTCCCCGACTGCGCTGCCGAGCGGTGTGTGGCCGTGCTGCAAAGATTGCCCGGAGTTGGCCCACTGCGGGCGAGCGCACAATCGCCCGTGGTCGCCGGTGAGATGTGACGGCAGGGTGACCAAGGTTTCGCAACCGTGCAATGTCGCGTTGTGAAGATTCTGCGAAGTGGACTTCGGTGTCGATCCTGGATGTGGCGCCGGGTACGTTGGGTCAATGTTCTCGAAAGTCTTGGTTGCCAACCGCGGCGAGATCGCCATCCGAGCCTTCCGCGCGGCGTACGAGCTCGGTATCGGAACGGTTGCCGTCTTCCCGCACGAGGACCGCAATTCGGTCCACCGCCTGAAGGCGGACGAGGCATACGAGATCGGCGAGGAGGGCCATCCCGTCCGGGCCTATCTCTCGGTCGACGCGATCATCGAGGCGGCCAAGACCGCCGGTGCCGACGCGATCTATCCGGGATACGGGTTCCTCTCCGAGAATCCGGACCTGGCCGCCGCCTGTGCGCGCGAGGGAATCACTTTCATCGGTCCGTCGTCCGAGGTCTTGGAACTCGCGGGTAACAAGGCGCGCGCGATTGCGGCGGCGAAGGCGGCCGGGCTGCCGGTCCTGAATTCCAGTGCACCTTCCGCGGATGTCGGCGAACTGCTCGCGGCGGCCGAATCCATGGAGTTCCCGGTGTTCGTGAAGGCGGTCGCCGGTGGCGGTGGCCGTGGTATGCGCCGGGTGCAGGCGCGGGAACAGTTGCGGGAGGCGATCGAGGCGGCCTCGCGGGAGGCCGAATCCGCGTTCGGCGATCCCACGGTGTTCCTGGAGCAGGCGGTGGTCAACCCCCGCCATATCGAGGTACAGATCCTGGCCGACACCCACGGCAATGTGATGCACCTGTTCGAGCGGGACTGTTCGCTGCAGCGGCGGCACCAGAAGGTGATCGAGCTGGCGCCCGCCCCGAATCTGGATCCCGAACTGCGGGATCGGATCTGCGCCGACGCGGTGGCGTTCGCGCGGCAGATCGGTTACAGCTGCGCGGGAACCGTCGAATTCCTGCTCGACGAGCGCGGGAACCATGTCTTCATCGAGATGAACCCCCGTATCCAGGTCGAGCATACGGTGACCGAGGAGATCACCGATGTCGATTTGGTGCAGTCGCAGCTGCGGATCGCGGCGGGGGAGAGCCTGGACGATCTGGGCCTGAGCCAGGACAAGGTAACCATTCGCGGCGCCGCGCTGCAGTGCCGGATCACCACCGAGGACCCGGCCAACGGTTTCCGCCCCGATACCGGGCGGATCACCGCCTACCGGACGCCCGGCGGCGCCGGTATCCGGCTCGACGGCGGGGCGAACCTCGGGGCCGAGATCGGCGCCTACTTCGATTCGATGCTGGTGAAGCTCAGCTGCCGGGGCCGGGACTTCCCGGCGGCTGTAGCCCGGGCGCGGCGGGCGCTGATGGAGTTCCGGATCCGTGGTGTCACCACCAATATCCAGTTCCTGCTGGCGGTGCTCGACGACCCCGATTTCAAAGCCGGGCGGGTCACCACGTCGTTCATCGACGAGCGTCCGCAGTTGCTCTCCTTGCGTGAACCCGCCGACCGCGGCACCAAGATCCTGAACTACCTGGCCGATATCACCGTGAACAAACCACACGGGGCGCGGCCGACAGCGGTGTACCCGCACGACAAACTGCCGGCGATCGATCTGTCGGTACCGCCGCCGGACGGTTCCCGGCAGAAGCTGCTGACCCTGGGCCCGGAAGGGTTCGCGCGCGCCCTGCGCGAACAGAAGGCCGTGGGCGTCACCGACACCACGTTCCGCGACGCCCACCAGTCGCTGCTGGCGACCCGGGTGCGGACCAACGGCCTGCTCGATGTTGCTGGTCACGTCGCCCGGCTCACCCCCGAGCTGCTCTCGGTCGAATGCTGGGGCGGCGCGACCTACGATGTGGCGCTGCGATTCCTGTACGAGGATCCGTGGGAGCGGCTGGCCGCCCTGCGCGAGGCGATGCCGAATATCTGCCTGCAGATGCTGCTGCGCGGACGGAATACGGTCGGTTACACGCCGTATCCCGAAGAGGTCACTCGGGCGTTCGTGCGGGAGGCCACCGACACGGGGATCGATATCTTCCGGATCTTCGACGCGCTCAACAATGTCGACCAGATGCGTCCGGCGATCGACGCGGTCCGGGAAACGGGTACCGCGGTGGCCGAGGTCGCGCTGAGCTATACCGGTGACCTCACCGATCCCGACGAGAAGCTCTACACCCTGGACTACTACCTGAAATTGGCCGAGCAGATCGTCGACGCGGGCGCGCATGTGCTCGCGATCAAGGATATGGCCGGTCTGCTGCGGGCTCCGGCCGCGGCGAAACTGGTGACGGCGCTGCGCAGCAATTTCGATCTGCCCGTCCATGTCCACACCCATGACACCCCCGGCGGGCAGCTCGCGACCTATCTGGCGGCGTGGCAGGCCGGTGCCGACGCGGTGGACGGTGCGTCCGCGGCGATGGCCGGTACCACCAGCCAGCCCGCGCTCTCCGCGATCGTCGCGGCCGCCGCGCACAGCGAGCACGACACCGGCCTGAACCTGGGCAATGTCTGCGATCTGGAGCCGTACTGGGAGGCGCTGCGCAAGGTGTACGCGCCGTTCGAGTCGGGGCTGCCCGCCCCGACCGGACGCGTTTACACCCACGAGATCCCCGGCGGCCAGCTGTCCAACCTGCGCCAGCAGGCCATCGCGCTCGGCCTGGGCGATCGCTTCGAGGAAGTGGAGGCGAAATACGCCGCGGCCGACCGGCTGCTGGGCCGGTTGATCAAGGTGACTCCGTCGTCGAAGGTGGTCGGCGATCTCGCGCTGTCGCTGGTCGGCTCCGGTGTCGAGATCGAGGATTTCGCCGCCGATCCGGGTCGTTACGACATCCCCGATTCGGTGATCGGTTTCCTGCGCGGCGAACTCGGCACCCCCGCCGGGGGCTGGCCCGAACCGTTCCGGGAGAAGGCCCTCGCCGGGCGCAGCGCCGCCAAACCGGAGACGCCGTTGACGGCCGCGGACGAGGCCGGGCTGGCGGGCACCTCCCAGGAGCGTCGCGCGACCCTCAACCGGCTGCTGTTCCCGGGGCCCACCGCCGAATTCCTCGCTCACCGCGAGAAGTACGGCGATACCACCGGGCTGTCGGCGAATCAGTTCTTCTACGGTCTGCGGCACGGCGAGGAGCACCGGGTCCAGTTGGAGAAGGGCGTTATCCTGCTGATCGGGCTGGAGGCCATCGCCGAACCCGACGAGCGCGGTATGCGCACGGTGATGTGCATTCTCAACGGGCAGCTGCGCCCGGTCTCGGTGCGGGATCGCTCCATTGCCAGTGAGATCCCGGCCGCGGAGAAGGCCGACAAGAACAATCCGCACCATATCGCCGCGCCCTTCGCCGGTGTCGTCACGCTGACCGTCGCCGAGGGCGACCGGGTCGCCGCCGGCGATACCATCGCGACCATCGAGGCCATGAAGATGGAGGCCGCCATCACCGCGCCGCGCGGGGGAGTGGTGGGCCGGGTGGCCATCACCCAGGTGCAGCAGGTCGAGGGTGGTGACCTGCTGATCGAACTGGGCGGACGCGAATCCGAATGACCCGGATCGTCGCCGGAACGGCCGGCGGTCGGCGCCTGCGCGTGCCGCCCGCCGGAACCCGGCCCACCTCGGACCGGGTACGCGAGGCGTTGTTCTCCTCGATCGAGGCGCGGATGGATCTGGACGGAGTCCGCGTCCTCGACCTCTACGCGGGGTCGGGTGCGCTGGGGCTCGAGGCGTTGTCCCGCGGCGCCGGGGCCGCGCTGCTGGTCGAATCGGATCGGCGGGCGGCGGCGGTGCTGCGCGCCAATATCTCGGATCTGGGGTTGACCGCGGCGCAGGTGCGGGTCGGCGCGGTGGCGCAGGTGCTGACGCAGGCCGGTGCGGGCGATTTCGATCTGGTCTTCGCCGATCCGCCCTACGATCTGCCCACCGCGGCCGTCGAGGCGGATATCGGCGCGCTGGCGGCGCACGGCTGGCTGGCCGAGGACGCGCTGCTGCTCGTCGAACGATCCATCCGTTCGGCGGAGATGACGTGGCCCGCGGGTTTCGCCCGGCGCGCGCCGAAACGGTACGGGGAAACCCGGATCGAGTCCGCCGTGTACGTCGGCACCGGCGCGGCGGATTCCGCCGTACCTGCTAGCGTTTGAGCCATGGCAGGAGCATTGTGCCCGGGCTCGTTCGATCCGGTGACCAACGGCCACCTCGATGTGTTCCGCCGGGCGGCGGCTCAGTTCGACGAGGTCGTCATCACGGTCAATGTGAACAAGAAGAAGCAAGGCATGTTCAGTGTCGAGGAACGCATCGAAATGCTGCGCGACGCCACCGCTGATCTGCCGAATATCCGGGTCGCGTCCTGGGCCGGCCTGACCGTCGATTTCGCCCGGGAACAGGGCATCACGGCGATCGTCAAGGGTCTGCGCGATGCCGGGGATTTCGGGTACGAACTGCAGATGGCGCAGATGAACAAGAAGCTCGCCGGCGTCGATACCTTCTTCATCGCCACCAACCCGGCGTTCAGCTATCTGTCCAGCTCACTTGTCAAGGAAGTGGCGGCCTTCGGCGGCGATGTCAGCGATATGCTGCCGCCGCTGGTGCACAAACGCCTACTCGACCGGCTCGCCGAGCGCACCGGCTGATTCCCCACGGGCGGCGCTCACTTCCCGGGCCCGCCGCAGCGGCCGGAACACCAGGCCGCGCAGGGCCAGGAAACGTAGTCCGCCCACGGCGGCGCTGATCGCCAGTACGGCTGCGGCCTGCGCCGGTTCGGCCAGGGTGGGAGCGAGCACTTCCAGCGCGGCGAGGGCCGCCGTGCTGATCCCCAGACCCAGCAGCGCCAGGCCGCCGCCCTCCCATTGTGCGGTGAACCAGCCGACCCGCTCGGCCGCGTGGAAGGTGAGGCGGCGGTGCAGTTCGTTGGCCAGGATCGTGCTCACCACCGAACCGGCGACATTGGCCAGCAGAGTGCCGGCGCCGGTCAGGCTGAGGAAGAGCAGCACGTAGGAGATATTGCTCAGACCACCCACCAGGGCGAACCGGATGAGCTGCGGAAATGCCCGGTCGCCGCGCAGATACCGGAGTAGACGCTGCTGCCAGGCCACCGGGTCGATCTGTTCCGGCCAATCGATATCCAGATCCGCGGCGGACAGTGCCCCGGACGAGGGCAGCTGCAGGATGGTCATGGGCGGTTCCGATCGGGCAAGGGTCAGGCGGTCCATCGCGGTGCGATTCGACTCCTACGAATCTAACACCAAGCGGAGAACACGTCTCCAGTTGATCCCCCGGAAGTCTGTGGATATCCGCTGGAAGTAGCGACACACCGAAAGTTGGTTCGGCTCAGCCGACGGGCCGGGGCACACTGGGAACGGCGGGATATTTCGCCGATCGTCAGCAGGAGGGCACTGAGCATGTACCGGGTATTCGAGGCGCTCGACGAACTGGTCGCCATAGTCGAGGAGGCACGCGGGATACCCGCGACGCGCAACTGCATCGTCCCGCGTCCGGAAACGCTCGATCTGCTCGACGATGTGCGTGATGCGCTGCCGGCCGAGATCGACGATGCCCAAGATGTACTCGACCACCGCGACAAGATCGTCGACGACGCCCGCGGCCTGGCCGAGGAAACCGTCCGAAGTGCCGACGAGCAGGCCACCACCACCGTCGCCGACGCCCGCGCCGAAGCCGACCGGATCCTCGCCGAGGCGAAGGCGCACGCCGACCGGATGGTCGCCGAGGCCACCGCGCATGCCGATCGGATGGTCGATACCGCCACGAGCGAAGCTCAGCGTCTGGTCGCCGATGCCAAGGCCGAATACGAATCGGTCACCGGCCGGGCCCGCGCGGAAGCCGACCGGATGGCCGAGGCCGGCCGGGCCTCCTACGACCGCTCGGTGGCCGACGGCCAGGCCGAACAGCGGCGCCTGGTGGAGGAGACCGAGGTCGTGCGGGCCGCGCACGCGGAATCGGCCCGGCTGATCGATACCGCGCAGGCCGACGCCGACCGGATGCGAGCCGATTGCGACCACTACGTCGACAGCAAACTCGCCGAATTCGAGGAGACCCTCGGCGGCGCCCTGCGCACTGTGGGCCGCGGCCGCCAGCAACTGCGCAACGGGTCGGGGATACCGGACTACGCGGCGGAGTTCCGCCGCTAGCCACCGGACGATTTTGCAGGTAACCGCCCGTTTCGCGTACTGTGGTGTGGTTGCCCGCCGAATCCGGTCCATAGCTGATACCCCGAACGACCCAGTGGAGTGTTCTTCGATGTCTGCCGATACAACCGCGCGCTCGCGTTCCGGTGCACACCGTGCACACGACGCGGGTTTCGTGCTGGATGTCCGCAGCCTCGGTCGCGCCCCGGGATCCATGCGCGAACTGCGGCGAACCGTCACCACCCCCGAACGGCTCGGCCTGGACCTGATCGCCGTACCGGCCGGTTCCGAGGTCGAGCTGGATCTGCGTTTGCAGTCGGTCTCGGAGGGAGTGCTCGTCACCGGAACCGTCACCGCGCCGGTGGCCGGTGAATGCTCACGCTGCCTGGAACAGTTCACCGATTCGGTGGAAGTCTCGCTGACCGAACTGTTCGCCTACCCGGACAGCGCCACGGACCAGACCGCGTCCGACGACGAGGTCTACCGGATGGACGACGACCTCATCGACCTCGAGCCCCTGATCGTCGACCAGCTCGGCCTCGAATTACCGCTGCAGCCGCTGTGCACTCCCGACTGTGCGGGACTGTGCCCGGAATGCGGGGTTCGGATGGCGATTGCAGGATCCGATCACCGGCATGAGATACTGGATCCCCGCTGGGCCGGGCTGGCGAAATTCGCCTCCGGATCGCCCGGCAGCGGCAGCCCCGACAAGGGTGCGGCCACCGGAGACCATTCCGCAGACATTGCACGTAACAGCACAGAGGAGAAGTAGTCGTGGCCGTTCCCAAGCGCCGGATGTCCCGTTCCAATACCCGGTCTCGGCGCAGCCAGTGGAAGGCCGTTGCGCCTACGCTGATCACCTGCCCGAACCGGGCCTGCGGTCAGAAGACCCCGCCGCATATCGCGTGCCCCTCCTGCGGTACCTACAAGGGCCGCCAGGTCGCCCCGGCCGTCTGATCCCCGGTCGACAATTGACCGCGGGCAAAGACGAACCCGGTGAGCGGCCGGATCAAGCGAGTTTGCTCGCCGCCCTGGGTGTCGAGATACAGCCCGAGTTGCTTCGTCTCGCATTGACCCATCGCTCGTACGCGTACGAAAACGGTGGGCTGCCGACCAATGAGCGGCTCGAATTCCTCGGCGACTCGGTCCTCGGACTGAGTATCACCGAACGGCTCTATCACGAGCACCCGGAGAAATCCGAGGGCGAACTGGCAAAGCTGCGCGCGAGTGTGGTGAATATGCACGCACTCGCCGAAGTGGCGCGCACGCTGGGCGAGGGCGGTCTGGGCGCGCATCTGCTGCTCGGCAAAGGTGAGGAACTCACCGGCGGCCGGGACAAACCCAGCATCCTGGCCGACGGGATGGAGTCGCTGCTCGGTGCCGTGCATCTCGAGCACGGTATCGATGTGGCGCGTGAGGTCGTGTTGCGGCTGTTCGCCGAACTGCTCGAACGTGGTCCACGAATGGGCGCCGGGCTGGACTTCAAGACCAGCCTGCAGGAACTGACCGCCGAACGCGGTCTGGGCGTGCCCAGCTATGAGATCACTTCCACCGGGCCCGACCACGACAAAGAGTTCACCGCGACCACTGTGATCGCCGGCGATGCCTACGGGCAGGGCGTCGGACGGTCGAAGAAGGAAGCGGAGCAGAAGGCAGCGGGCGCCGCCTACCGCGCACTGACCGGCGAATCCTGAGGTGCCCGAGCTTCCCGAGGTCGAGGTCGTTCGCTGCGGCCTGGCCGAACATCTGTGCGGCCGGACCGTGGAATCGGTCACCGTCACGCATCCGCGTTCCGTACGCCGGCATCTGGCCGGTGCCGCCGATATGGCGGCCCAGCTGACCGGCCTGACGGTGGCTGCGGCCCGGCGCCGCGGAAAATACCTGTGGCTGACCTTCGACGAACCCGCCGGTACTCCCGCGGATACCGCGCTGGTCGTCCACCTGGGGATGAGCGGCCAGATGCTGGTGCAGCCGGTCGGCGCGCCGGTCGAGAAGCATGCCCATATCCGGGCGACCCTCGACGACGGCCGGGAGTTGCGGTTCGTCGATCAGCGCACCTTCGGCGGCTGGGTGCTGGCGCCACTGGTGGAGGTGGACGGTGATCTGCTTCCCGATCTGCTCGCCCATATCGCCCGCGATCCGCTCGATCCCCGCTTCGATGCCGAGCGGGTGGTCGCCGTGCTGCGCACCAAGCAGACCGAGATCAAACGGGTGCTGCTGGATCAGACCGTGGTCTCCGGTATCGGCAATATCTACGCCGACGAGGCACTGTGGCGGGCACAGGTCCACGGTGGCCGGACGGCGGCCGGACTCACCCGTCCGGTGTTGCGTCAGCTGCTGGCCGAGGCCGCGGCGGTGATGAACGATGCGCTGGCCGCGGGTGGCACCTCGTTCGACGCGCTGTATGTGAATGTCAACGGCGAATCCGGCTATTTCGAGCGCGCCCTGGCGGTGTACGGGCGCGGTGACCGGCCCTGCCCGCGCTGCGGTGCGGCGATCGTCCGGGAGAAGTTCATGAACCGCTCGTCCTTCTCGTGCCCGCGGTGTCAACCTCCGGCGCGGCGCCGCAAAACCGCGTCGTAGATCTCGCGGCGGCGCCCGGCGACGGGTTACGGTCTTCTCGGCAAGATCGTCGGCCCGGTCGGCCCTGGGAAGGACGCCATGCGCAAGCTCACCTATTTCGTCGCCGCCACGATCGACGGGTTCATCGCCACCGAGGACGGTGCCGTCGATTTCTTTCCGGTCGGCGGCGACCACAGCCGCACGATCAGCGCGCAGTATCCGGAGACCGTGCCGTCCGAAGTGCGCCGGACGCTCGGTATCGGCGCGCGTAATGCCAACTTCGACACCGTGATCATGGGCCGCAAAACCTACGATTTCGGGGTGCGTACCGGTACGACCAATCCGTACGCGCATCTGCGCCAATTCGTGGTGTCCACCACGCTCACCGCACCCCCCGATCCGGCCGTGGAACTCATCGGCGCCGACCCATTGGCCCGGGTACGGGCACTCAAACGCGAACAGGGTCCCGGTATCTGGTTGTGCGGCGGTGGCCGGCTGGCACAGGAACTGCTGCCCGAGATCGATCAGGTCTTCCTCAAACTGCATCCGATTGTGCTGGGGCGGGGCCGGCCGCTGTTCGGCAGTGGGCCGCGACTGCCCGAACCCCTGGAATTCCGTGTCATCACCAGCCAGGTCTTCGACGACGGTGTCGCCTTCGTCAAGTACGGAAAGGCTCGCTGACCGGTGCCCGGCGACGCGCCCGAATCCCCACGGCCCGCGCCGGGGCCGGAGGCGGCGTTGCGCGAAATCGGGTTCTGGCTCGAACGGGGCCGGGAGAAAACGCATCGGGTCAAGGCGTACCGGCGGGCCGCCGATATCGTCGCAGGTCTCGGCGACGAGGAGATGCGGCGGCGCCGGACAGCCCGGAATTGGCAGGAGCTGGCCGGGATCGGCCCGAAGACCGCGGCCGTGATCGAGGAGGCCTGTGAAGGAGTCGTCCCGCGCTACCTCGCGGAGTTGCGGGCCGCGGCGCGGCCGATCGGGGCCGCAGGCGCCGAGCTGCGCGCGCGGTTGCGTGGTGATCTGCACACCCATTCGGATTGGTCCGACGGCGGAAGCCCGATCGCGGAGATGATGGGTTGCGCGGCCGCCCTCGGACACGAGTACTGCGCGCTGACCGATCATTCACCGCGGCTCACCGTCGCGAACGGTCTTTCCGCGCAACGGTTGCGCCGCCAGCTCGAGGTGGTCGCCGAAGTGAACGCCGAACTGGCCCCGTTCCGGGTGCTCACCGGTATCGAGGTCGATATCCTCGACGACGGCAGCCTGGACCAGGACGCCGACCTGCTCGCCGAACTCGATATCGTCGTCGCCAGCGTGCATTCGCGGCTACGCGACGACCGCGACACGATGACTCGGCGCATGGTGTACGCGGTGGCCAACCCGCATGTGGACGTCCTCGGGCACTGCACCGGACGGCTGGTCGAAGGCGGGCGGGGGACGCGGCCCGAATCGGATTTCGACGCCGAGATCGTCTTCGAGGCCTGCCGCCGCTACGGGACGGCGGTCGAGATCAACAGCCGGCCGGAGCGGCAGGATCCGCCGGAGCGGTTGATCCGGCTCGCGCTCGAGATGGGGTGCGAATTCGCGGTCGATACCGATGCGCACGCGCCGGGTCAGCTGGACTGGCAGGGGTATGGATGTGCCCGCGCGGTGGCCTGTGCGGTTGCGCCCGAGCGGATCATCAATACCCGTCCGGTGGACGAGCTTCTGGAATGGACGCGATCGGGCGGTGGCTGAGCAGACCCCGCTCTGTCGGTGCCGGGCGCGATAATGCCCGGTATGCGGGAATTGTCACTGCGCACCTTGAACCGGACCCTGCTGGTACGCCAGCATCTGGCGGCCCGGACGGATCTGACGCCCTACGAGCTGATCCGGCATCTGGTCGCGGTGCAGGGGCAGGAACCGAATTGGCCTTATATCGGGGTGTGGTCGCGGCTGGCGCGGTTCGATCATCCGGAACTCGCCGCGCTGATGCACGACCGGAAACTCGTCCGGTCCACCACGATCCGACGCACCGTACATCTCAGTACGGCGGAGGATTTCCGCTGGCTGCGCCCTACCGTCCAGGCGTATATCGCGGGGGCACTCAATACCGCCTACTACCGCGACGAGATCGACGGTATCGAGTTGTCCGAGTTGGCTGCGGCGGGCAGGGAAGTGCTGGCGGGCCGGTGGATGTCGCGCGGTGACCTCGGAAGGCAACTGGCCGAGCATTTTCCGCAGCGTCATACGCGCAGGCTGGCGGAGGCGGTCGAGGTGCTGGTGCCGATGGCGCACGGAGCCGAAACAGGGGAGTGGGGACGTTGGCGCAACCGCTATGTCACTGTCGGTCCCGCCGAGGAGTGGATCGGTGCACCGCTGGGTCCGGCCGACCCGGCGACGATGGTCCTGCGTTACCTCGCGGCGTTCGGCCCGGCGAGCGTTGCCGATATCCAGGCCTGGTCGGGCCTCACCCGGGTCGGCGAGGTCGTCGGCCCGTTGCGTTCGCGGCTGCGGGTGCTGCGGAGTGCCGAGGGAGCGGAACTGTTCGATCTGCCCGATGCGCCGCTCGCCGACCCGGAACTGCCTGTGCCGGTGCGGTTTCTGCCCGCGTTCGACAATGCGCTGCTCGGTTACCGGGACCGGCGGCGGATCATCGCCGAGCAGGACCGGCGGCGGACCTCCCGTGAGGCCTCGGCCGGGGTGCCGGTGTATCTGGTGGACGGTTTCGTGCACGGCAGATGGTCGCTGCGGGATTCGGCACTGCATATCGAGCCCTGGTACGGGTTCGCCGCGGACCAGCGCGCGCTCGTCGAGGAGGAGGCCCGGCGGCTGCTGGCATTCGTTACCGACGACGGTGCCGGTGACATTGTCGTCGCCGGAACACATCCGCCCGGCGGCCGGTGACGCTGTGATGAATGCTGTGCGAACACCCGCCGCACCGAGGGGGTTTGGCCGTACGGTTGGCCGAAGATGGTGACCGATGGAGGAATTCGGGGTGGTAGCGGCCGGTGGGTGAACTTCTGTTCGGCATTGTGCTCCCGCTCGCCGGTATCGCGATCCCGGTGGGCGCCTTCGTCTGGGAATTCGTTTTCGTCGGCCGGAAGCGGCTCGGCTGGCGGGTGCAGATGGATACCCCGGTCACCGGTGAAGCGGAATCCGGGCATGCCGGCGCGCTGCGGCAGTTACGGCAGACCGCCGAAGGGACCGAACGTAATCTGCAGGATCTGTCGGTCGTGCTGGTCCGGATCGAAAACCACGGCGCCACCACCATCGATGCCACCGACTATGTGACCGGGCAGAACGGCCAGGCCGGGCTGCATCTGCACTTCCCGCAGCGGCGGGTGATCGGGATGGCGGTCACCGAACTGAGCAATCCCGGGCTGGCCGTCTGTTTCGAACCGGATTCGGGTTTCGGTCACCGCGAACTGACGGGCCAGGATATCGGTGTCATCGATCTGCCGAAGGTCCCGCTGAACCGGTCGGACCATTACAAGATCCTGGCGACCCTGGAGCGGACCGCCGGAACCGGCGACTATCCCGAACCCACGATGCAGGGCGTGGTCACCGGCGGCGGGATCACCAAGACCCAGGGGCGATCCGGGGCCTCGCTGCTCATGCTCGTACTGACCGGGTTCCTGGTCACCGTGATCGCGGCGATGGCGGTGCTCGATATCGTCGAATCCGAGGCCGCGCCGAGTGGTTGCGCGACGGGACGGCTCACCGTGGTGGGGTCGACCGCGTTCGCACGGGTGGTCGAGGAGGCGGGCGAACTCTACGAACGTACGTGTCCGGGGTCGGAGATCGACTACGCATTCGAGGGCAGTGAGCGTGGGATGACGCGGGTCGACGACGCACGCGGTGCCGACGGCACGTTGCTGGCGATCGGTGATGCACCCAAGGGCGCGGACTTTCCCGAACTGGTGCAGCGGCCGTTGGCGTTATCGCTGTTCACCGTGGTCGTGCACCCGAAAACGGGGGTCACCGACCTCACGGTGGAGCAGATCCGGGATCTGTTCCTCGGCCGGATCACCAACTGGCGGGCCGTCGGCGGCGCCGATCTGCCGGTACGGGTGGTCAATCGCTACGCCGGATCCGGGACCCGCTGGAATTTCGAGACCCGGTTGCTGGAAGCCGGGCAACCACCGGAACCCGGTATCACCTGCAACGAGCTCGCGCGCGGCGGCGAACCCGGGCGCTGCCAGACCTTGACCACCGGGGATGTCCTCGACGAGGTCGCCGGGATGGCGGGCGCCGTCGGATACAGCGAAGCCGCGGACGCCGCGGATACCGCAGGTGTGGTGCGGGTGACGATCGGCGGGCGGCCCGCGACGCGAGAGGCGGCCGGGGAACAGAACTACCCGTTCTGGGGCGTGGAGTACGCGTACTCGTACGGCGATTACGCGCCCGGGTCGGTCGGTGCGAGTTTCGTGCGCTTCCTGCTGCGGGAGGGCGGTCAGGATGTGATCCGCCGATACGGGAATCTTCCTTGTGCGGAGCTTGCCGATACCTCGCGATGTCATCCGTATCGGTGACCGGAGTGTGGCCCCACGTGTGACCAGGGGGCTGAATTCCTGGCGTAAAGATCGCGCAAGCAACGGGTTTCCGAGCCGTCCGCAGGGGTAGTTTTTCCAGCGCGCCGTCGGTGAGCACCGGCCGGAAATACCGGCCTCACCGGCGGGTACGGCGGCCGGTGGCGGTCGCGTGATGCAGAACGGAAGGACTGCCATGTCCCTGGTGACACCGACGCTGATCGCCGGATTCCTCGTCGGTCTACTGCTGCTGCGGCTGCTGGCCGTAATGCTGGAGGACCGGCCGAAGCGGCCGGTCCGGGTGACCGCGCGGCGGTCGCGCCGGGGCTGATCCGCCCCGGTCGGGACGGGTGCGTGGGACCCTGGCAGTGGATGGCAGGATCGCAACCATGGCTGATGACACCACCACTGCGGCCGCCGCCGCAACGCCGGCCGGCGCATCCTCGGGCCCGACCACACTCTGGGTGGAGCGTACGGGGACCCGGCGCTATACCGGGCGTAGTTCACGGGGCGCGGAGGTTCTGATCGGGTCCGAAAGCGTTCCCGGGGTGTTCACACCCGGTGAACTCCTGAAGATCGCATTGGCCGCATGCTCGGGGATGAGCTCGGATTTCCCGCTGTCGCGCCGGCTCGGTGACGACTACGACGCCACCATCCGGGTTTCCGGTGCCGCGGATCGCGAGAACGAGGTGTATCCGCAGCTGGACGAGGTATTCGAACTCGATCTCAGCGAACTCGACGAAGCCGCCCGCGAGCGGCTGCTGGTGACGGTGCAGCGGGCGATCGACAAGGTGTGCACGGTGGGCCGGACATTGAAGGCGGGGAGCAAGGTGACGCTGTCCTTCGAGATCGATACCGTCGACTGATCATGGCGGGCGATACGGCGGCGGACTCGGCGACCGATCCGGTGCGGCTCAGCGCCTGGGTGCACGGCTACGTGCAGGGCGTGGGTTTCCGCTGGTGGACCCGATCGCGGGCATTGGAACTCGGGCTCGTCGGGCATGCCACCAATGCGGCCGACGGTCGTGTGCATGTGGTGGCCGAGGGGCCGCGGCGCGCGGTGGCCGAACTGCTGGCGCTGCTGCGTTCTCCGGCGACGCCCGGCCGGGTGGATCTGGTGGTCGAGAGCTGGGAGCCTGCGCGGGGCGGATTGCAGGGTTTCGTGGAGAGATAGGGGCCGGGCGGCTGCTCGGCACGGCGGTGCTGTGCGGTGACGGCTCTGCTGCCGCATGGGGGAGCGGCCGATGGCCGGTGCGTGAGGCGGCCGCCGCGCGCGGTGGCCGATCTGCCGGCTTGCTGCGTTCTCCGGCGGCGGCCCGCTGGGGATCTCGTGGTCGAGAACCGGACCCACCCGGGGGCGGGCTGCTGGAGCAATGGGCCGGTCGGCGGCTGTGGGTGCGGTATTCGGGCTTGCTGCCCGGGACGTTCCGCGGTAGGGGTGTGGCCCGGAACTCGAACCCCTTGACATTCCACAATGGGAGTAGCACGCTAGTTTTATTCCACAGTGGAGTGTGGTCGGACGTGTAAGGGGAGCGCTATGGAGATCTCGGCGGGCATCCGCGCCTCGGATGCCGAACGTGATCGATTCGTGCGGGAGCTGGGTCGGCATCTGGCCGACGGCAGGCTCGACCTCGCCGAATACGACGAGCGGGTAGCGCAGGTGTACCGGAGCGCGACCCGCGAGGAACTGCAGGGTGTGCTAGCGGACCTGCCCGAACTGAAGCCGGCTCCCGGTACGGACGCCTCCGCGCCGCGATTGCACTCCCGGTTCCCGATCTGGCAGCGGATCGAGGGCAGTGCCTGGCTGGGAGTCAGTGTGCTGGTACTGGTGATCTGGGCGGCGATCTCGCTGGGCGTCGGAGCGTTCACCTACTTCTGGCCCATATGGGTCATCGGCCCGTGGGGCGCCGTACTGGCATTGCGCGCCGCAACCGGAATAGAGGCCGGCCGCTGCCATCGCCGCAAGGTATAACGCCCGGTAGCCTCGGTGGTATCCGGTCGGCGGAACCACCGGGTCGCGGTGCGGGCCGCCCTCGGCAACCGCGCCGCCACCACCCGCGGCCGATCGGCCACCTCCGGTGCGCCGGATGGGGTTATCTCGCCGCGGCCCTATAGCATGGCTGATCGGCCTGAGCGAGGCGGACAGTACGTGGAGGCGGAAAGGGTCGTCGGCGTTGCATCTGAAGAGCTTGACGTTGAAGGGGTTCAAATCCTTCGCGTCCGCGACGACACTGCGGTTCGAACCCGGCATCACCTGCGTCGTGGGTCCGAACGGGTCCGGTAAATCCAATGTCGTCGACGCGCTCACCTGGGTGATGGGCGAACAGGGCGCCAAAGCATTACGCGGTGGCAAGATGCAGGATGTCATCTTCGCCGGTACCTCCGGCCGCGCCGCGCTCGGGCGGGCCGAGGTCACGCTCACCATCGACAACTCCGACGGCGCGCTGCCGATCGACTACGCCGAGGTCTCCATCACCCGCCGGATGTTCCGTGACGGCGCGGGCGAATACGAGATCAACGGCAATTCCTGCCGGCTGATGGATGTCCAGGAACTGCTCAGCGATTCCGGTATCGGCCGTGAAATGCATGTGATCGTCGGCCAGGGACAGCTTTCGGCGATCCTGGAATCGCGACCCGAGGACCGGCGCGCCTTCATCGAAGAAGCGGCGGGCGTCCTCAAACACCGCAAACGCAAAGAAAAAGCCGTCCGCAAACTGGACGCCATGCAGGCCAATCTGGCTCGCCTCACCGATCTCACCACCGAACTGCGCCGCCAGCTCAAACCGCTGGGCCGGCAGGCCGAAGTGGCGCGCCGCGCGCAGACCGTACAGGCCGATCTACGGGATGCCCGGCTGCGATTGGCTGCCGACGATCTGGTCACCCGGCGGGCCGAGCTGCAAAGTCAGCAGAGCAAAGAAGCCTATGCGCGGGAACAGCAGATCACCGTGCAGAGCGAACTGGATGCGGCCAATGCGGCCCTGGCCCAGCAGGAGTTCGAACTCTCCCGGCTCACGCCCGGCGCCGAAGCGGCGGGCCAGCTGTGGTTCCAGCTGTCCGCGCTGGCCGAACGCGTCAATGCCACCACCCGGATCGCGAACGACCGTGCCCGCCATCTCGATACCGCACCCGCGGCGAATACCGGCCGCGACCCCGACCAGCTCGAGGCCGAAGCCGACCGGGTGGAAGCCGAGGAAGCCGAACTCCGCGAAGCCGTCGAGATGGCCACGGAGACCCTGGAAGCCGCCCGGGACGGGCTCGCCGAACGGGAACACGAGGCCAAGGCGGCCGAACAGGCGCATCTGGCCGCCGTCCGGGCCATCGCCGACCGCCGCGAAGGGCTGGTCCGGCTGTCGGGACAGGTCGAGAACCTGCGCACCAAAACCCAATCCGCCGATACCGAGATCGTCCGCTTGACCACCGCCCTCACCCAGGCACGGACCCGGGGCGAGGAAGCGCAGCGCGAATACGACGGTGTACAGGACGAACTGGCCGAACTCGACGCCGGGGAGGCCGGGCTCGACGCCCAGCACGAACACGCTGTCGAGGCGCTCGATCTCGCCGATCACCGGGTCACCGAACTGCGCGCCGAGGACCGCGACGCCGGGCGGCGGGTCGCCTCGCTGACCGCGCGGATCGAAGCGCTCGGGATGAACCTGGCCAGCCGCGACGGTGCGGCCTGGCTGACCGAGAACCAGCCGGCCGGGCTGCTGGGCCCGCTGTCCGAAGTGCTGGGCGTGCAGACCGGGTACGAGGCCGCGGTCGCGGCGGTGCTGGGGCCGGTGGCGGAGGCGGTGGTCGCCGATACCGGTGATACCGCGGTCGGTGCCGTGCGGGCACTCGGGAAGGCCGATGCCGGCCGGGCCGCGCTGGTCTACGAGGGTGCCGCCGCGGATACCGGGATGGACGACGATTCCGTTCTGCCCGGTGGGGCGCGTCGGCTGGTCGAAGTCGTCAACTACCCCGATTCGCTGCGTGCGGCGGTGGTCGCGCTGACGAGCCGGGTCGTGGTCGTCGACGATCTGGACCGGGCCGCGGAGGTACTCGCCGCCCGTCCGGAACTGCGGGTCGTGACCCGGGACGGTGATCTGGCCGGAACCGGCTGGCTGGTCGGCGGATCCGATCGCGCGCCGAGCCGCCTCGAGATCCAGGCCGAAATCGATACCGCCGAAGCCGAACTGCGGGCCGCGCAGCGGCATGCCGAGGAACTGGAAGCGAGCCTGTCCGGGGCGCTGGAGGAGCAGGCCGACCGCAAGGACGCCGTGGACCAGGCGCTGCTGGCGCTGCACGAATCGGATCAGGCACTCAACAGCATCTACGAACGTCTCGGCCGGCTCGGCGCGGCGGCGCGTACGGCGAATACCGAATCCGAACGCCTCATCGAGCAGCGGGCCGCCGCCGAGACCGCGCGGGAAGAGGCCGTCACCGCGCTCGCCGACCTGGAGGACCGGCTCCGCCGCGCCGAACTGGAACAGGCCGATACCGACGGCGATGCGGCCGGCGCCGCCGGTACCGAGGCCGCCGCGCTGGCCCGTGAAGAAGCCGCCGCGGCGCTGGCCGAGGCCCGGGCCATGGAAGTGGAGGCACGGCTGGCGGTGCGGACCGCCGAGGAACGCGCCGAATCGGTGCGCGGTAAATCGGAAACGCTGCGCCGCGCCGCCCGTACCGAACGCGAGGCCCGGGCCCGCGCCGAACGTGCTCAGGCCGCCCGCCGGCGCGCGGCCCAGGTGGCCGCGGCGGTAGCCGAATCCGGTGCGGAACTGTCCGCCGAACTGGAACAGGTCGTGGCGGCCGCCGCCGCCCGGCGTGACGATCTGGTGCGCCGCCGCACCGAATGCGCGACCACGGTCGATCAGATCAAAGAACGGGTCAGGGCATTGAGTGCCCAGCTCGGGCAGCTCACCGACGCGGTACACCGCGACGAGGTCGCCAAGGCGCAGGCCGCGCTGCGGATCGAACAGCTCGAGGCGAATATCGGCGAGCAGTTCGGTATCGCGCTCGACGATCTGATCGCCGAATACGGACCCGATATCGCGCTTCCGCCCAGCGAGCTGGAACTGCGCGAATACGAGCAGGCCAAGGAGCGCGGGGAACAGGTCACCGCACCGGCGCCGATGCCGTTCGACCGGGCTTCGCAGGAGCGTCGCGCGAAACGGGCCGAGAAGGATCTGGCGACTCTCGGGAAGGTGAATCCGCTGGCGCTGGAGGAGTTCGCCGCGCTCGAGGAGCGCTACAACTTCCTGGCGACCCAGCTCGAGGACGTCAAAAAGGCCCGCCAGGACCTGCTGGACGTGGTGGCCGAGGTGGACGACCGCATCCTGCAGGTGTTCACCGACGCCTACGCCGATGTGGAACGGGAATTCGTCCAGGTGTTCTCGGCGCTCTTCCCGGGCGGCGAAGGCCGGCTGCTGCTCACCGACCCCGGCGATATGCTCACCACCGGTATCGAGGTGGAGGCGCGGCCGCCCGGAAAGAAGGTCAAACGGTTGTCGCTGCTGTCCGGTGGCGAGAAATCGCTGACCGCGGTGGCGCTGCTGGTCGCCATTTTCCGCGCGCGACCGTCACCGTTCTATGTGATGGACGAGGTGGAGGCCGCGCTCGACGACACCAATCTGCGCCGCCTCATCGGACTGTTCGAACAGCTGCGCGAGAAGAGTCAGCTGATCGTCATCACCCACCAGAAGCCGACCATGGAGATTGCCGACGCCCTCTACGGCGTCAGCATGCGCGGCGACGGCATCACCCAGGTGATCTCGCAGCGCCTGCGCGGGCAGAACGTCGCACCCGCCACTGCACCGACGACGTGATATCTCCGCTCGGCGTCGGAAGGCCCGGCTGCGCTACCCGCCGGGACCGCTCAGCGGTGCGGGTGGATTGCGGTTCACGCCCGGGATCAGCAGCCCGGCCACAGCGCGGAGCAGGCCGGGGACCAGCTCCCCGGGTCATCGTGTAGTCGACATAGGGATGCAGCAGCTCGGCCGAACCCTCGTCGCGATGCCGCGACATCTCCAGGAATTGCGCGACGGTTTCCTTCGCCCCCAATGACCGCACTCTACCGTTGCGATGCGGCGGCGGGCCGGATTCTCACAGCAGGTCGCTGACGTCGTCGGGTACGTCGACCGCGTATTTTCGCAGGATCTCCATCGATATCACTTCCAGGGCATTCTCATGGGTCGCCGCCAGAATCACCGGCGCGGCGACACCGTCCTCGTGCGCATGTAACCAGCGCACCGCCACTACACACCACCGGTCGCCCGGCTGCAGGCCGGGAAAATTGTTCTCCGGACGCGGTGTGCTCAGATCGTTGCCGATGGATGCCTGGTGCTCCAGGAACTCGGCTGTGACGACCGTGCACACGGTGTGGCTGCCCAGATCCTCCGGGCCGGTGCTGCAGCAGCCGTCCCGGTAGAACCCGGTCAGAGGATCGGTGCCGCACTCTTGTAGCGGACCCCCAAGCACGTTTCGATCGGTCACATCGCCGATCCTATTGGCCTGCCGCGAGAACTTCCGCAGGACAAGAAATCTCACCCGCCGTGTTCGCCGGGCTGAGCAGGGAATGTGCAGCGTACGGGAGGGCGCGCTCGGGCCGGGCCGCCGCGCGGGCCGGGCGGGGTCGGCGGGAGCCCGCACCGGCTCTGCAAGGATGGGCGGTGTGAGTGCGCAAGCCTGGATTCTGATCGCAGCGATCGCCGCCGTACTGCTGGTCGCGCTCGTGGCCGGCTTCGTCCGGTACAAACGCGGCCGGGTCTCGCTGACCCCGCCGGCGGAGAAAGGGGAGCTGGCCGACCGGTCCGGTGGGTACCAGGCGGCCGGCGGTTTCAGTTTCAGTCAGGGCGGGCAGGGAGCCACCGCGGCACCCGCGCGCCCGAGTCCCGCTGAGCGGACGGATACCGAGGGTCAGCCACATATCGGCGACGACGCCGCGATCCCACGGGACGCCCCCCGCCGCGGTATCACCGATGTACCGCTGCCGGATGCCGTCGATTCCGCGACCACCACCGCGCCGGAAGCGCCGGGCGGCGGGGCCGCTCCCACTGCACCGCCGGAGCCCGAGACGGCCCCGCGGCCGGAAACCGGGACGACCGCGGCACCCGAGACCGCAAAGTCCGGCGCTGCTGCCGAGACCACCGCGCCCGGCGATACCGGAACCACTGCGCCGGGTGACACCGAAACCACAGCGCCCGGCGACACCGGAACCTCCGCGCCTGTGGAATCGGCGACCTCCACAGCGCCGGTGGACGAGACGTCCGCGCTACCCGCGGCAGACACGACCGTGCCGCCGTCGGCAGAGACCTCTGCAGCACCGTCGGCCGACACGACCACGCCGGCTCCCGCCGAGCCCGAGACAACCGTGCCGGAGGCCGGAGGTGCGGCTGCCGCGGCGAGCGCCGCCGCACCGGATACCGAGACCACCCCGCCCGCACCCCCTGCGGAATCCACTACCGGTGCAGCTCCGGTGGTGGCACCCGATACCGCGGCCGGCGCGCATCTCGTCCCCGAAGTCGAGGAGATCGAACCCACCTCCGGCCGGTTGACCCGGCTGCGCGGCCGGCTGTCGCGGTCGCAGAATGCGGTCGGCAAGAGCCTGCTGGGCCTGCTCGGTGGTGGCGACCTCGACGAGGAATCGTGGGAAGAGGTCGAGGACACGCTGGTCCTGGCCGATATCGGTACCGCCGTCACCACTGTCATCGTGGAGCGGCTGCGGGAAGAAATGGCCGCACGTAGCGTGCGCACCGCCGCCGAGGCGCGTGCGGTGCTGCGCGATGTGCTGATCGAATCCCTGCGGCCCGAACTCGACCGTTCCGTACGCGCCCTGCCGCATCCCGATCATCCGTCGATCCTGCTCGTCGTCGGGGTCAACGGCACCGGTAAGACCACGACCACCGGCAAACTCGCCCGCGTGCTCGTCGCCGACGGCCGCCGGGTGCTGCTGGGTGCGGCCGATACCTTCCGCGCCGCCGCGGCCGACCAGTTGCAGACCTGGGGTGAGCGGGTCGGTGCGGATACGGTTCGCGGTAAGGAGGGCGCCGATCCCGCAGCGGTGGCCTTCGACGCGGTGTCCTCCGGTATCGACTCCGGTGTGGACGCGGTACTCATCGATACCGCCGGCCGTCTGCACACCAAGACCGGGCTGATGGACGAGCTCGGCAAGGTGAAACGGGTAGTGGAGAAGAAGGCCTCGGTGGACGAGGTGCTGCTGGTGCTGGACGCGACCGTCGGTCAGAACGGGCTCATGCAGGCCCGGATCTTCGCCGAGGTGGTCGATATCAGCGGTGTGGTGCTGACGAAGCTGGACGGCACCGCGAAGGGCGGGATCGTCTTCCAGATCCAGCACGAACTGGGGGTACCGGTCAAACTCGTCGGTCTCGGCGAGGGCGCCGACGATCTGGCTCCGTTCGAGCCGGCGGCGTTCGTGGACGCGCTGCTCGGTTGATCCCTGTCGCCCGGTGGCGTCCAGCAGGCCTGTCAGACGTCGCGCCCGGCGCCGGTCGCCGCCGGGCGCAGCGACCTCACAACGGGCGGTGACCAGCAGGTCCGGCGGCGGCAACACACTCGAAACATGACGGCGTGATCCATTCACGTAGGTGAAACACCGGAGCGTCACGGAGGAAACACCGAATGAGCACCCTTCATTAGCGGGCCCGAAGTCGCGCAGGCGGCGGGCCGGAAGATGAGGGAGGTAACTGGTGGAAACCGTGATCGGGGCGCCCAATGCCGGCGATACCGCGTGGATACTGACGAGCGCCGCGCTCGTCCTGCTGATGACACCCGGCCTGGCGTTCTTCTACGGCGGTATGGTCCGAGGCAAGAACGTGCTCAACATGATCATGATGAGCATCAGCGCGATGGCCGTCGTCGCAGTGCTCTGGGTGCTGTTCGGCTTCTCGATGGCCTTCGGGACCGATAAGGGCGGGCTGATCGGCGACCCGGGTCAGTTCTTCGGCCTGAAAACGCTGATCGCCGGATTCGGTGACCAATCGGCGGGTGTCCCGCTCTTCGGGACCATCCCGGCGACGGTGTTCGTCGCCTTCCAGGCGATGTTCGCCATCATTACCGTCGCGCTGATCTCCGGTGCGGTCGCCGACCGGCTGAAGTTCGGCGCGTGGCTGGCGTTCAGCGCCATCTGGGTCACCGTGGTGTACTTCCCGGTCGCGCACTGGGTCTGGGGTGGCGGCTGGATCATGGAGAAGGTCGAGGCCATCGACTTCGCCGGTGGTACCGCCGTGCATATCAACTCCGGTGCCGCCGCGCTCGCCCTGGCGATCGTGGTCGGTAAACGCGCCGGCTGGCCCAAGACCCCCTTCCGGCCGCACAATCTGCCGTTCGTGATGCTGGGTGCCGCGCTGCTGTGGTTCGGCTGGTTCGGTTTCAACGCCGGTTCCGCGGTGGCTGCCGACGGTGTCGCGGGTGCCGCCTTCATCACCACCCTGGTCGCCACCGCCGCCGCGATGATCGGCTGGCTCGTGGTCGAGAAGATCCGCGACGGTAAGCCCACCTCGCTGGGTGCCGCCTCCGGTATCGTCGCCGGTCTGGTCGCCATCACCCCGTCCTGTACGTCGGTCAATGTGCTGGGTGCGCTGGCCATCGGCGTGATCGCGGGCGCGGTCTGCGCGCTGGCGGTGAGCCTGAAGTTCAAGTTCGGCTACGACGATTCGCTCGATGTCGTGGGTATCCATATGGTCGGCGGTATCCTCGGCACGGTGCTGATCGGCTTGTTCGCCGCTCCCGAAGCGCCCGCGGGTGCCGCGGGCCTGTTCTACGGCGGTGATCTCGAGCTGCTGGGCCGGCAGACGCTCGGCGCGGTTGCCGTGCTCGCGTATTCCTTCGTGATCGCCTTGGTGATCGCGTACGCGATCAAGTTCACGATCGGTCTGCGTGCCGACGCCGAAGCGGAGTCCACCGGTATGGACGACTCCGAACACGCGGAGACCGCATACGATTTCGCTGCACTGGGTGGAACCGCTCGTTCGGCCGGCAAGGAGGCATGAACCCATGAAACTGATCACCGCAATCGTCAAACCGTTCACGCTCGAAGACGTCAAAACCGGCCTGGAACAGGCGGGCGTATTCGGTATGACCGTGAGCGAGGTCCAGGGCTACGGCCGGCAGAAGGGCCATACCGAGGTCTACCGCGGCGCCGAGTACTCGGTGGATTTCGTCCCGAAGGTGCGGGTCGAGGTCGTGGTGGACGACGCCTCGGTGGACCGGGTAGTCGATCTGATCGTCGATGCCTCGCGCACCGGCAAGATCGGCGACGGCAAGGTCTGGGTCAGTCCGGTGGAGACGATCGTCCGGGTGCGTACCGGCGAACGCGGCACCGACGCTCTATAGACCTGCCGCGTCGGCAGCGCGCGAGAACGTGACGCGCGCGCAGTGTTGTAAGACAACGACAGCGGCCCCGCTCCCACCGTTTCCGGTCGGTGCGGGGCCGCCTGTGTGACGGGTGGTGGTTTGGTTGGGTGAAGACCGGCAGAAACGGGAGCACGGGGCCGGCGCCGGGCCGGCGGGCAAAGCCGTGGAACTGTCGAACGGCGCCGCCGATCTGGTCCGGGCCCGCGATCAGCTGCTCGGCGGCGGGCAACCCCGGCATCCGCGCCTGGATGCCGAATCACTGCGGTCGGCGCTGGTCGACCTGTACGAACTGTGGCTCACCAGCAAGGGCACCGAGGTCGGGATAACCCCGGACAGCGGCCTGGCGATCATGGCCGTGGGCGGGCTCGGCCGGCGCGAGATGCTGCCCTACTCCGATCTGGATCTGGTGTTGCTGCACGAGGATATGGACCCGCAGCGGGTCGCCGAAATCGCCGACCGGCTGTGGTATCCGCTGTGGGACGCCCACATCAAACTCGACCACAGTGTGCGTACGGTGCCGCAGGCGTTGAGGGTCGCCGCCGACGATCTGGTCGCCGCGCTCGGGATGCTGGATGCGCGCCATATCGTGGGCAATCCCGAACTCAGCGACCGCATCATCGCGGGTATCCGCAAGGATTGGCGCCGCGGTATCCGCGGCCGTTACGACGAACTGCTCACCGGGGTCCGCGCCCGCTGGGACCGCAGCGGGCAGATCGCCCACCGCACCGAACCCGATCTGAAGAACGGCCGCGGCGGGTTGCGCGATATCCAGCTCTTGGATGCGCTGGCCATCGCACAGCTCACCGATGCCATGCCGGGTCTCGGACCGGAGACACCGGGCGGTGGCCTGGCCCAGGCGCATCGCCGGCTCCTGGACGTCCGCACCGAACTGCACCGGGTGGCGGGCCGGGCCCGGGACCAGCTACGCGCCCAGGATGCCGACGAGATCGGTGCGGCACTGCGTATCGGTGACCGGTTCGATCTGGCCCGCACCCTGAGCGACGCGGCCCGCACCGTCGGCTATTCGGTGGATGTCGGATTGCGTACCGCCGGTAATGCGTTACCGCGGCGTGGGCTGGCGCGGCTGCGGCGGATGCCGGTACGGCGGCCCCTGGACGAGGGCGTGGTCGAACATGCGGGTGAGGTGGTGCTCGCCCGGGATGCCCGGCCGCAACGCGACCCCGGCCTGATCCTGCGGGTGGCGGCGGCATCCGCGCAATCCGGGCTGCCGATGTCGGCGACTACCCTCAACCGGCTGGCCGAGGACGCCCCGGAACTGCGGGAGCCGTGGCCGAAAGACGCGCTCAACGATCTGCTGGTGCTGCTCGGGTCCGGCCGCGGGGTGATCGACGCGGTGGAGGCGCTCGACCGTACCGGCCTGTGGGGCAGGCTGCTTCCGGAATGGGGCGCGGTACGCGACCTGCCGCCGCGCGATGCCCTGCACGTCTGGACCGTGGACCGGCATTCGGTGGAGACCGTCGCCTACGCGAGCGCCTCGAGCACCCGCGTCGCCCGGCCCGACCTGCTGGCGCTCGGTGCGCTGCTGCACGATATCGGCAAGGGCCGCACCGAGGACCACTGTGTGGTCGGCGCCGAACTCGCCACCCAGATCGGCCGCCGGCTGGGTCTGTGGCCGTCGGATGTGGAAATCCTCAGCGCCCTGGTGCGCCACCATCTGCTGCTGCCCGATGTGGCCACCCACCGTGATATCGACGACCCGGCCACGGTGCAGTACGTGGCGGATGCACTGGAACACGATCCGCGGCGGCTGGAACTGTTGCATGCGCTGGCGGAAGCGGATTCGCTGGCCACCGGGCCGGGGGTCTGGGGCGACTGGAAAGCGACCCTGATCGGCGAACTGGTCCGGCGCTGCCGCACCGTGATGGCGGGCGAGGAACTGCCCGAGCCCGAACCCATACCGCAAGAGCTGCTCGCCCGGGCCGCCGCCGGTGGAGTGCACGTCGAATTATCCCAGGGCGACGGTAAATACACCTACGTCGCCACTGTGATCGCCCCGGATACTCCCGGGTTGCTGGCCGATACTGCCGGTGTGCTGGCGCTGCATTCACTGCGGGTGCTGTCGGCGTCGATCGGCGGGGCGGGGGAGTCGGCGATCAACACCTTCGTCGTGACGCCGGCGTTCGGGTCGCCACCGGATGCCGGGCTGCTGCGCCAGGAACTCAAACGCGCCATCGCCGGTGACCTCGATGTGCGTGCCGTTCTCGCCGCGCGGGAACGCGATACACCCGCCGCGGCCCGCTACGCCCTGGCCGAACCGTGGTTGTTGTGGACGCCGACCCCGGTGGCGGGCCAGTTCATCCTGCAGTTACGGGCGGAGGATCGCATCGGGCTGCTGTGCCGGTTGTCGGCCGTGCTGTCGGGCGCGGGTGCCGATGTGCGCTGGGCCGAGGTGGTGACCATGGGATCGTTCGTGGTCGATGTTTTCTGTGTGGAATTGGGCGACGACGCAGGCCCGCAGCGGCGGTCGGCCATCGAAACCGCCATCCTGGCGGAGGTTCCGCAGCCGGCGCCGCGCAAATCCCCGGAGCAGGAACGAACCTGAAGGTGGCGGCCGGGTCCCTGCCCGGCCCTTTCAGGTCCTGTGTCCAAGGTCACCGTTGCGCGTCGATTGCCCTCCAGTTGCCAACAGGTCCTGAGTCACGCGGGATCGGGCCCCTACGATTCGGGAGTCAGCTGTCGCGCTCATGAGGGGAGCAGGTCGGTGGCAATCCAAGTGGTGACCTCGTCGATCATGACCAGCGATATGACCCCTCATATCGCCCGATGTGTGGGCGACGCCTACTGGGTGGTGACCTGGCTACCCGGGCGGACGCTCACCGAACCCCAGGCGATGGCCGCGATGACCGTGGCCGCCGCCGTCGCGACCACCGGCGTCCCACCGGACGACGACTGGTCGCAACTGGATTCCCTGGCCCGCGGTCTCGGCCTCACCGGCCGCGAAGCCGCCTACCTGGTCGCCGTGGAACAACACGACTACCAGCGCGGTTTCTCCACCCCCGCGAGCTGAGTCCTCAGCGCCATATTCTCGAGTACGGTGCGAGCGGAGTCACGCCACGACGCCCGTTAGTCTGGGACCCCCATTACCCTGGGACTCAGTGACGTCACTCGAGATCAGGAGCGCGCCAGGTGTTCGAATCTTTATCCGACCGGTTGACCGGTGCCCTGAAGGACCTCCGCGGTAAGGGACGCCTGTCGCCGGCCGATATCGACGCCACCTGCCGGGAGATCCGCCTCGCCCTGCTGGAGGCCGATGTCGCGCTGCCGGTGGTTCGCGGATTCATCTCCCGGATCAAGGAACGCGCGAAGGGCGCCGAGGTTTCCGCGGCGCTGAACCCGGCCCAGCAGGTCGTCAAAATCGTCAACGAAGAACTCGTCGCCATCCTCGGCGGCGAGACCCGGCGGTTGACGCTGGCCAAAACCCCGCCGACGGTGATCATGCTCGCCGGCCTGCAGGGCGCCGGTAAGACCACCCTCGCCGGTAAGCTCGCCAAATGGCTGCGCGATCAGGGCCATCAGCCGCTGTTGGTGGCCTGCGACCTGCAGCGTCCCGGCGCAGTCACCCAGTTGCAGGTGGTGGGCGAACGCGCCGGCGTCCCGGTGTTCGCACCCCATCCCGGGACCTCCATCGGTGGTGGTGAGAACGAGCTCGGGGTCACCGCGGCCGATCCGATCGCGGTCGCCGAATCCGGCGTCGCCGAGGCGCGCGCCAAACAGTACGACGTGGTGATCGTCGACACCGCCGGCCGGCTCGGTATCGATTCCGAACTGATGGCGCAGGCCGCCGGAATCCGCGATGCGGTGAAACCCGACGAAACCCTGTTCGTCCTCGACGCCATGATCGGCCAGGACGCCGTCTCCACCGCCGAGGCATTTCGCGACGGTGTCGGCTTCACCGGCGTGGTGCTCACCAAACTCGACGGCGACGCCCGCGGTGGCGCGGCGCTGAGCGTGCGCAACGTCACCGGCGAGCCGATCATGTTCGCCTCCACCGGTGAGAAGCTCGAGGATTTCGACGTCTTCCACCCCGATCGGATGGCCAGCCGCATCCTCGGCATGGGCGATGTGCTCACCCTTATCGAGCAGGCCGAGCAGGTCTACGACGCGCAGCAGGCCGAGGAGGCCGCGCGCAAGATCGGCAGCGGTGAACTCACCCTCGAGGATTTCCTCGATCAGATGCTGGCCATCCGGAAACTGGGTCCCATCGGCAACCTGCTCGGGATGCTGCCGGGCGCGGGGCAGATGAAGGATGCCCTCGCCCAGGTCGACGATAAACAGCTCGACCGGGTCCAGGCCATCATCCGCGGTATGACCCCTGCGGAACGGGACAACCCGAAGATCATCAACGCGTCCCGGCGGCTGCGGATCGCGAACGGGTCCGGGGTGCAGGTCTCCGATGTCAACCAGCTGGTGGACCGGTTCTTCGAGGCGCGCAAGATGATGACCGCGATGGGCCGGCAGATGGGGATGCCGGGCGGTAACCGGCGTACCAAGAACAAAAAGGGGAAGAAGGGCAAGAAGGGCGGCCGCGGGCCCACTCAGCCGAAGATGCGCGGCGGCTTCCCGGGGATGCCCGGTATGCCCGCGGGCGGCGCCGGTATGCCGGACCTGTCGAATATGCCGCCCGGACTCGATCAGCTGCCGCCCGGCCTGGAGAATTTCGATCTCTCCAAGTTCAAGTTCCCGGATAAGTAGGCCGGCCGGAATCAGTCGACGCGTCGCCGCCCTGTGAAAGGTCGGCGGCGTCGGCGTAACCGGGCACGTGGTTCCTGGGCAGCCATCGCCCGGGCACCCAGGCTCACCAGCCGAGGTGCGCGCGCCCTCCCGGCGAGATGCCGATCCGGCTATCGCGCCGAGTCGGTCCGATGCGATCGGCGGCGAGTCCGTCCGAGCGACGTTCCTGTGCTGACCTGTCTGGGCGGGCGCGCGAACCCGGGATCGGCGGTGCGCCCGACCGGCGGCCGGATACCCGCTGCCGTTGTGACGGCATCAGTGCCGATGTGATCATCACGGAGTGGCCGATCTCCCCTGAGCGATTCCGCCTGACAAGGGGGAGCTGCCGACTCAGTGCCCGCGTCGGCGCGCCAGGAACAGCGCACCGGCGAAGGTCGCCACCGCCACCACCACGGCGCCCGCAAGGGCAACCCAGACCAGCGGGGATACACCACTATCGGAGGTTTCCCCGGTTTGCGCGACCGCGTCGCCGGGGGCCACCTGCTTCGAGTCCTCGCCGAATGTTGCCTCGCCCGCGGTATCACCGTCCGCGTATCGCGGCCCGGGTTCCGGCTCACCGGTGACCGCGACCTCCAGCTCGATCGGCACCGGCGCTACGGCGCGGGTGCTGTGGATCGTCGGGCTCAGTTTGACCGCGATGTAGTGCCGGCCGGCGACAGCTTGATCGGCGGCCTCGCCGCGCTCTTCCCGGTTGAGATACCGGATCGGGGCGGTCGCCAGTGCCGGATCGTTGCCCGGCAGGGTTTTCTCGGTTCCGGCGTAGGAGGTGGTGTCGGAGTCGAGTTCGGCGCGGTACGGGTTGTAGAGCGTGGTCGCGATATTCGAGGTGTACTCGCTGCCTTCCTCGGAGCTGTTACCGAACCTCACCCGGTAGGCCAGCCCCTGGCCCCAGTCCACCTTCACCCGGTAGAAGACGAACTCGCCCCGCTGGACGGTGTCGGTGTAGCGACCCGGGCCCGGGAGATCCGCCGCGACATTGAACGAACCTCCGCCGACAACCGGTGTGACAGGTGTCGTGGGTGCGTCGAACTCCACCGGCTGCGGATCCGCCGCGGGACCGGGGTCGGTGACCGCCGGTTCCACACCGATGTTCAGCTCGATGGGCAACTGTCCCGGCGCACCGTCGGAGATATGCGCCCATTCGAGCGCGAAATAGTAGCGGCCGCCACCCCGGCAATTATCCGTATCCGCGCTACCGGAATCGGCTTCGGCGGCACCCCGCCAGGCGCTGCTCACCGTCAGCGCGACCCCGTCGATGGAACGGGTCGCCAATTCGCTGTCGAGGCTGTGGCAATCCTGGCCCTCGGCGCCGTAAACCCGCAGATCGAGACGGTTGTTGGAGGTGGCTGCGTCGCCCTGGGCGCGGGGGAACGACACGGTACCGCTGAAGTACGCGGTCGCACCCTCGGGGACATCCACGGCGTAGTACTGCGGTTTCTTCTGCCGGACGACGTCCAGGTATTGCCCGGGATCGGCCACCGGTGCCTCGCGGTAGCCCGGTGCGCCCGTGATCGGGAGTCCTACCGGGGCATAGCTGCGCAAGGCGACAGCACTGACGCGGGGCAGCACCTGCTCGAGTGTCGCGCCGTCGGCGGCATCGGTGTAGGTGCCGCCGGTGTTCTGGGCGATGCAGGTCAGCTGTGCGCGTGAGGCATCGTCGACCCCGAAACCGATGGCGTGCATCACGATGTCGTTGCCCTGGGCACTGAGTTCGCGGGCGATATCGCAGGGATCCGGTGGTGCGCAGGTGTCCAGGCCGTCGGAGACCAGCACGATCGAGCGCGGCCCTTCCTGCGGCAGGGCGGCGGCGGCCGCCCGCAGCGATGCGCCGATCGGGGTGTATCCGCGGGGCACGATCCCGTCCGTGGCCGCGGTCAACGCCGGCTTGTCGATGGTTTCGGCCGGGTGCAGGATCTGCACGTCCTGGCAGCCCGCGGCCTTCTCCGCGTCCGAGTTGCCGGTCCCGGTGCCGTAGGCGGCGAGGCCGACCTTCGCGTTGTCCGGCGCCGCGGTGACGAAACTGCGGACCGCGGTCTTGGCGGCGTCCATCTTGGTGCCGCCACCGGGATCGGCCGCCAGCATCGAACCCGACGCGTCCAGTACCAGCATTGTCGGGGCGTACTCGGTCCCGGCCTGTGGCGACTGCTGCGCGAGGGCGGGCATGGCGACCGGTACCGAGGCGACCACCGCCGCGGCCGCCGCGGCGAGGACTCTGTTCAGAAACAACACGCTGTCCGTACTCTCGATCGTTGCCGCCGCGCGGACAGCGCGACCCAGCGGACACTACGCACGCGTACCACGGCCCGCCACCTGGCGGCATGGTTGTCCGGTGGTGGCGTCCTCGATCGGCGGGCGCCGGGCCGGCCGCCGGAGCGTGACAGCGCGGGCGCGATTTCGGGCTCGGACCTGCGTCTGGCAGAATGGTCGATCGTCCTTCCGGACAGTGTCAGCCCGTCTCCGGTTCCGTACCGCGCGGCGGTCACACACTCCATTCGCAAAACCGGGCTCGCGAACCGCGTGAGTCGCTGAATTGCGCCGTGACCACAATGAAAGGCAGATCAGCAGATGGCTGTTCGCATCAAGCTCACCCGTATGGGCAAGATCCGCAACCCGCAGTACCGCGTCGTCGTCGCGGACGCCCGGACCCGCCGTGACGGCCGGGCCATCGAGTCCATCGGCAAGTACCACCCCAAGGAAGAGCCCTCGCTGATCGAGATCGATTCCGAGCGTGCCCAGTACTGGCTGGGTGTCGGCGCGCAGCCGACCGAGCCCGTGCAGCGGCTGCTGGAGATCACCGGCGACTGGCAGAAGTTCAAGGGCCTGCCGGGCACCGAGGGCACCTTGAAGGTCGCCGAGCCCAAGCCGTCCAAGCTGGACCTGTTCAACGCCGCGCTGGCCGCCGCCGACAACGAGCCGGTCACCGAGGCCGTGACCCCGAAGAAGAAGGTCAAGAAGGACAAGGAAGAGGGCGCCGCCGAGGCGACCGAATCCGCCGAGGCTGCCGAGTAATGAGCGTCGTCGTCGCCGATGCCGTGGAACATCTGGTCCGCGGTATCGTCGCCAACCCCGATGACGTACGCGTCGAGCTGATCACCGGCCGCCGCGGGCGCACCGTCGAGGTGCACGTCCACCCCGACGACCTGGGCAAGGTCATCGGCCGGGGCGGCCGCACCGCGACCGCGTTGCGTACGCTCGTCGCCGGTATCGGTGGCCGCGGTATCCGGGTCGACGTGGTCGACACCGATCAGTAGATGGAACTCGTAGTCGGCCGGGTCGCCAAATCGCACGGGGTGCGTGGCGAACTGGTCGTCGAAGTACGCACCGACGAACCGGAGGCGCGTTTCGCGCCCGGCTCGACCCTGCGGGGCCGGGCGGCACGGTCGAAAGAGGTGCGGAATTTCACCGTGGAGTCGGCCCGGGAACATTCGGGCCGGCTTCTCGTGCAACTCGCCGGTGTCACCGATCGCGGTGCCGCGGACGCCCTGCGCGGCACCTTGTTCCTGGTGGACAGCGAGGATCTGGGGTCGGCGGCGGATCCCGACGAGTTCTACGATCACGAACTCGAGGGTCTGCGCGTGGAACTCACCGACGGTTCCTCCGTCGGCACGGTTACCGAGGTACTGCATTCCGCGGCAGGAGAACTGCTGTCGGTTCGCGCCGTCGGCGACGGCCGCGAAATCCTGATCCCGTTCGTCACCGCCATCGTGCCGACGGTGTCGATCGCCGACGGGCTGATCGTGATCGACCCGCCCGAGGGCCTGCTGGATCCGGAATGAGGCGGTCGTCGTGAAGCTCGACGTGATCACCATCTTCCCCGAATACCTCGAGCCGCTGCGCACCGCGCTGCTGGGCAAGGCCATCGACAAAGGCCTGCTCTCGGTGGAGGTCCACGATCTGCGCCGCTGGACCCACGATGTGCACAAATCCGTCGACGATTCGCCGTACGGCGGCGGCCCCGGCATGGTGATGAAACCCACGGTGTGGGGTGCCGCGCTCGACGAGGTGTGCCCGGACGACGCCCTGCTCGTCGTACCGACACCGGCCGGGGTACCTTTCACCCAGGACACGGCCGCCCGCTGGTCCGGCGAGCGGCATCTGGTCTTCGCCTGCGGCCGGTACGAGGGGATCGACCAGCGGGTATTCGACGACGCGGCCCGGCGGGTGCGCGTCGAAGAGGTCAGTATCGGCGACTATGTCCTGATCGGCGGTGAGGCCGCGGTCCTCGTGATGACCGAGGCGGTGGTGCGGCTGATTCCCGGGGTGCTCGGCAATCAGCAGTCCCACGAGCAGGATTCGTTCTCCGACGGGCTGCTGGAAGGTCCCAGCTACACCCGCCCGGTGTCGTGGCGGGGACTCGAGGTCCCGCCGATCCTGCTGTCCGGCGATCACGCGAAGGTCGCGGGCTGGCGCCGGGAACAAGCACTCATCCGCACGCGCGAACGTCGCCCGGACCTTCTGCCCGGAGACGGCTGATCGGATCTCGCGCCGATCTGCGACGTCAGAGTGCTGTCGGTAGGGCGGCGACACTATCGAGCAAGCTTTGCCGACGGTCGCTCGATATGGCGGCGCCGAGCTGCGGCTGAGACTGAACAGCGGAGTCTCCACACTTCGTGGAAGATCGACAGAACGCCGCTGTCGAGAGCAGGACCGGGGATGCGAATCAGCAGGGCAATTGCCGACCTATTTCGTGATCGAATAGTGCCGGGAATTCGTCGGGCGGGCGAGGCGGCCGAACTGGATGCGGGGGTCGTGCGCGGTATCGGGACCGAGGCGAGAACGGCCGCACACAGCGCGGAAACCGCGGACGGCGCGGGTGCGCGGCAGATCCCCGCAAGTAGAATCGCCCCTATCGGTGGTTCGCTGCGGGAGCCTGGCGCACCAGCGCCGCAGCGTAATATTCCTCGGCAGCCGGCGGAAGACGGGACACCGTCGGAGGTGATCGAGAACCGGTCGGCCGAGCTGGGGTTGAACACCCCGTCGCAGCGTGCGATGGAGTCGAGTTTGTTCATCGACGAGCCGGTCCATCGGGCGGCGCTGATCTCAGATTATCCGCGACCGGAGTTGATGTTCGGTGAGAAGGCTTGGGCGGGCTATCTGGATGCCCGGGTATTCAGCCGTCGTAACAGCGATCGGGAATTATCCGTGCCGTTCATAACCGAACTCCACCAACGGGTTGCGCGTTTCGACGGGCCCGGTGGTGGGGTCATCGATGGGCGCGAGCGATGGTTCATCTGCGGGAAGCCCGCCACTCCCGAAGAGATAGCGAACGTGGAGGCGAATCCTCATCTGGCACGTATCCCCGACGGGACCGTGCCTCTGAAGCCCAACATCGGCGCGGTGTTCTACCGGCTCAAGGATCCAGTCGACATACGCAACGAACTCGACTCGCTGTGCGACTGGTATAATCAGGCGCGCGGCGCGCCCGGAACCGATCCCTATCGGCTTGCTGCCGAACTTCAGCAGCGCTTCGTATCCATCCACCCGTACGGGGATTGCAACGGCCGGACGTCGCGACTCCTGATGAACTGGTCATTGGAGCACAACGGGCTGTCGCCCAGCGTACTGCCGGATTTCAACAAGGATATTCTCTCCTCGACCGACCAATGGACGGACGCAGTTCGCGCTGGCAGTCAGACCTTCGCCGACCGCACGGATCGACTCCAGCAGTCGGGGGGGACGGCAGACCCGGTTCAGTTATTCGGCCTGCAGGACCTGCAAGAACGCTATCGGAATCACGACGGTGAGACCGAGCCACTCGGGTCGGTGTATCACGATGTCGACTGGTGGCGAGACTTTCTGGAAGAGCTATAGGTTCCGCGCCGGAAATCCGCGCAGCTACCGCTCAGGAATTCGTCGGCGGTTTTGCGCCGCGCGTCACGGGATGAGGCCGAAGCGGCGCGCGGCGACCACGGCTTCGTGCCGGGACCGGGCGTCGAGTTTGTGCATCGCGCTGCGGAGATAGCTCTTGACCGTCTCGGATCCCAGCGAAAGGCGTTGTGCGGCCTCCTGATTGGAACATCCCAGCGCGACCTGCACCAGCACATCGATCTCCCGGCGGGCGAGCCGGGGCGCCTCCGGGGCGGGGGGACCCGACAGGGCTCTGGCCAGTTTGTCGCCGACCGCCCGCAGTGCCCCACCCAGCTGCGTATCGGCGGAGCCGTCCGCGAGGGTATGGAGTTCCGCCTGGACGGCGCGGATCTCCTCGGCGAGCGCACCGCCGGTCGCGGGCGACGGTGTCGCCGCATCGAGCAACCGCAGCCGCCGATCGACCTCGTCCCGGATCGTGATCTCCGACGCCAGCCGCCGACCGGCCTGTAGCACTGCCTCTGCGGTTCGGCCGCCGATCGGGCCGGGACCGCGCAGCGCCGCGTACAGCACGGCGCGCGACCGGTCTTCCACGACCACGGGCACCGCCAGCACCGAACGGATTCCCTCACCGAGCACCGGGCCGTCGTAGTGATGGGTGATCGACAGCGCGCTGCGATAGTCGGTCACCGCCGCGGGCCGCCGTGAATCGAGGACCTGGCCGCCCAGACCCGATGCGCGCCGGACCGACAACCCGCGCAGCCCATTGGTGCGGACCCCGCAGAACTCGGTCAGCAGCAGCGTATCGGCCTGAACTTCGCCACCGAAGAGCACCGGAACCCCGGTGGCGCCCGCCAACCGGCGGATTTCGGCGCGCAGCGCGTCACTGTCACGGGGGCGGAGCAGCGCGGGGTCCGCGGTCATGGAGGTTCACCCCTTTTCGGGGGTAGTGCCGACAAACTGTGACCTACATCCTATTGCAACACCGGATCGATGAACCGAGGAGATGCGAGATGGGTGCCGACCCGAATACGCGGGTGCGTGAACTGCTGGACACCTACGACCGCGGCGATGCGTGCGCAGCCGAGTTGCTCTGTGACCGGCACCCGGCCGAGGCCGTCGCGTTCACGGTCGTCGAGAGCGACCTCTCGTCGGTCGACCTGACCTACGGTGAGCTGCGTCGACGCTCCGAACACTATGCGGCTGCGCTGGCCGGTCTCGGGGTCGGGCCGGGCGACCGCGTCGCGACCCTGATGGCGAAATCCGCGGATCTGGTGGCCGTGCTCCTGGCCGTCTGGCGTCGCGGCGCGGTCCATGTGCCGTTGTTCACCGCGTTCGCCCCACCGGCGATCGCCTTCCGGTTGCGCGCCGCCGACGCCGCCGTCGTGATCACCGATCCGGATCAGGCCGGCAAACTGGCCCCGGGCGGGGATATGCCCGCCGAGCCGCCGTGGCGCACCGTGGTCACCGGCCCGGCCGATATCGCGGGTGCCGTGCGGCTGGACGATCTCCCCGTCTCGGATACCGGCGCACCTGCGGCGACGGTGGGCGGGGACGGTCTGCTGGTCCAGTTGTTCACCAGCGGTACCACCGGCACACCGAAGGGCGTGCCGATTCCGGTGCGTGCGCTCGCGTCCTTCCACGCCTATCAGGAATTCGCGCTCGACGTGCGTCCCGACGATGTCTTCTGGAACGCCGCGGATCCCGGCTGGGCCTACGGTCTCTATTACGCCATCCTCGGACCGTTGGCGTCGGGCACCCGGAGTCTGCTGCTGCACGCCGGCTTCTCCCCGGAGCTGACCTGGCAGGTGCTGGACCGGTTCGGGGTCACCAATTTCGCGGCCGCGCCGACGGTCTACCGGGCGCTGCGGGCCGGGTCCGAGGGGCAGTCGGCTCGTTTGCGCCGCGCGTCGTCGGCGGGGGAGCCGTTGACACCGGAGGTGGTTGCCTGGTCGGCCGAGGCGCTCGGTGTCGCGGTCCGCGATCACTACGGCCAGACCGAGCACGGCATGGTGATCTGCAATGCCTGGCACGACGAGCTGAACGCGATCGCCCCCGCGGGGTCGATGGGCCGTTCCCTGCCGGGCTGGGCCTGCACCGTCCTCTCCGACGACGCCGATATCGAGGCTCCGCCCGGACAGCTCGGCCGGATCGCCATCGATACCCAGCACAGCGCCCTGCTCTGGTTCGCCGGCTACCTGGGCGATCCCGAACGCTCCGCGCAGCGCTACACGCCCGACGGCCGCTGGTATCTCACCGGCGACGCCGGCTCCCGCGACAACGAGGGGTTCTTCCGCTTCTCGGCCCGCGACGACGATGTGATCATCATGGCCGGTTACCGGATCGGACCGTTCGAGGTGGAAAGCGTGCTGGTCCTGCACTCCGATGTCGCCGAGGCCGCGGTCGTCGGCCTGCCGGACGAACTCCGCGGCGAGGTACTGGAGGCGTTCGTGGTGCTGCGCGACGGGGTTACGGGCACCGACGCACTGGCCGGAGAGCTGCAGACCCTGGTCAAGAAGAAATTCGCGGCGCACGCCTACCCGCGGCGCGTGCACTTCGTCACGGATCTGCCCAAGACGCCCAGCGGTAAGGTCCAGCGGTTCCTGCTGCGGGATCAGGGACGCACGGCGGCCGGTTAGCGGTACCGGTCCCGGGCCGGTGGTGCAGGACCGGGGCGGGTTCGCCTGTCACCAGGCGCAGGTAGTGTGCGGGTCGTGACGACAGCGCCAGAGACCTCGGGTCCCGACACGATCCAGACAGACTCGACCGCCACCACCGGTACCGGTCCCGCCGTTTCGGGCACCGTGACCCGGCGCATCGCCGACGAACTGGCGGTGCGTGAGAACCAGGTCGCGGCCGCCGTCGAACTACTCGACGGCGGGTCCACGGTGCCGTTCATCGCGCGCTATCGCAAAGAGGTCACCGGCGGCCTGGACGACGCCCAGCTGCGCACTCTCGAAGAACGCCTGCACTATCTGCGGGAACTCGACGAACGCCGGGCCACCGTGATCGAATCCATCCGCAGTCAGGGCAAACTCGACGATGCCCTGCACCGGCAGCTGCTGCTGGCCGAAACCAAGGCCCGCCTCGAAGATATCTACCTGCCCTATAAACCCAAGCGCCGCACCAAGGCTCAGATCGCCCGCGAGGCCGGCCACGAACCCGTCGCGGAGGCCCTGCTCGGCGATCCGGCCACCGATCCGGCCGGATACACCGCCGAACAGCTCGACGGTGCACGCGCCATTCTGGTCGAACGGTTCGCCGAGGACGCCGATCTCGTCGGTGAACTCCGCGAGATGATGTGGAGCAGGGGCCGCGTCACCGCAACCGTGCGTGCCGGGAAAGAAGAGGCCGGCGCGAAATTCGCCGACTACTTCGACTTCGCCGAGGAATTCACCGCCCTGCCCTCACACCGGATCCTGGCGCTGCTGCGTGGTGAGAAGGAAGAGGTGCTCTCGGTGCACCTCGATCCCGAACCCGCGGATTCCGAACTCGAAACCGGTGAGCGCACCGTCTACGAGGCGCGGATCGCGCAGCGGTTCGCCATCGCCGACGAGGGGCGCCCCGCCGATTCCTGGCTGCTGGATACGGTGCGCTGGGCCTGGCGGACCAAACTGCAGGTCAGTCTCGGTATCGATACCCGGATGCGGTTGCGGCAGGCCGCCGAACGCGATGCGGTGGAGGTATTCGCCGCCAATCTGCGGGATCTGCTGCTGGCCGCACCGGCCGGAACCCGCACCACCATGGGCCTGGACCCGGGCTACCGCACGGGCGTGAAGGTCGCGGTGGTCGACGGTACCGGCAAGGTCGTGGCGACCGAGGTCATCTATCCGCACAAACCACAGAACCAGACCGAGAAATCACTGGCGGTCCTCGCCGCCTTGGTGGAGCGATTCGGGGTCGAGCTGATCGCCATCGGCAACGGCACCGCCTCCCGGGAAACCGATGCGCTGGCCGCGCAGTTGATCGAACGTATTCCGGAGAACAAACCGACCAAGATCGTGGTGTCCGAGGCCGGCGCCTCGGTGTATTCGGCCTCCGCCTATGCCTCGCAGGAGCTTCCCGATATGGATGTCTCGCTGCGCGGAGCGGTATCGATTGCCCGCCGCTTACAGGATCCGCTGGCCGAACTCGTCAAGATCGAACCGAAATCCATCGGAGTGGGGCAGTACCAGCACGATATCTCCGAAACACTGCTGGCCCGCTCGCTGGGCGCGGTGGTCGAGGACGCGGTGAACGCGGTCGGCGTGGATGTGAACACCGCCTCGGTTCCCCTGCTGTCCCGGGTATCCGGTATCACCGGCTCGGTGGCGGAAAGTATTGTCGCCCACCGCGACCGCAACGGCCCCTTCCCGAGCCGCACCGCGCTGCTGGACGTGCCGCGCCTGGGCCCCAAGGCTTTCGAACAGTGCGCCGGCTTCCTGCGGATCCGCGGCGGCGTCAACCCGCTCGATACCTCGGCCGTGCATCCGGAGGCCTATCCGGTGGTGCACCGGATCCTCGACTCCACCGGTAGCGGGATCGCCGAGATCATCGGCAACGAATCGGTGCTGCGGGGCTTGCGTCCCGCCGAATTCACCGACGAGACCTTCGGCGTACCGACCGTTACCGATATCATCGGTGAGCTGGAGAAACCGGGTCGCGATCCGCGGCCGGAATTCAAAACCGCCGAATTCGCCGCCGGCATCGAGAAGGTCGCCGATCTGCAGCCCGGAATGGTGCTCGAGGGCGTGGTCACCAACGTCGCCGCGTTCGGTGCCTTCGTCGATGTGGGCGTGCACCAGGACGGGCTCGTTCACGTCTCGGCGATGTCGAAGAATTTCGTCCGCGATCCGCGCGAGATCGTCAAATCCGGTGACGTGGTCAAGGTGAAGGTGCTCGAGGTCGATATTCCGCGGCAGCGGATCGGTCTGTCGCTGCGGCTCGACGACGAACCCGGCGCCGGTAAACCGGAACGCGGCCAGGGGCCCGGTGGTGAGCGCGGCCGCGGTGCCGGTGGACGCGACGACGCCGGCCGCGCGGGCGGCGGGGATCGCGGTGGGCAGGGCCGGGGCGCGAAGAACCGTGGGGGCCAGGGTAATGCGGGCGGACACGCCGGTGGTCAGGGCGGCGGCCAGGGCCGCGGGGGCGATCCGGCCCGCAATCGGGGCCAGGGCCGCGGGAATCGGCGGGATAATGCACCTGTGAACGGCGCCATGGCCGACGCGTTGCGGCGGGCGGGTTTCGGAAAGTAACGCCTTTCGAAGTGAAGGGGGGCCGGTATGCGGCAGTGGTGGTCCGAGGACGTCATCGCCGCGGGCCGGCTCCCACTCCTGTGCTTCCTGTTCGGTTTCATCATCGGATTCCTGGTGATCCGGGTCAGCGTCCGGCTGATCCGCGCGCAGGTGCGCTGGTGGCCCGGCAATCTGAAACCCGGTGGTGTGCACATCCACCACATGGTGTTCGGGGTGGTGCTGGTCCTGATCTCGGGGATCGGGATGATCGCCACCGCCGATGCGGGTGGCGGTCCGGCCGTCGCGGCCGGGCTGGCGGCATCGTTCGGGGTCGGTGCGGCATTGGTCCTCGACGAGTTCGCGCTGCTCTACTACTTGCGCGACGTCTACTGGGAGAAACAGGGCCGCACCTCGGTGGACGCGGTTTTCGTCGCGCTCGCCGTGACCGGCCTGCTGCTGCTCGGTTTCCACCCGCTGTGGCTGCTCGAGATCAACGGCCTGCGCGATTATCCGGGCGCGTGGGTGCGGGTGCTGGTCATCGTGTTCGCGCTGGGGAATCTGGCCTTGGCCGCCGTGGTCATCGCCAAGGGCAAGATCTGGACCGGCCTGTTCGGCATGTTCTTTCTGCCGTTGCTGGTGGTGGGGGCGTTGCGGCTGAGCCGGCCCGGGGCGCCGTGGGCGCGCTGGCGCTACGGTAACAACCGGCGGCGGCTGATGTACCGGGCGATCGTGCGCGAACGGCGGTACCGCCGCCCCGTGATCCGGGCCAAGATTTTCGTCCAGGATCTGATCGCCGGAAAACCGGATGTCGAGCACGTCCGGTCGGCGGCGGAGGAAGAATTGACCCGGCGGGTGGTTCCCGCGCCACCCGCACCGCACCGGCATCACCCGCTACTGCAGGATCTGAACCGCTGGGCGCACGGCGGTGAGCCGGAAACCACCGAGGAGGACGCCCGCGACCGACGGGCCGCATCGGGGCCCGTTTCCGGAAGTGATCCCTGATCTGGCACAATGCACGGGTTGCCCTGGCTGCATTCGGCCCGGCGCATCCCATATTCGGAGCACGAACCGGTCGAGCGTCCGCGCCGCCAGGTTCCTCTGTTCGCGCGACCATCAGAAGGATGATCATGAACACCCTTGATTTCGTCGACGAGAGCTCGCTGCGCAGCGATGTCCCCGATTTCCGTCCGGGCGACACCCTGAATGTGCATGTGAAGGTCATCGAGGGCTCCAAGGAACGTATCCAGGTCTTCAAGGGCGTCGTCATCCGGCGCCAGGGCGGCGGTATCCGCGAGACCTTCACCGTGCGCAAGGTGTCGTTCGGTGTCGGCGTGGAGCGCACCTTCCCCGTGCACAGCCCCACCATCGATCACATCGATGTGGTGACCCGCGGCGATGTCCGCCGGGCCAAGCTGTACTACCTGCGGGAGCTGCGCGGTAAGGCTGCCAAGATCAAAGAGAAGCGCTGACCTGCCCTTGATCGCCGACACCCGCGCGCCGCGATGCGCGCCGGTGACCTCGGCGAACGGCATAAGTAGCCCGGTACCGCGTAACCACTGCGGTGCCGGGCTACGCTGTTCGCGTGGCAGACGAGAGTTGGTCGAGATCGGGGTCGGATCCCGCGGACGGGCAGCCCCGCAGGCGCCGGGCGCGGCGGGCCGTCAAAGCGAAGAAGCAGCGGCCGTTCTGGCAGGAACTTCCCATCCTGCTGGTGATCGCGGCGGTGATCGCCGCTCTGATGGTGACTTTCGTCGGCCGTCCCTACGTGATCCCCTCCCAGTCCATGGAGCCGACGCTGCACGGCTGTGCCGGTTGCACAGGTGACCGGATCTATGTGCAGAAGCTGAGCTACTACTGGAGTGAGCCCGAGCCGGGGGATGTCGTGGTCTTCGTCGGACCGCCCTCCTGGAACGGGCACTACCGCTCCATCCGCTCGGACAATACGGTCATCCGCGGCGTACAGAACTTCTTCTCGTTCTTCGGCCTGGTACCGCCGGACGAGAACGACCTCGTCAAACGCGTTATCGCGGTCGGCGGGCAGACCGTGGAATGCTGTGACGAGCAGGGCCGCGTGATGGTCGACGGGCAACCACTCGACGAGCCCTACGTCGAGGACGATTACCCGTGGATGCCCGGTCAGGCGAACGCCGCCTACCCGGTGGGCCGCGTGTTCGGGCCGGTGACCGTGCCCGAGGGCAATCTGTGGGTGATGGGCGACAACCGCAACGAATCCGCGGATTCCCGGGCGCATATCGGTGACGAATTCCAGGGCACCGTGCCCGTCGACAACGTCCGCGGCAAAGCGGTGCTGAAGATCTGGCCGCCCGGCCGGATCGGCCCCATCGATGGAACGAACCCGCAGGAGAATTGAGTCGGGGCGGATCGAGTTGGCGACGAAGACGCGTATGAAAGCGGTACGAGAGCAGAGCTGGCCACCGCGGGTGGTGATGCGCCGGGCAGGTGGATTGCGAACCCTGGAATCGGCGCTGCACCGCTGCGGGCTGGGGCCGGTCGCCGGAGTCGACGAGACGGGCCGCGGCCCCAGCGCCGGGCCGCTCGTGGTGGCCGCGTGTGTACTAGGGCCTCGCGCACACGATGCGCTGGCCGGGCTCGACGATTCGAAAAAACTCAGCGAGGCGACCCGTGAGGCCCTCTATCCGGTCATCACCCGGCTCGCGGCGGCCTGGTCGGTGGTGGTGATCCCGGCGGCCGAAATCGACGCCATCGGTATCCATGTGGCGAATATCCAGGGGATGCGCCGGGCCGTGGCCGGTCTCGGGCGAAACCCCGGCTATGTGCTCACCGACGGGTTCCGGGTACCGGGACTACCGGTGCCGTCGCTACCGGTGATCGGCGGGGACGGCACCGCGGCGTGTATCGCCGCGGCCAGTGTGCTGGCCAAGGTCACCCGCGACCGGATGATGGTCGAACTCGATCAGCGCGTGCCCGGATACGGGTTCGCCGAACACAAGGGCTACAACACCACCCGGCATATCGAAGCGCTGCGGCGGCTCGGGCCCTGCCCGGAACATCGCAGGTCATGGCGCAATGTACGGGACAGCGAGGTCGCGCTGACACCGGCCGGCGAAATTCTGGCGGAGGTCACCGCCGGGGCCGGTGGAGCCGCCTGACCCAGCTGTAGGACAGGCCCGGCCGGCCGGTGTCGCGGGCGGGGTCGCCCCCCCCCCCCCGGGCGGGGGGCCCGCCCCCCCGGGCAAGGGCCGGCCGGCTGAGGCAGGGTGGCAAAACACACACCGGCGCGGGGAGGAGGGCGGGGCCCCCCCAGGGGG
>NZ_JARWNW010000188.1 GCF_029868325.1 Nocardia carnea
GGTGGTACCGCCGTGCATATCAACTCCGGTGCCGCCGCGCTCGCCCTGGCGATCGTGGTCGGTAAACGCGCCGGCTGGCCCAAGACCCCCTTCCGGCCGCACAATCTGCCGTTCGTGATGCTGGGTGCCGCGGGGGGGGGGGGGGGGGGGGGGGGGGCGCCCCCCCAACGCCCTGGTGGTCGCCGACCTCCCGTTCGGCAGCTACGAGAGCTCCCCCGAACAGGCGCTCGCGACCGCCACCCGGTTCATGAAGGAGGGCGGCGCGCATGCGGTGAAACTGGAGGGCGGCGAACGCGTCGCCGATCAGATCGCCCTGCTCACCGCCGCCGGTATTCCGGTGATGGCGCATATCGGGTTCACCCCGCAGAGTGTGAATACCCTCGGCGGTTTCCGGGTCCAGGGCCGCGGCGCGGGCGCCGAAGGCCTGCTGACCGACGCGATCGCGGTACAGGCCGCGGGCGCGTTCTCGGTGGTGATGGAAATGGTGCCCGCCGACGTCGCGGGCCAGGTCACCCGGAAGCTGACCATCCCGACCATCGGTATCGGCGCCGGTGCCGACTGCGACGCCCAGGTGCTGGTGTGGCAGGACATGGCCGGGTACACCAGCGGTAAGACCGCGAAGTTCGTGAAGCGGTTCGCCGCCGTGGGTGATGATCTGCGCACGGCGGCCGCCGCGTACGCCGACGAGGTGCGTAGCGGTACTTTCCCGGGGCCCGAGCACAGCTTCTGAGCCCGCGTCCGGGCCGGAGCGGCTTCCCACCTCTGCCGGAGATGGCAAACTCGGTGTCGAGAAGTTTTCGACTCGAGTACAGAGGTACTGATGCGGCAACGCGCTTGGACAACCGTTCGGACGGCACGGGGCGCCCTGATGGTGGTGGGAGTGTGCGGGGCGGCACTGCTCACCGCATGTGGCGGTGTGCAGACCGGTTCACCGGCCGCAAGCGATCCCTCCACTTCCACCACCACGAGCGCGACCGCCGCGCCGACCGGTACCAGCGCCGCGCCCGCCACGCCCCTCGAGGTTTCGGACAAGGCCGCGCAGAACCTGTGCGACATGATGGAACCGGAGCTGTCGAACTGGCGGGTGCAGGGCCCGACGATCGGCCGGATCGGTTTGAACCTCATGGCGCACGAATGGGCGCTCACCAACGGTGTGGGAAATCAGCAACTGCTGGGTGATACGGCAGTTGTCGACCGGACCACCTCCGCCGCCTGCCCGGATGTGCGGACCCAGGCCCTCGAAGCGCTGGAGCTGCCCGAGCTGGCAGCCGGCGTGCTGACGCTGTGATGCGCACCCTGTATCCCCCGATCGAACCGTACGACCGGGGCATGCTCGAGGTCGGCGACGGCCAGGCGATCTATTGGGAGACCAGCGGTAACCCGGCCGGTAAACCCGCGGTGTTCCTGCACGGCGGCCCGGGCGGCGGCACCTCCGCGCTCAACCGCCGCTACTTCGATCCCGAGCGCTACCGGATCGTGCTGCTGGATCAGCGCGGCTGCGGGAATTCCACCCCGCATATCGCCGACGGCGCCGATCTGTCGGTGAACACCACGGCGCACCTGATCGCCGATATCGAGGCGGTGCGCGCCGAACTCGGTATCGAACGGTGGCTGGTCTTCGGCGGTTCCTGGGGTTCGACCCTGTCGCTGGCCTACGCGCAGAAGTATCCGCACCGCGTGACCGAACTGGTGTTGCGCGGGATATTCCTGCTGCGCCGCAAGGAAATCGACTGGTATTACAACGGCAGCGCGGGATACGTGTACCCGGACGAATGGGAGAAGTTCCTCGCCCCCGTCCCGGCCTCCGAACGCGACGGTGACCTGGTGGAGGCCTACCACCGGTTACTGCACTCCGCCGACCCGGAAGTCGCGACCGCGGCCGCCGTCGCCTGGTCCAGCTGGGAAGCCGCGACCAGTTCGCTGCGCCCCGACCCCGAGCGCACGGCCGACGCCGGCGACCCGCGTTTCGCGCTGGCCTTCGCCCGGATCGAGAACCACTACTTCCGGCACGGCGGTTTCCTCGACGAGGGACAACTGCTGCGCGATATCGGTGCGATAACCCATATTCCGGGAATCATCGTGCAGGGCCGCCACGATATCGTCTGCCCGGCGATCAGCGCATGGGACCTGCACCGGGCCTGGCCGCATTCGCTGCTGCGGATCGTCGACGATGCCGGGCATTCGGCCACCGAACCCGGCATCGTGCACCACCTTGTCGAGGCCACCGATACCTTCGCGGCGGTACCCGGATGAGCTCGGAGCCCGGCACCGCCGGGACGGCACTTACTGCCGCATTACGCGCCGATATCGAACGGTTGCTCGCGGCCGAACCCGAAGTCCGTGCCGACGCCGACGATTCGGTGCACCAGATGCGGGTCGCGACCCGGCGGCTGCGCAGTGTCCTGCGCTCCTATAAACGGCTACTCGACCCCGATGCGGCCAACCGGGTGCGCACCGAATTGGCCTGGCTCGCCGGAATTCTGGGCGTCGCGCGGGATGCGGAAGTCCGCGGCGCCCGGTTCGCCGACCTGCTCGACCGGTATGCCGAAAAGGATTCGGCCGCATTGAAGCCCACGCGCAAGCGGCTGGTCCGGGCGGAGCGCGACCGCTACCTCGCCGCACACGGCGCGGTTCTGACCGCCCTGGACAGCACCCGCTACCGGGCTGTCCGCGGCGAGCTGAAGAAGTGGCGTAAGCACCCACCGCTGCGCACCTCGGTGAGCGCGTCGCCCGCGGCCGAGGTTTTCGATGCCGTCCTGCGGGCCGACCGTAAACGGGTACGCCGCCTGGTGCGGGCAGAACCGACCGCGGCACCCACCGACCGCGTCGAACTACTGCACGATATCCGTAAGAGCGCCAAGCGGTTACGGTACTCGTGCGATGCGGCGGAAGCCGTGCTGGGTGAGTTCGCCGCGGACCTGGGCGGGCGGGCCAAACATCTGCAGACCGTACTCGGCGACCACCGCGACGCGGTCGAATCGTATGACGCCCTGCGTGCGCACGCCGCCGCCGCGCACGCCGCCGGCGAGGACACCCATCTGTACGAAACTCTCGCCGATGCCGAGGACACCGCGGCCGGCCGCTGCCTGGCCCGGTATCCGGCGGCCGCGGCAGCCATCGACAAGTCCTGAGCCGGCCACTCCGCGATCATCCATCGCAGACACACGACTCGGGCCGGCACCGAGATCCGGTACCGGCCCGAGCCGCGAAAAGCGTTGCCGCGCTACTGCACTGCCAGCATCGACCCGTTCAGTTCATGCAACGGACCGAATACGGTGAAAACCACCCGCCCGTTCGGCTGCGCCGAGGACACCGCCGCGGCCGCGTCCAGCGCCATCCCGAACGAGGGAGCCGACGGATGCGGGATAGCCGCGAGCATATGCCCGAAATTGCTGTTGTGCACCCACTGGGTATCCGCGGGGCTGAGGTCGACCCGCACCCCACCGACATCGGGCATCGGTGTCACCGCGACCGCACCGGCCGAACCGGCGCCCACGGTGGCGAGAACGGATGCGGCCCCGGCGATGAAGGCTCCGGCTGCCAAGGTACGTGCTACCCGCATATGTGATGTGACCTGTCTTTTAGAGGTATGAATCGGCTCGACGGCGCATTCGAGGGCGACGGCGAGCCTGCCGACGCGCATACCTTATGACGCCGATCACCCTTTATGCCACCTCTGCACGAATCTCTCGCGAAAAGTTCGCCCCTCCCCCGCAACTGCTACTGTGGCGAACCGTAAGCGTTCAACGAATCCGAGTTGGAGTTTCCTCACGTATGTCCACTCTCATCTATGACTATCTGCTCCCCCTCGTCGGCCCGCAGCAGGCCACCGCACTGGCGCAGATGTTCGTCGTCGGACCCACGGCCTGATCGGCCACTGGGTGAACATCGCCCCCCGCCCGGCGGGGGACGGTGTCCACCTCGTGGAGTTACCATCCGGGCCGTGAACAGACCCTCAGTTCTCCTACCCGCCGCCCTCGTCGTGCTCGCGATCGCCGCGACCGCCTGCCAGAGCGATAGCGCGGAACCGGAAACCGCCGCGACCTCATCGGTCGCGAACCCCGATACCGCGAAAATCGACCAGGTGAAGGCCGGTTCGTTCGTCATCGGCTTCCGCGGCGCCTTCCCCGGGCTGGCCGAGGGCCGCGACGACGCCGCGATCACCGCGATCTTCACCGAGACCTGCGCCGATATCCGGGCGGGTACGCCCGAGGACGAGGCCACCGCCGCGCTCGCCGAACGCCTCGATACCGGTGGGACTACGCCGGCACCACAGGAAACCGACGCCGTCTATCAGATGGTCGCGGCAATGTGCGGGCAGCAGTAACAACAGCCCGTACCGGCCTTTCCGATCGATACCTGGAACGGGCTCGGACCGAAATCAGCGGTCCGAATTACCCGGAAAGGGCGGAAATCCCTCTTTGCTCAATCCCGCGCCCCGGAATCCGGGCCGAAAATCGCGGAAGCGTAGCGCGCCGCCCATTCGGCGAAGGTCATCGCGGGGCGGCCGGTGATTTCTTCGGCGATCCGGTTCGCCGGCAAGGTGATCCCGTCCAAACCGGTGAGCACATTGTCGACGTACCAGGTGGCGGTATCGCCCATCGTCGGCGTGAGTACCCGGATCGTCTCGTCGCGGGTCGCCCGCACGAATTCGAGCTCGCGCCCCAGTGCGGACGCCAGTTGCGCCAGCAGTTGCGCCCGGGTGAGTTTCTCCGGGCCGGTCAATGAATAGGCGCGGCCGATATGGTCGTCGCCGGTCAGCGCCGCGGCGGCCACGGCCGCGATATCGTCCATGGCGATCGGGGTACTGCCGGCATCGGGGTCGGGTTCGCGGACCGTGCCGGTCTCCCGGATCTGGCGCGCCCAGATCTCGGTGTTCTCCATGAAATCCCCGGGCCACAGATGCGTCCACGCCACACCGCTCGCCTCGACCGCATTCGACACGGTGCCCCACCAGCTGTCGGGTTCGCCGGACAGATCGACGATATGACGCACCCCCGCGCCCTTCGCCAGCGCGACCACTTCCTCCACGGTGTCCGGCGCCGGCGCCAGGTACATCCGTTCGACGCCGTCGAGTGCGGCGCGCAGGGTTTCCGGTTTGCGGACATACCCGCGGACGGCCGCGACACCTTCCGGCAGCGCCGCCTTCTCCGGGTTCACGGTCAGCGCGCGAATATCCCCCACGCCGCGGGCCAGCAGTTCGTCGACAACCTTCCGGCCGATATTGCCGGTGGCCCCGGTCACCAGAATCGTCATATACCCCTCCCGTCCCCACGATTTGCCGACGGCGACTGTAATGCGCGCAGGTGCTGCTGTCCAACCCCTATTTTCTGGGACACCCCGGGTAGTAACCCCCGGACCGGCCGGCGCGACTACACAGACAACCGCGTCGTTGCAGCGCATCGACAGGTTACCCGGCGGACATACGGGCCCTCGACGCCCAGGCGTCCGCCACCGAAACCGACCCGCCCGAACCGAAGCGGCCGCAGCTCCGGCGAAGGCTCAGCCCCGAGGAAGTTCCGATGAGCTATATCGACATCCTGGTCCGCCTGCAGAGCACGGACCATCGGATCCTCATGGACCGAGCAGCCGTGAAGGGCCGCACCGTCACCGAGCTGGCAACCGAGGTGTTGCGGGCCGGTATCCACAGCCGGGCCCGGGAAGCCCGCGAAGCCGCCTGGGCCGAATACCGCACGACCCACCGCATCGATGCTGCCGAAGTGGATGCGGTGCGGACGGCGTTCGTCGCGGGCTGGGAAACGGCCCACGGAAGAGCCGGAACCGCACCCGTACGCCGGCCGCGTAACCGAGCCGCCACCACAGCCGATCCGGAGGGCAGTACCACCGCCCTGCGCAAGCTGCCCTCCGCCCGGGCCGCCTCCGCACCGGTCACCCATGGCCCCCGGGTCAGCCGGATGCGGTGACACGGCGGCACCACACGCGTGCACTCTCGAACTGTCGCCCCCTGGAGCGGGACCTGCGGTAACCGCACCCTGTCCCGTGTGTGTCCCGTCGTCGCCCGGAGCCCACGGTGTGCCCGCCGCCCGAGTCGCCGACCACCGGTCCCGGCGGCAGACCGGTTCGGAAATGCTGGTTTCAGCGGGCAGTAACCCGCTGTGATCATGGGATGTTCCGGGCGCGGATGAGCCGGCCTGTAAGCCGGATCCTGTCCCCGGTTCGCACCGGGTGGCGGCCATCCATCTGGGCACACCGTCGCCGGGTACCTCGAGCGGTCCACCCGCAGGCTCGGGCGAGCAGCCCTCGAACACCTGCGCAACCGCACCGTAGGGTGCGGCCTTCGACCTTGCTCCGGGCGGGGTTTACCGAGCCGCCCCGGTCACCCGGGGCGCTGGTGCGCTCTTACCGCACCGTTTCACCCTTACCGCGCGGCCCTGACGGGCCACGGGCGGTCTGTTTTCTGTGGCACTGTCCCGCGGGTCGCCCCGGGTTGCCGTTAGCAACCGCCCTGCTCTGTGGAGTCCGGACTTTCCTCGGCGCCCGGCGTGACACTCTGCGAGTGTCCGTTCCCGGCGCCGCGACCGCCCGGCCGGCTCATCCGCCGCACACGATACTCGCTGCCGGCCCCGGCTCCCGCCCCGACCGGTCGATCACGTGGGTGTCAGCAGTTCCCGCACCAGGGCCGTGCCCCACCAGCGCTCGACCCGGTCCGGAGCCCACCCGCGCTCGCCGGTCAGCACGGTGAACACGTCGATATTGCAGAGTGCGGCGTAGATATCGACTGCCTCGTCCACGGTGAGCCCGGGGCGCAGCACACCGTCCGGCCATCCGGAGAACACCTGGATGCGGGTCTCGTCGGCGCGGTGGCGGCCGTCGCGGTACTCGCGCGCGAGTTCGGGTTCGGCGCGGCCCGCCTCCCGCAGCAGCACGATGACATCGCCGGCCCGTTCGAACAGCCGGCGGTCGTACCCGGCCATGGCCGCCAGCTGCGCGGCCGGGCCGGGCGCGGCTTCCAGTTCGGTGATCATGCGCGGGAGGTCGCCGGAGAGATCCGCGGCGTCGGCCAGGGCCCGGGTGAGCCCCGTCTTGTTGCCGTATGCCGCATACACCGTGGGCACGGAGACGCCGGCGGCCTTGGCGACCTCACGCACCGTCGTCGCCGCCCAGCCTCGCGTGAGGAAGAGTTCGCGGGCGCAGCGGGCGATCTGCGCGGTGGTCTCCTGGGCCTGTGCGGTCCTGCGCAGCGAATCGTATCGGCGCCGGTCGGGCTCGCCGTTCATGGTTCCCCTTTCGATTTACACACCTTATATTGAATATATGTCCAGAAAATCCTTCGACGCCGTGGTCGCCCAGCGAACCGCCGGCGCGGCGGGAATCGGCTTCGCACTGCTCATCGTCGCCGCCAATCTCGTCCTCGTACCCGCCGGAATGCCCTCGCCCGGTTCGTCCACCGACGAGGCGATCGAATTCTTCCGCTCCACCGACCGACCCACCCTCGCGGTCTCGGCCCTACTCCCTGCCGTATGGGCCCTGGCAACCCTGTTCGCCGCAGGCGCCCTGGCGGCGGTCCTGTCCGCCGGCGGCCGGACCGCCTGGGTCTACGCGGGTTTCGCCGGAGTACTGCTGCAGAACGCCACCTTCACTGTCGTGGTCGCGATCCGCCTGGCAATGACTACGGTCGGCGATCCGGCGAGTATCGGCACCCTCTGGGCGCTGCACGAAGCGGTATTCGGGTTCAACGGCACGTTCCTCGCGCTGGCCATGTTCGGACTCGGCACAGCCGGATTCACCGCCGGTCTGCTCGCCCGGTGGCTGCTGGTGCTCGGAATCGTCGCGGCCTGCCTGCAATTCGCCTCCGCGACCCTCACACCGCTGATCGTCACCGGTCACGACACCCTCTCGCTGCTCGGATTGGCCGGCTGGCTGCTGTGGGCGGTATGGCTCACCGGCTACGGGATCACCCTGATCCGTTCCGCCGGGCACACCCGCTACGGCCCCGCGGCCACGACCCCGGCCGGCCCCGGCACCGGCGCCCACCCGGACTGACAACGTCGGCGAAACAACACCTCGGTACCGTCACTGATCATGGAGCGTGTGGAGGTCGGCTTCCCGTCGGGAGGTCAGAAATGTGCCGGCTGGCTGTACCAACCGGCCGGTCCGCCCAAACCTCGCCCGATCGTCGTGATGGGGCACGGACTGGGTGCGAACCGGGAAATGGGACTGGATCGGTACGCGCGGCGGTTCGCCGCCGCGGGAATGGGGGTACTGGTATTCGATTACCGGCATTTCGGTAGCAGTGACGGCGAACCGCGGCAAACGGTCAATATTTCGCGGCAGCGCGAGGACTGGACCTCCGCCATCGCCTACGCGCGGACCCTGCGGGGTTTCGACGCCACGCGGATCGCGCTGTGGGGGACCTCGCTGGGCGGCGGTCACGCACTGGCCGTGGCACCCGACGATGCCTATATCGCGGCGGTCGTGGCACAGGCGCCGTTCGTCAGCGGATTCTCCTCGGCGCTGGCGAAGGGACCCATCAGTCTGCTGAAGGTCGGCACCCTTGCCATCACGGATGCGTTGTTCGGCATGATCTTTCGTAAACCGGTCCAGGTCCGGCTCGCCGGGCGGAAACGCGCCGCGGCGATGGCGACCGGGACGCAGGTGCCGGCCGGGTTCGGCCGCTTGGCCGAAGAGAGTCCGGCCTACCGGCCGAAGATTCCGGCGCGCGCGGCTTTTCCGCTGCTGTTCGACCGGCCGGGCCGGCATGCCAAAGAACTGAAGATGCCGGTGCTGTATGCCCTGTGCGACCAGGATTCGATCACACCGGTGAAACCCGCACTGCGCGCCGCCGGGAAAACCAAACACGCCCAGGTGAAGCGCTATCCCGCCGGGCATTTCGATATCTATTTCGACGATCTGTTCGAGCAGGCCGTCCACGACCAGACCGAGTTCCTCACCGCGGTACTACGGCCGTGAAAAGGGCCGCGGTACCGGGCAACTGCGCCGTACCGGTACCGCGGCCGGGGGGGGGGGGGGGGGGGGCGCCCCCCGCCCCCCCCCCACGCGGGGGCGCGGGAAGAAAAGATAGAGAAGAAAGTGAGTATTTGTTAGTTATTTTAAAGATGGAGTT
>NZ_JARWNW010000189.1 GCF_029868325.1 Nocardia carnea
GGCCAGTTCCACCAGGGTCCGGGCGGGCGGTCGGCCCCGCCCCGGGGGGGGTGGGGTGGTTTTTTTTTGGTTTTCGTGGGGTTTTCGTATCTCCCCCCCTACCGCCCCCCGGCGGGGGGCCCCGCGCCCGCCCTGCCCACCCTGGGTTTCGGTGTCCTGCCCCTGCTGGGCGCGGTACCGGAGAGTGTGGCGGCGGAGGTGTTTCCGGCGGTCGCGGAGGGCGCAGTACTCACCGCGGCCATCAGCGAGCCCGGTGCACCGCTGACCACCGAGCCCACCACCAAGGCGGAGATCTCCGGCGATACCGTGCGGATCACCGGCTACAAGGTGGCGGTGCCGTGCGCGGATCAGGCCCGGTGGCTGCTGGTCACCACCGAATCCGGGGTCGCCGTCGTCGATGCGAAGGCGGCGGGCCTGTCGTTCGCGCCGTCCTCGGTATCCGGCGGGCTACCCGAATTCTCGGTGAAACTCGACGGGGTGCAGATCCCGGCCGACCGGTTGCTGGCCGATGCGGGCCCGCGACTGCACCGGTTCGTACTCGCCACCATCGGCGCCGTCGCCGACGGCCTGCTCTCCGGCGCGGTGAAACTGACTGCCGCGCATGTGGGTACCCGGCAGCAGTTCAACCGGCCGCTGGCGGAGTTCCAGGCGGTCGCCCAGCAGATCGCGGACCTGTATGTGGTCTCGCGTACCCTGCACGTCGCGGCGGTTTCCGCGAACTGGGCACTCGGGCAGAACGATCCGAGCCCCGAACAGCAGCAGCGGATCGACGACGATCTGAACGTGCTGGCCTATACCGTGGCCGCGGAACTGCCGCGCGCCATGCAGAAATGTCATCACCTGCACGGCGGTATCGGAGTGGATGTCACCCACTCCATGCACCGCTATTACTCACAGTCCAAGGACCTCGCCCGCTGGCTGGGCGGCGCCGCGCTGCGGCTCGAACGATTGGGGGCAGGGTGTTCATCGATCTGACCAGCGAACAACGCAAACTTCGTGACGATCTGCGTGCCTATTTCGCCGATCTCGTCACTCCGGAAGAGTCCGCCGAAATGTTGGTCAACCGGCACGGCGACGCCTACCGCGCCGTGGTCCGCCGGATGGGCCACGACGGCTGGCTCGGTGTCGGCTGGCCGAAGGAGTACGGCGGGCACGGGTACGGCCCGGTCGAACAGCAGATCTTCTACAACGAGGCCTCCCGCGCCGATGTTCCGCTGCCGCTGGTCACCCTGCTGACCGTCGGCCCGACACTGCAGCAGTTCGGCACGCAGGAACAGAAAGAGAAGTTCCTGCCCGGGATCCTTTCCGGCGATATCCATTTCGCCATCGGTTACTCCGAACCGGAAGCCGGCACCGATCTCGCCGCGCTGCGGACGAGCGCGGTGAAGAACGATTCCGGGGACTGGGTCGTCAACGGCCAGAAGATCTTCACCACCGGCGCGCACGAGGCCGATTACATCTGGCTGGCCTGCCGCACCGGTTCGGTGGAATCACGGCATCGCGGGATCACCATCCTGATCGCCGATACCACTGACCCGGGCTATTCCTGGACCCCGATCATCACCGCCGACGGCGCGCACCACACCAATGCCACCTACTTCGACGATGTCCGGGTTCCGGCGAGCATGCTGGTGGGCGAGGAGAACAAGGGCTGGCGGCTGATCACCACCCAGCTCAACCACGAGCGGGTGAGCCTGGGTCCGTCCGGCAAGATCGAACAGCTCTACGACAAGGTTCGTGACTGGGCCGAGCCGCGGGCGATCCTCGACGAACCCGAAGCGCAGCGCGCACTGGGCCGTATCCACGCCATGACCCGGCTCAACGAACTGCTGAACTGGCAGGTCGCGGCGACCGCGGAGGATCCGGACACCGATCAGTCGCAGGTCATCGCCGATGCTTCGGCGACCAAGATCTTCTCCACCGAATCGCTGCAGGAAGCCGGCCGGCTGGCCGAAGAGGTCGTGGGCCGCTTCGGCGACCCGGCCGATCCGGCGACCGCGGAACTGCTGGGCTGGCTCGACCGGCGCACCAAACAGAACCTGGTGGTGACCTTCGGTGGCGGCGTCAACGAGGTCATGCGCGAACTCGTTGCCTCCGCGGGCCTGAAACTGCCCCGGGTTCCACGTTGACCGGGTTCGGCCGGATCCCGTGCCCCACCCACTATCACTGAGGAGCAGTTCCTTGCCGGATACAAGTACTCCGGAAGAGATCACCGCGGCCGCGGAGAAGATCATGGCGGCCGGCGCCAGCGCGCCCCGGCTCGGCCGTGACCCGGTGAACCAGCCGATGATCAACAACTGGGTGGAGGCCCTGGGCGATACCAATCCGGTGTACGTCGACGAGGCCGCCGCCAAGGCGGCCGGGTTCGACGGGATCGTCGCACCGCCGGCCATGGCCCAGGTGTGGACCATGCTGGGGCTGGGCGGCCGCCGCCCGGCCGACGATCCCATGGAGGCCACCAACGCCCTGCTCGATTCCGCGGGTTACACCTCGGTGGTCGGCACCAACTGCGACCAGATCTACCACCGCTACCTGCGGCCCGGCGAAGAGGTGAACATCACCAGCGCGCTGGACAGCATCGTGGGCCCGAAGAAAACCGGGCTGGGTGAAGGGTTCTTCCTCACCTACCGCACCAGCTGGTACGTCGGTGACGAACTCGTCACCGAAATGCTGTTCCGCATCCTGAAATTCGCGCCCGGCACCGGTGCGCCCCCGAAGCCGTCGGCCGCCGATCGGGTCCGCCCGCTGGTCTCCCAGGACACCGAATTCTTCTGGGAGGGCGCGAAAGCCGGCGAGCTGCGCATCCAGAAGCTGCCCGACGGTACGTTGCGCCACCCGCCCGTTCCCGCGATCTGGCAGGACAAAACCGAACCGGTCGACTATGTCGTCGCCTCCGGTAAGGGCACCGTGTTCAGTTTCGTCGTGCACCACGCACCCAAGGTCCCCGGCCGCGACCTGCCGTTCGTGGTCGCGCTGGTGGAACTCGAGGAAGGGGTGCGAATGCTGGGCGAACTGCGCGGTATCGAACCCGGCGAGGTCGAGGTGGGACTGCCCGTTGTCGCCGATTTCGAAAAACTGGACGACGATACGGTGCTGCCGTTCTGGAAGGTGATCCCGTGACGACAACATTCGATCCGGCGGCGGTCGCGGTGGGCACCGAACTGCCCGAACTGTCGATCCACGCCGACCCGACCTTCGTGATCAGCACCGCCCTGGCCACCCGGGACTTCCAGGACGTGCACCACGACCGGGACAAGGCGATCGAGCGCGGTTCGAAGGATATTTTCGTCAATATCCTCACCGATACCGGCCTGGTGCAGCGGTTCGTCACCGACTGGGCGGGCCCGAGCACGGTGGTGAAATCCATTTCGCTGCGTCTCGGTGTGCCGCTCTACGCCTACGACACCCTCACCCTCACCGGCAAGGTGACCGCGCTCGAGGGCTCCGAGGTCAGCCTAGAGGTGATCGGCAAGGACAGCCTCGGCGATCACATCGTCGCGAAGGTCGTCATCGATATCGCGCGCTGCGGCGGAGGTACCCAATGAGCAACTCAGAGCATCCACTGTCCGGCCGGGCCGCCATCGCGGGTATCGGCGCCACCGATTTCTCCAAGGAATCCGGCCGCAGTGAACTGCGGCTGGCCGCGGAAGCGGTGACGGCCGCGCTCGCCGACGCCGGGCTCACCCCGGCCGATGTCGACGGCCTGACCACCTTCACGATGGATACCAACCTGCAGGTCGCGGTCGCGCGGGCGACGGGTATTCCGCAGCTGAAGTTCTTCAGCCATATCGGCTACGGCGGCGGCGCGGCCTGCGCCACCGTGCAGCAGGCCGCGATGGCGGTGGCCACCGGGGTCGCGGATGTGGTGGTGGCCTACCGGGCGTTCAATGAACGGTCGGTCTCGCGGTTCGGGCAGTTCTCCACCTCGCTGGCCGCGGCGCCGACTTCCTCCGGGATCGACGCCGGCTGGTCGTATCCGCACGGTCTGGGCACGCCCGCCGCGCAGGTCGCGATGGTGGCGCGCCGGTACATGCATATCTACGGCGCGACGAGCGCAGATTTCGGACGGATCGCCGTCGCGGATCGCAAACATGCCGCGGTGAACCCGGACGCCTTCTTCTACAACAAGCCGATCACCCTCGACGACCACCAGAAGTCGCGCTGGATCGCCGAACCGCTGCATCTGCTGGACTGCTGCCAGGAATCCGACGGCGGGGTCGCGATCGTGGTGACCAGTGTGGAACGAGCCCGCGATCTGCCCAACCCGGCCGCCGTGATCACTGCCGCCGCCCAGGGCAGCGGCGCCGATCAGTACGTGATGACCAGCTATTACCGCGACGCGCTCACCGGACTCCCGGAAATGGGACTCGTCGGCGACCAGCTGTGGGAACAGAGCGGTTTACGTCCCGACGATATCCAGACCGCAATTCTGTACGACCACTTCACGCCTTTTGTACTCATGCAGCTCGAGGAACTGGGTTTCTGCGGACGCGGTGAGGCGAAGGATTTCATTGCCGGCGGAGCAATCGAAATCGGTGGAAAACTACCGATCAATACCCACGGTGGACAATTGGGCGAGGCATATATCCACGGGATGAACGGTATCGCCGAAGGGGTCCGGCAATTGCGCGGAACCTCGGTGAATCAGGTCGAGAATGTGGAGAACGTACTGGTCACCGCCGGTACCGGGGTGCCGACCTCGGGTTTGGTGCTCAGCGCCGACCACGCCGCCTGAGCTGCGCCCGGGCGACCGGGAGCGAATGCTCGAGGTCGCCCGTGTCGATGCGGTGGTCACCACGTATCGGGGGAGCGAGGGAATACCGAGATTCGCGAAGTCGCTCCAGCTCGAGTCTCTCGCTCCACGACCTACCGGCGGGGCCTCGGCGGACCACCCGCATGGACGCCGCAAGGTGTACGCCTCTCGCTAACTGCCGAGGACAAGTGCCCTGTGAGCTTCGAATCCGCCGGCCGAACCGGACCGGCAGGGCGGTCCCGAGTGCGGCCTGTTTCGCTGCTCGGTGGCCGCGCGATTTGCGAGGCTGCCGCCTTCTGCACGGCACGGCCGATTGCCGGTCTGCTCCGAGTCGGTCGTGGGGAAAGTGCCGTTGGGAGTGGTGTGCGCACCAGCCGGAGGCCGGGCCGGTTCGAAAATCATGAGCGCCGAGGGGCGCATCGGGGATATTCGGCGCGTGGCCAAGGTGATTCCCCTGCTCGGGGCGGTTCGTGGTCGGTGTCGAAACCGAACGAGGCGGGCTGCGGAACCGTCGGGGCGGAACCTCCGGCCGGGCAGAGGCCGGCGGGGTTTTCGTCAATCCTGGTGGACGTGCGCCGCGGGCCGGCGTTCATGACCGGCGGTTCGCGCATCGGGCGAGTTGAGACTCGTCGCCACGCGTTTCGCGGGACCGTTCCCGGTGCACCCGGACGCTTGTGAGTTTTCACAGTCGGGAACAAGATATAACTGTCGATTACTCAATGGGCAGTAGGTTTGCCGGCAAGGGGCTGGTAACGGTGGAAAACTCGTCATTTCATATTCTCGAATCGCTCCCGGACCGGCCGTCCGGCATGTAAATATGTGGCAGTTCTTGGCAGTACACATGGTGGAGTCGAAGTTTTGGCCGGGTCGCGGGCGCTGATCGCGCGCATTGTGGCGGTGTTCGCGCTGCTGTTCTGCGCTGTCGTCGCGCTGCGCGGGCATATTCCGGGGATGCCGGAAAACTCGGCGGAAAACGCCGGTGGCGCATCCGCGGTGCTATCGGTCGTCCTCATGCCCGTCCTGCTCACCGTATCGATCGTGGTGTTGCTGGCCGGGGTCATCGCCAGCCAGCACCGGCTGCCGTTGGCCATGCCCGACCTGGATGCCGACGACACCGAGCAGACCTGGCGGCTGGGTCGCTTCGGGTTGTTCGTGCTGTTCGTCCTGGCCGTCGCCGGAGTGCTGGCCTCGATTGTTTTCGCCGTTTATTTCATCGGGTTCCAGCGCCCCGGCGAGCAGGTTCCGGCGGCACCGGAGCAGCGTTCCGAACAGCCCGCCCGCCCCGTAATGCCGCCCGGTATGGAAGAGGACGAACCGGTCCTCACCGGCACCGGTTTGATACTGGCCACCGCCGCCGCCGCGACCTTGGTGGCTGTGGCGGTGACGGGCCTGGTGGTCGTCACCGTGAACACCCAGCGCCGGGAACGCAAGACCGAGTCCGAGGAGGCCGCGGTCGGCACCGGCGAGCAGTTGCGTGAGGAAACCCTGTCCCTGGTGAAGGCCGCCGAGATGGGGCTGGCCGCGATGAACGCTCCCGGCCAGGACCCGCGCACCGCGATCATCGCCTGTTATCTGGCGATGGAACGCGGACTCGTCTACGCCCGCGCCGCCGCGCCACTGGCCTCCGACACTCCCATGGAGGTGCTGGCGCGGGCGTTCGAACACGGCGCCCTGCACGATGCCTCCGCCCGCGAGCTGGTCGCGTTGTTCGAGGAAGCCCGGTTCAGTCCACACGCCATGCTGGAGTGGCAGCGGATGCGCGCCGAACAGCTGTTGCGCGTGGTGCTGTCCGATCTTCAAGGCACGCCGATAGCCGGCGCGCCCGATACGGAGTTGCCTGATCAAGTGGCATATCTGCCCGGCGGGACGGTGGCCCGATGACCCGCCCCTGGATTGTTGCGACCGCGATCCTCGCCGTCGCCGTTGTCGAAATCGTGGCCTATCTACGGGCCCGCGAATTCATGTTGATCGCCGCCGGTGTGCCCGTGGCGATCGCGCTGTGCTGCTTCGTCTGGGTGCTGCTGCGCCCGGAGAAGAAAGAGAAGGAACTCGTCGACGAGATGGAGAACGGGCCCGCCGAAATGCTGCGCCACTGGCATGCCCGCGCCGAAATGCTCGTCGACCGTGCCGACGGAAACCGGGCCGACTGGGATCGGCATCTGCGCCCGCTGCTGGCCAAGGAGTTCCAATTGTCCGCCGGATTGCGGGTCAGCAAGAACCGGCGGGCGCTGGAAAGTGCCGGTATCCATCTTTTCGGCGCCGAATTGTGGCGCTGGGTGGATCCGGCGGATTCGGCGTTGCGTGACCAGAACACGCCCGCGCCGGGTCGCGCGGCTCTGGACGAGATCCTGAGCCGCCTGCAACGAATGTGAGATGGGTCGACGCATTGCGAGTAAAGACATGACGATGCCCTTGGACGCGACTGTCCAACGCACCGAAGCCGTGCTCCGGGAGGTGTCCCGGGTCGTGGTCGGTAAACGCGATGAGCTACAGCTCATCATGATCGCGATCCTGTCCGGCGGGCACGTGCTCATCGAGGACCTGCCCGGTCTGGGCAAAACATTGATCGCCCGCTCGTTCGCGGCGGCGCTCGGCCTGGATTTCACCCGGGTGCAGTTCACCCCCGACCTGTTGCCCGCCGATCTGCTCGGCTCCACCATCTACGACATGTCCACCGGCCGCTTCACCTTCCGCCGGGGTCCGGTGTTCACCCATATGCTGCTGGCCGACGAGGTGAACCGCACCCCGCCGAAAACCCAGGCGGCGCTGCTGGAGGCGATGGCCGAGGGACAGGTGAGTATCGACGGCGAAACTTTCCCGCTGCCACAGCCGTTCGTGGTCCTCGCCACCGACAACCCCATCGAATACGAGGGCACCTACCCGCTGCCGGAAGCGCAGCTGGACCGTTTCGCAATTCAATTGCGCCTCGGTTATCTCTCCGAACTCGACGAAACCGAGATGATCCGGCGCCGGCTGGAACGCGGTGCGGCGCAGCCACGAGTGCATCAGGTGGTGGACGCGAAGGGGCTGCTGGAAATGCGGCACGCGGTCGAATTCGTTTCCGTGCACCCGGATGTGGTGGGTTATGTGGTGGCGCTGGCTGCGGCGACCCGCGGGCATGCGCAGGTGGAGGTCGGGGCCAGTCCGCGGTCGGAACTGGATCTGGTGCAGATGGCGCGCGCCCGTGCGCTGCTGAACGGCCGCGACTACGTCATCCCCGAAGATGTGAAAGCCCTCGCCGTACCCGCCATGGCGCATCGCATCACCCTGCGGCCGGAAATGTGGGTGCGCCGGATCCGCGGCGAGGATGTGATCGGCGAACTCCTGCGCCGGCTCCCGGTGCCGCGCGCCGCCACGCAATGAGACACCGCGACGCCACCGCCACCGTAGAGGCGAGGTTGCGCTGGCGCCCCGCTCCGCTGACCTATCTGCTCGCCATCGCCTCGGCGGTCGCACTGTTCGGCGCGGTGATCTCGGCCAGCTGGCAGCTGGTGGTTTTCGCCGCGCCGATGCTCGGGGTGCTGGCCGGCGCGCCCTGGCAGGTATCGCGTACACGGATCCAGGTGGACGGCGGCGGCACCCAGCGGTGTTTCGAGGGGGAACAGGTCACGGTCACCATCGCCGCGTTCGTCGACCAGGGACACGCCCTGCTGCGCTGCACACCGGTGGTCACCGACGGTATGACGGTCACCGTCGACGAATCGTCGGATTCCGGGACAGCGCCCGCCGGATTGCGGCTGACGGTTTCGGCGCAGCGGTGGGGTCGCTATCCGATCTCGGTGCGGGTGAAGGCATTGAGCCCCGCCGGGATGGCGCTGGCCACCGTCACCCTGCCCGCCGGGGAAATCTTCGTCTACCCGGTCACCGATCCCCAGCGAATACCCTTGCCGCGCACCGAACTTCCCGAACGACTCGGTGTGCACCTGACCCGCCGGCACGGCCCGGGCGTGGAGTACGCCGATATCCGCGCCTACGCCCCCGGCGACCAGCTCCGCATCGTGAACTGGCCGGTGAGCGCCCGCCGCGGCCGGTTGTATGTGACCGAACGCCTGACCAACCGCTCCGCGGATGTCGTCGTCCTGGTCGATACCTCCCAGCAGGCGCCCGGACCGGCCACCGACGCCCTCGAACTATCGGTCCGTGGCGCCGCGCAGGTGGTGCAGTCCACATTGCAAGCCGGCGACCGCACCGCCGTGGTCTGCCTCGGCCGATCGCCCCGCTGGCTGCGCCCCGATATCGGGCGCCGCCAGTTCTACCGCATCGTCGACACCGTCCTCGACGTCGGCGACGAGCACATCCCGACCACCGGCACCCTCGCGCCGTGGGCCGCGGTCCCGCTCGGCGCGGTTGTCGTCGCGTTCTCCACGCTGCTGGACACCCAGTTCGCGCTCGCCCTCATCGACCTGCGTAAACGCGGTCACGTGGTGGTGGCGGTGGATGTGCTGCGCGGCAGTCCGTTCGCCGGCGACCTCGACCCCACCATGGAGAAGATGTGGCAGCTCGAGCGGATGTCGATGTACCGCGATATGAGCACGGTCGGCGTCGATATCGTCGGCTGGGCCGCTGACGCCCGGCTCGACCAGACCATGCGGCTGCTACCGCGGCACCGGCGGATGATGCGGGTACGCCGATGACCAAATTCCTCGCCCACCTCGCCGGAACCCTGCTGGTGCTACTGGTCGCGTTGATCCAGCCGTGGGCGGCCCCGGCCGCGATCCTCCTGGTGATCATCGGCTGGTGGTGGCGTCTGGCTGCCGTCGGCGCGGTACTGCTGGTGATCGGGGTCCTGGGCCTGTCCGACGCCGGGCTGATCGCGGCCGCCGCCGCGGGCCTGGTCGCCACCACCTACCTGCTGAACATCGCCACCGTCACGGCTCCACGCGGGGTTGTCCCGACTACGCTGCCCTCGGTGATCGGCGCCGTCGTCTGGACCGGAGCCGCGGCCGGTGCGGCCGCGCTACCGGTCGAACTGGTCTGGTCGCCCGTGGTCGCACCGGTCTTGGTCATCCTGCTGTCCTCGATCCTCACCTACAGCATCACCGCGACCCGCCGCCGTCCCGCGAAAGCAGTTTCCGCGCCCGGCGCCGAACGGCCGGAGCAGAGCTGAGCCGCGCCTCGGTAGCCGTGTGCGCCGGCCGCGCAGGATCCACCTGCCGGGTTTCCTGTTGACGAGCGTGATGTCGCCGCCGTAGTGGTCCAGGACCCGGGGATCCATTACCGCGCGCCACAGCGGTGGGGCAGCGGCGAGCAGAACCATGGTGGCGTAGCCGAACGGCAGCTGCGGGGCCTCCTGCGAGCTGCGAAGCGTCTGGTAGCGACGGCCCGGATTGGCGTGATGGTCGCTGTGGCGTTGTAAGTGGAGCAGGAAGACATTGGTGACCAGGCGGTCACTGTTCCAGCTGTGGCGGGGCGAGCAGCGCTCGTATCGGCCGTCGGGACGGCGTGCCCGCAGCAGCCCGTAGTGCTCGAGGTAATTCACGGTTTCGAGCAATCCGATACCGATCACGGCCTGCAGCGTGAGAAACGGGATGATGCCGGGCCCGAAGACGAGAATCATCGAACCGAACAACACGAGGCTCATCGACCACGCCTGCAGCAGCTGATTGTCGCGGCCCCACCACCTCTTGCCCTTACGGGACAAGCGCTCACGCTCCAGCGTGAGCGCCGACCGGAAACCGCCGACGACGCTGCGCGGTATGAACGCCCACAACGACTCGCCGAAACGCGCGCTCGCCGGGTCGCCGGGGGTGGCGACACGGACATGGTGGCCGCGGTTGTGTTCGACGAAGAAATGACCGTATCCCGACTGTGCCAGTGCGATCTGTGCCAGCCGGCGTTCGAAATGTTCGGCCCGGTGGCCGAGTTCGTGGGCCGCGTTGATGCCGATACCCGAAACGAGTCCCATCGTGACGGTCAGGCCCAGTTTGTCGACGAGCTGCAGTTCGGGTGCGGACCACAGGTATCCCGCGATGGCCAGGCCGGTGAACTGGATCGGCAGGAAAAGGAATGTGCACCACCGGTAGTAGCGATCATTGGACAAGGCCTCGTAGTCCTCGTCCCGTGGGCTGCTTCCGTCGCAGCCCACCGTGACGTCCAGGATCGGGATCACCAGGAACACCACGATCGGCCCGATCCACCAGAACAACGCCAGCCCCGTGAGGTCGACCAGTAGCGACGGCAGCAGCGCGCAACCGGGCGCCACCGTACTCAGGATCCACAGATAGCGTTTGGGGTCGCGCGCATTCGCCCGTCTGAGGATTGCCAGATCACGCGCCCGCGACCAGCCGGTGCCACGGGATCGTGACAGCCCCGCCGCCGGATCGGGGCGCTGGAGTACCGGAACCGATCTGGTCTTCACGGCATCAGGGCAGGGCCGCGCAGTTCACCGGGGCGGGCACACCGGCGAGGCGATCGGTCACCCAGGGCACCGAGGTCGTCATCGACGGGAAGAACGCCACATCGTGTGTGCTGAGGAATCCCGCCATGGGGGGCACGGCGGCATCGGCCTCCAGCTGAACCGGCGTACCGCCACCGCACCAACTCGCGGCGATACCGCGAGAGGCCGGGAACATGTCATCGTTGCGCGCCGAATATATCCGCACCGGCACCTCCGGAGCCGTCCCGCCGAGCCGCTGCTCGTCGAATGCCTTCTTCAACTCCGGCGAGCTTTCGATCACCGCATTGATCGGCTGTCCACTGGTGGTCCAGCGGGACGTGTGCTGCGGTTGCGTGAGCGCGTTCGAGAGGCCACCGCCGCATTTGCCGATCGAATCGTTGAGGATCGCCTTACCGGTGTCGTTCAGGACGGTATCGAGTACGGGCCGGGTTTCGGGGTAATCGGCGGCGATACCGTTGAGGA
>NZ_JARWNW010000190.1 GCF_029868325.1 Nocardia carnea
CCGCCGTTGCCGAGACCACCCGCGCCACCGTCGAGAGGTTTCTCGCGGCCCGCTCCACCCGGGCGTCGGCGTCGTAGCCGCCACGCAGTTCGAAAAGGGTGGTCAGGTCGCCGTATTCGGTCAATCCGGAATCGTCGCCGGCGGCCATCCCGGCCTCGAGGTGGCGCATCCGTGTCTCGATCCGGCGCAGATCGCTCAACGCCCGGTCGATGATCTGCTGGACCGTCAGCCGCGCCGGTAGCTGTTCGTCCTGGGCGAGATAGCCGATACCGCCCGCGGCAGCGACGACGATCTCGCCCTGATCGGGCTGTTCCCGCCCGGCGAAAAGGCGCAGCAGGGTGGATTTACCGGACCCGTTCTCGCCGACGATCCCGGTACGTTCACCCGCGCCGAGCGAGCACGTGACCCCGTCGAGAACGAGCCGGCCGTGGAAGGATTTGCTGACCGCGCGTGCGGTGATCTGAGTGGGCATACAGGAACTCCGAAGTATTCGAGGACGCGGCCATCGATGACCGCAGGACCGGGGAAACACTTCGGAAGAACATCGGCACCCTCACTAGTGCGACAACAGTTGCATTAGGATGATGCCACGGCACCACCCATTCGAGCAACCGGATACCGACGATGAATTCACCCACCTCGCCCCGCCCCCGTCCCGGCGGCCGCACCGCCCGCATCCGCGAACAGGTCCTCGACGCCGTGCGTGCGGAACTCACCGAACACGGCTACGACGCCCTCACCGTCGATACGGTCGCCGCCCGCGCGGGCGTGCATCGCACCACGGTGTACCGCCGCTGGCGCGATACCGGCGGCCTCGTCGCCGACCTCTTCGCCGCCGCCGCCGATATCGACTGGCACCCCCGCGACACCGGCTCGCTACGCGGCGACCTGGCAGCCCTGAACGCAGAAATCCAGGACTCCTTCACCGAGCAGCCCTCGATCGCGGCGGCGCTGGTCGCGGTGTCGTTCCGCTCGGACGAGGCGGCCCGGGCCCTGCAACAACTCTGGGAAGACCGCTACACCCAATCCGAGATCGTCGTCGAACGAGCCCTCCGCCGCGGTGAACTCCCACCCCGCACCGACCCCCGTGCCCTCCTCATCGCCGCCACCGCCCCCCTCTATCACCACCTCGTACTCCTCCGAACCCCACCCGACCCCGCTCTGCCCGACCGCGCCGCCCACGCCGCCACCCTCGCCGGCCGAGCCGGAGCCTTCGCCCCACCGCAGTAGCGCTGAACCCAACCGGCAGGACTGCCACCTCCCCGCCCCGGGTGACGACCAGTGTGGTGCGGTATCGAACCGGACGGCGCCGGTGAAGAGGACGGCGGGCGCCTTGGCGGTCGCCGGATTCATCCAGAATGTCCATCGGATCCTCCCGGTCGTATCGAATGAGCCGGGTATCAGACGGTCAGCAGGACCTTGGTGGCGCGGCGTTCGTCCATGGCGCGGTAGCCCTCGGCGGCCTGTTCCAGAGGGAGGGTGAGATCGAAGACCTCACCGGGGTCGATATCACCGCGAACGATGAGATCGATCAGGTCGGGCAGGAAGCGGCGTACCGGGGCGGGGCCGCCGTGCAGGTGCACGCCGGAGAAGAACAGTTGCATACCGTCGAGTTGCACATCGTGGGCGACGCCGACATAGCCGACGTGCCCGCCGGGGCGGGTCGCGCGGATGGCCTGCATCATCGACTCCTGGGTGCCGACCGCCTCGATGGTCGAATGCGCGCCCAGCCCGCCGGTGAGTTCCTTGATTCTGCTGACGCCGGCCTTACCGCGTTCCTCGACGATATCGGTGGCGCCGAATTTCCGGGCCAGCGCCTGCCGGTCGGCGTGGCGGCTCATGGCGATGATGCGGTCGGCGCCGAGTTGTTTCGCGGCGAGGACGGCGAGCAGCCCGACCGCGCCGTCACCGACGACCACGACGGTCTTGCCGGGCCCCGCCTCGGCGGCCACCGCGGCGAACCAGCCGGTACCGAGCACGTCGGAGGCCGCGAGCAGGCTCGGATACTGCGCGGCGGTCGGTTCGCCGGGGACCGGGACCAGGGTGCCGTCGGCCAGGGGGATACGGGCCCGCTCGGCCTGGGTGCCGATCGAACCGATCGGTACGTTGTGCACGCAGCGGCTCTGATAACCGGCTCGGCAGATCTCGCAGGTGTTGTCGGAGGCGAAGAACGATCCCACCACGAAATCGCCGACTGCGAGATCACGCACCTGGGCCCCGATCTCCTCGACCACACCGATGTATTCGTGTCCCATCGGCGCGGGCCCATCGATCTGCTCGACGCCGCGATAGGGCCACAGATCCGACCCGCATATGCACGTGGCGGCGATCCGGATCACCGCGTCCGTGGGTTCGACGATCTCCGGGTCGGTGCGCTCTTCGACCCGCACATCGCCGGGGGCGTACAGGATGACTCCACGCATTGCCGGATTCTCCTTTGCTCGTTGTCCGAAGATCGTTCCGCTTCCGGGCCGCGACCTCACGGCACCACGCGGCGTCGTGACACCGCGGAGACCACGCAGCTGTCGGCGGGGACAATTATCTGTTGATTCGCCGGCGCCGAGCACCCCTGACCCGGCTCACCGTCTGCAGATTCTCGCGCCGTGCGCGCGGACTGTCGGTGCCGAGACCGAACAGCACTGAGCGTCGAGGCGCGCAGCTACACTTCGCGAGGACCGAACCGCTCCGCCCGCCGATTCCGTCGGCCGCCTGACCCTTGTCCGAGGAGGGCCCCTATGTCGCCTGCACCGCTACCGCAATCCGAGGAAACCGATCTGGCGCAGCGGTTGGCTCGATTGGAGGCCGTCGAGGCGATCAAGGCTCTCAAGCACCGCTACCTGCGGGCGTGTGATGCCAAGGACCCCAAGGCTTTCCGGGAGTGTTTCGTCGCCGCGGGTGCCGCGGTCGACTACGGGGCGCTCGGCTCCTTCGATGCCGACGGTATGGCGGCGGTATTCGAGAAGATCGCGTTGCAGAAGGTCGACGGGAAGAACGTGATCCTCGATATGCATCACGGCACCCATCCCGATATCACCGTCCACGACACGCAGCACGCCTCCGGCAAATGGACGCTGAAATTCCGGCAGGTGAACCTGATAGAGAACACCGAGACGGTGATGACCGGGGAGTACGACGACGAATACGTTGTCGAGGACGGCGGATGGAAGATCGCCGCGTGCCGGTTCGAGCAGTACTGGTCGATCACGCGGCCGGTCGACGACACCTGCCGGGTCGCGCAGTAGGGAGCGCGAACCGGCCGAAGCGCTCGCGGGGAGGATGTCAGGCGTCCTCGATACGGAACAGCGTGCACCGGCCGGCCAGGGCGGCGAATTCGTCGGGGTCGTCGCCGGTCACGACCCCGGACTTGATCATGACCGGGACACCGGTGGGCACGAGTCGCGGGAATTCCCGCAGCACCGGCTCGCTGTCGGCGGCCGGGACCTCCACGAGGCGCACCGTTCGTTTCCGCCGTCCGACCTTCAGCTCCGCGGTATCGGCGGCCCGGACGTTCTTCACCCAGTCTGCGCCGGGAATACCGCCGAGAACGTATTCGGCGCCGTTGTATTCGAACGGGGTCACCGGGGTGGTGCGGAGCTTGCCCGATTTCCGGCCCGGAACGGTGAGCAATGCCATCGGCAGCGCGACCCCCACCCGGCTGACGGCGACCATCGCCCGATTCATGGGTTTCAGCCAACCGGGAATCTTGACGGTATCGCCTGCCATCACGCGCTCCTCCACCTCGGGCACCCGGTCGGTGCCTCGAACGAAGCGAGCCGTCCGATGCGGCCCGCTCCGGCAGCGTAGCGGTTGCGGGTGACAGCCGCCGTCCCGTCACGAAGTCCCCGGCTCGCCGTGGGTTCGGCGCACCGGAGTCCGGGGTACCCGAGCCTTATCGTTACGTGGCCCGCGGAATCGGGGGCAGGTGACGGCACCACTCGCGGGACCTCGCCGCGTGGTGGTCCGGATGAGGAACGGAGGAACCATGGGGCAGGTCGACCGACCCCGGGAACAGTGGGGTACACGAGCCGGATTCCTGCTCGCCGCCATCGGATCGGCGGTGGGGCTGGGCAATATCTGGCGCTTCCCCTATGTCGCCTACGAGAACGGGGGTGGCGCCTTCCTGGTGCCATACCTGATAGCCCTGCTCACGGCCGGCATTCCGGTACTGATATTCGACTACGCGATGGGCCACAAGTTCCGGGGGTCGCCACCGCTGGCGTTCCACCGGCTGTCCCGGCGGGTGACGGCGCTGGGCTGGTGGCAGGTGGCCATCTGCTTCGTGATCGCCACCTATTACGCGGTGATCATCGCCTGGGCGGCCCGCTATGTGGGTTTCTCGGTCGGCCAGCAGTGGGGCGACGATCCCGACGCCTTCTTCGGCGAATTCCTGCACCAAGCCGACGAACCGTCCTTCGGGACCTCCTACGTCCCCGGCGTCGCGATACCGCTGATCGTGGTCTGGCTGGTGACCCTGGGTGTGCTCGCTTTCGGCGTGCGCCGCGGAATCGAGTTCGCCAGCAAGATTTTCATACCGCTGCTGGTGGTGCTTTTCGGCATCCTCGTGGTGCGGGCCCTGTTCCTGCCGGGTGCGGCGAGCGGGCTCGACGCGTTCTTCTCGCCGGACTGGTCGGCGATCACCAGCGGGAAAGTCTGGGTGGCGGCCTACGGTCAGATCTTCTTCTCGCTGTCCGTCGGGTTCGGCATCATGATCACCTACTCCTCGTATCTGCGGCGTAAGGCGGATCTGACCGGGTCGGCACTGGTCACCGGATTCGCCAACAGCTCGTTCGAGATCCTGGCCGGAATCGGTGTCTTCGCGGCCCTCGGGTTCATGGCGACCCAGGCCGGCACCGGGATCGACGAGGTCGTGACCGATGGTGTCGGGTTGGCGTTCGTCGCGTTTCCCGCCATCATCTCCGAACTGACCGCCGGGGCGGCCTGGTTCGGCATCCTATTCTTCAGCTCCCTGCTGATCGCCGGTTTGACCTCGCTGATCAGCATCGTGCAGGTGCTGGTATCCGCGGTGCAGGACCGCACCGGTATGGACCGGGTGCCGACCGTGCTCATCGTCGGCGGGGCTGCCGCGGCGGTCTCCATCGCCCTCTTCCCGACTCGCGGTGGCCTGTTCCTGCTCGACGCGGTCGACCACTTCATCAACGCCTACGGCGTGGCGCTCGCCGCTCTGGTCGCGGTCGTGGTGGTGGCCTGGGGGCTGCGGAAACTGCCGCTGCTGCAGGCCCACGTCGATTCGATCTCGGTGGTGCGTCTGGGCTGGATATGGAAGGTCACCCTGGGCGTCGTCACACCGATCGTGCTCGGCTGGATGATGATCGATTCACTGCGCACGGAGTTCGCCGAGAACTACAGCGGATACTCCGGCAGCTTCCTGATGATCGCCGGCTGGGGCGTGGCGCTCGGCGCCATCGTGGTGGGCATCGTGCTCGCCCTGATCCCATGGCGTAACGCCGGTCCCGCACCCGTCACGGACGCACCCGGCAACCCGTCACACGAGGCCGTTACTCCGGCCGGAAAGGACGAGAGCTGATGTCCACGGGAGCGATCATCATGCTGATCATTTCGATCGTTGTGGTGTGGGGCGGTCTGGCCGGGGCACTGTTGCTGATCCGGCGTCACCCCGAAACTCCGGACGACGCCGAGAATCCCGCCGCGGCGGGAGAGTCGACCGGCCACCGCACGTAGTCCGACGATCCGGATGCCACCGGCACGGGCCCGAGTTCCTCGGGAGCCCGTGCCGGTGTGCGGGGATCAGAAATCCCAGTCGTCGTCTTCGGTGTTGACGGCCTTGCCGATCACATAGCTGGAACCCGAACCGGAGAAGAAGTCGTGGTTCTCGTCGGCGTTGGGGGACAGCGCCGACAGGATCGCCGGGTTGACCTCGGTTTCGTCCTTCGGGAACAGGCCCTCGTAGCCGAGGTTCATCAGCGCCTTGTTGGCGTTGTAGCGGAGGAACTTCTTGACGTCCTCGGTGAGCCCGACCTCGTCGTAGAGATCCTGGGTGTATTCGACCTCGTTGTCGTACAGCTCGAACAGCAACTCGAAGGTGTAGTTCTTCAGCTCGTCGCGTTCGGCCTGGGTGACCTGCTCGAGGCCGCGCTGGTACTTGTAGCCGATGTAGTAGCCGTGCACCGCCTCGTCCCGGATGATCAGGCGGATCATATCGGCGGTATTGGTGAGCTTGGCCCGCGACGACCAGTGCATCGGCAGGTAGAAGCCGGAGTAGAACAGGAAGCTCTCCAGCAGCGTCGAGGCCACCTTGCGCTTGAGCGGATCGTCGCCGCGGTAGTAGTCGAGAACGATCTCCGCCTTGCGCTGGAGGTTACGGTTCTCCTCCGACCAGCGGAAGGCATCGTCGATCTCCCGGGTGGAGCACAGCGTGGAGAAGATCGAGCTGTAGCTCTTGGCGTGCACCGATTCCATGAACGCGATATTGGTGAGCACCGCCTCCTCGTGCGGGGTCAGCGCATCGGGGATGAGACTGACCGCGCCGACCGTGCCCTGGATGGTGTCCAGCAGGGTGAGCCCGGTGAACACGCGCATGGTGAGCTGTTTCTCGTCGGGTGTGAGGGTGGCCCAGGACGGGATGTCGTTGGACACCGGGACCTTCTCGGGGAGCCAGAAGTTACCGGTGAGCCGATCCCAGACCTCGGCATCCTTCTCGTCGGGTACCCGATTCCAGTTGATGGCCGAAACCCGATCGATGAGCTTCATGCTTTTTCCACGCCCTTCCCAACGACTCCGACTACGACTGACTGCCAGCGCTCCGCGTGCCGTAACACTACCCCTGAGACGGCGAATAGCCACTATCCCTTGGGGGTGGATCGCCAAGCGGTACCACAAGTTGTGTTCTGCGCGTCGGATGCGCTAGAGAGCGGAACTTCGGCGCGCCGTGACCGCAGGCGCCGCCGAGCGTACTTCAGTCGTCGCCGGGAGGCTTGTGCCGGCCGCTGGATCCGTCATCGCCCGAGGACGAGGGGGACATGGCCAGGCCGAAGGCCAGCCCGAAACCGATACCGAGCCCCACCCCGAGGGCGAGATTACCGAGGACCGCGAGACCGAGCGGGACCCCGATCGCCACTCCGATGACGATCCCGATACTCAACCGGTAACCGAGTGAGCGGTCACCATCGGTGCCCATACTTCGACGGTACCGGCGTCAGCTGCTCTCACCTGCGATTTCGTATTCCGAGACGGTCTCGAGGAGGTTGCGAACGGGACTTCGGCGCCGGGATCACTCCATCACGTAGGAGTTGAGGCTGTCCTGGATATCGGTGAGGACCGCACGCGCCGAGGTCAGGCCCGTGGTGTGCCAGAGGGCGTCGTCGACCACGAAGGTGCGGCCGTCGGTGGCCGCACCGAGCTCTTTCCACTCCGGTGAACGCATCACCGATTCGCCGTGCTCCTGCCCCTCCGGGCCGGCGAACATGACATAGATGAGATCGCCCTCGGCGGCCACGGGATCGGATTCGTCCAGCGGCTCCGATTCGTCGCGCTGCGCGGCCGGCCGCTGCGCGCCGGTATCGGCGAGGACCTGCGCCGCGAAGGTTTCGCTGCCCATGATCTCGCTGCCGGTGGCGGTGAACCGGACCAGGGAGGCCTCGGTGAACGCCGCGTTGATGGATTTACCGGTATCGGCGGCCTCGGTGCGGTAGTTGTCGAGCGCCTCCCGCCCGGCCGTCGCGCGGCCCATGGCACCCGCGAACGCGCTGAACTGCTCCTCCCAGGTCTTGTCGGTGCCGATCAGGACCGTCGGGGCGATACCGCTCAGCGCGGCGTAGTCGGCCCGGCCGGCCGGTACCTCGCCGATGATGAGATCGGGCTCCAGCTGGGCGACGAGCGCGGGGTCGGGATCGGTGGCGAGACCGACGCCCGGGATCTCCAGCACCCCGTACCCCAGATATCCCGGCTGGGGCGACGGGCCGGGCACGGTGGTGGCGCCGACGACCCGCTCCCACAGGCCCACGGCGCAGGTCGCATCGAGTGCGGAGGTGCCGAGCACCACGATCCGCTGCGGATCCGCCGGAACCCGCGAGTCCCCCGAGGCATGCCGCACGGTGCGAGTGGGGCCGTCGGCCGGATCGGCGGGAGTGGGCAGGGAGCAGGCCTGTGAGGTATCCCGCTCGATCCCCACCACGCCCGCGCCGGCGATCTTGGTGGTGGTACGGACGATCGACGCCGAGTTATCGGATTGGCTCGCGCAACCGGCCACCGCCACCGCGATACAGGTGAGCGCGGCGCCCACGAACCGGTGAGCGCGGCGCACCCGGGTGGAGTTCCGGGGTTTGCGCACGGCTGGGGTACGGACAGCAGGGCTCACCGGCATGCCGGGAAGGGTACATGCTGTGTCATGGCGCTGCCTCCGGCAGCGCGGGGTTTGGGGGGCGCTAATTTTTAGTTTTTAAAAAAAACCCCCCACCCCGACGGCCCCCCCCCCCCGGCGGCACCACAAACCCGGCCCCCCCCCCGGGGGGCCCGGGGTTCGGGGCCCTAGAGGTCTCGTTCTTCACTCCTCCGCTCCTCCGCTTCGCTCCCCCGCTCCGTCGCTCCAGAACGAGCCGGGCCCCGAACCTTTGGGGCGGGCCGGGTGTTCTTGCTTTTGGGGTGGGCCGGGGCCGGATGTTCTTGTGCACTG
>NZ_JARWNW010000191.1 GCF_029868325.1 Nocardia carnea
CTACTGCACCGTTCCGCTCTTCCCGCACCTCCCGGGGGGCGGGGGGCGGCGCGGGGGGGGGCGGCCCGCGGGGGGGGGGGCCCGGCGCGGGCCGCGCGAAAGGAAAGGACAGGAGGGGGGGGCGGGGGGCGCCGCCGCGCCCCCCCCCGGCCCCGGGTGTACCGCGCGTGACCCGCTCAGGCGCCGAGCAACTGGGCGCAGCGGAGCAGGCCCAGATGGCTGTATGCCTGGGGATGGTTGCCCAGGGACCGCTCGGCGACCGGGTCGTACTCCTCGCTGAGCAGGCCCGTCGGACCCGCCACATCCACGAGTTGCGCGAACAGGGCTTCGGCATCGGACCGTTTACCGATCAGCAGATAGGCCTCCACCAGCCAGGCCGCGCAGAGGTGGAACCCGCCTTCGCCACCGGGCAGCCCGTCGTCGTGGTGGTACCGGTAGACGGTGGAACCGCTGCGCAGCTCGGCTTCGGTGGCCACAACGGTCGCCGCGAACCGGGGATCGGCGGGATCGATCAGGCCGCTGAGCCCGATATGCAGGGTCGCCGCGTCGAGATCGGTGCCGTCGTAGGCGGCGGTGTAGGACTGGACCTCGTCGTTCCAGCCCTTGGCTTTCACCTCTTCGGCGATCGTTTCGCGCAGCGGCAGCCAGTCGGCGTCGACCGAGCGGTCGAACTTCTCGGCGAGGGTGAGCGCGCGGTCCACCGTGAGCCAGCCCATCACCTTCGAATACACGTGATGGCGGGGGTTGCCGCGGATCTCCCAGATGCCGTGGTCGGGTTCGGTCCAGCGCCGCTGCACCGCCGACACCATGGCGTGTACCAGTTCCCAATCCGCGTCGGGCAGCACCTTGCGGGGATCGGTGATGCCTTGTTTTTCCCGGGCGTGGGCCAGGCTGGTGATCAGGTCCACGATCGGTCCGAAGACGTCCAGCTGAACCTGCATATTCGCCGCGTTGCCGACGCGGACCGGACGCGATCCGGCGTAGCCGGGCAGCTGATCGATCACCGCTTCCGGGGGCAGCGTTTCGCCGTAGATGGTGTACAGCGGGTGCAGCCGTTCGGGGCCGGGCAGGGTTTCCAGTACGCGGTGCACCCAGTCCAGGTACTGCTCGGCTTCGCCCACGGAACCCAGCGAGACCAGTGCGCTCGCGGTCAACGCCGCATCACGCAACCAGCAGTAGCGGTAGTCCCAGTTGCGCACGCCGCCGATATCCTCGGGCAGCGAAGTGGTGGCTGCCGCCAGGATGGAACCCGACGGCGCGTGCACCAGACCGCGCAGCGTGAGGGCGGAACGCTTCATCAGATCCGGCTTGAGCGTCGGCAGGTCCAGTGTCCGCGCCCATTCCGACCAGTACAGTTCGGCCATCCGGCGGCGTTCGGGTTCGGTCGTCGCGGCGGGGCCGAGATCGTTCGTCCCGCAGCGCAGCTCCAGAATCACCGGGCCTTGCGACGGGTCCACGACGGCGGTGGCCGAACCGTGCACGCCGTCGCTGTGGATCTCCCAGGCGACGCCGGGGGAGCGCAGTACCACCGGGTCGTTGGTGCCCCATACCCGCAGCCCGTCGCGTTCCACCTCGATGGAGACCGGGACCTGGCCGAATTCGGGCCGGGGTCCGAAGGTCACCTGGGCCGAGGTGGTACCGGTGATCACGCGGGTGAGGTCGGTCCGGTCGGGGTCCACATCGTGGGGGAGGTAATCGACGACCGACAGTTTCGCCCAGCGGGTCTCCACGGTCATGGTGCTGTCGATATAGCGCTGCGAAAGCGGCAGACCGGGCCGCTGCGGGGTGATCGAGAAATGACCGGCGTCGAGCCCGCCGAGCAGATGCGCGAATACCGCCGCCGAATCCGGTTCGGGATGGCAGAACCAGGTCACCGTGGCGTCCGGGGTGAGCAATGCCACCGAGCGCGGGCTGGCGAGCATGCTCAGGCGTTCGATCGGCGGCGCGCTGGCGCCGGCCAGCCAGGTGCGGCGTTCCTCCAGCAGGTAGGCCAGTGCATGCGAGACCGCCTCGGTGCTGTCCACTCGATACTTGGCCAGCGATTCACCGTCGCCGACTTTGATGCCGATATCGGGGCCGGACAGGACTCGGAAGGCCTTCTCGTCGGTGACGTCGTCACCGAAGAACACCGCGGCCGAGGCGCTTTCCTGATGCCGCACCGTGCTCAGCGCGGAACCCTTGTCCGTGGGGACGACCGCGAGTTCGATGACGGCCTTGCCTTCGGTCACCTGCACGCCGACCCAGGACGCCGGCCCCTGCCGGGCCTGGTCGAGCGCGCGACGCCCGACCTCCGGTGCCGCGTTGCGCACATGCAGCGCGACGCTGGCCGGTTTGACCTCCACGGAGGCGCCGATATTCTCCGCGGCTATCTTGCTCAGGGCCGTGACCACTTCACGCAGCAGCTGTCTGGCGTCGTTATCGATGGCGTGGACGAAACCGACGTCGAATTCCGAGCCGTGGCTGCCGATCAACTGCACCTCTACCGGCAGTCTCGACAGTGCGGCAAGGTCGCGTAGGGCGCGGCCGGAGATGACCGCGGCCGTGGTGCCGGTGAGCCCGGCCAGCGCGCGTAAGGCCCGGACGGACTCACCGTGCGGGTACGCCTTGGACGGATCGGAGACGATGGGTGCGAGGGTCCCGTCGTAATCCGATGCGACCAGTAGCCGAGGCACGCGCGCGACTGTCGCCAGCGCTCGGCGGAGTTCCAGTGGCAGATCCTGTGCGCTCACGCATCCAACCTATTGATCGGAGTTTTCGTTAAGAGGGGGCGCGCATGACAATACTGTGTCATCATCGCCCGTCCGATTCGGCGGGAAGTGCGGGCGGTTGCCTGCGAAGCCCACACGGATCATGGTAACCGCGGGCACGGACCGGTGGAGGTCACGGCCGCTGCGGTGAAAGTGGGGTCGACCGGTCAGGAACGGTCGCCGAGCAGCAGGTCGACGGTCAATTCGAGACGTTCGGACACATCGGTCGCCGAGGCCCGGCGAGTGAGCCAGGCAACCAGATTCGACAGCCACACATCGCTGATGACGCGGGCGATGGCGAGCTGGCGTTCGGTGGGATCGCCGTCGTTCATGGCGCGGGCGAATACCCGGTCCATCACCTTGCCGACCCGGTCCACCTCGGCGGCGGCCGAGGCGTCGGCGAACATGAATGCACGGGTCATGGCCTCGGTGAGCAACGGATCGCGCTGCATCATGCGGGTGATCTGGGAGAGCAGTACATGCATCCGCTCCTCCGGCGATTTGCCGGCCAGCGGTTTGCGCTTGCCCTCGAACTGCTCGAACTCCCGGGCCAGAGCCGAGACCAGTAGGTGCACTTTGGACGGGAAGTACCGGTACAGGGTGCCCACCGCGACATCGGCGCGTTCGGCGACGGCCCGCATCTGCACCGCGTCGTAGCCGCCCTTCGAGGCGAGGGCCAGGGTGGCGTCCAGGATCCGCTTGCGCCGCTCCCGCTGAGCCGTCGAACTCAGTTCGTCCTCCCGCAGCGTGGTGACGGGTGCGGCCGAGGCCGTATCCGAGTCGCCGGGCCGGGAACGGGAGGGGCTGGCCATGGAGGGGAGTCCTTTCCGTGACGTGGTCGAGCGCGAGCGCGGCCGGTGGGATCGTGTCTTGACTTCCGCCCGCCGTGGATATTAGAACATGTTCTAGGTGTGGGAGTCACGCCGGAAAGGCGGTATGGACTGTGACCATCGCCACCACTGACGAGCATAAAGCCGTTCAACAGTCGATGAACGGATGGGCCGCGGCGGCGCAACCGATTGCAACAATGCGGGCCGAGACCACCGGCTTCTGGCGTTCGTACTGGCCAACGCTGACCGAGCTCGGAATCTTCCAGGTAGCGGTGGCCGAGGAGGCGGGCGGCGCCGGCGGATCGGTGACCGATCTGGCCGTGTTCCTGGAACAGGCGGCGCACGACTTGGTCGGCGGCCCGGTGCTGACGACGGCGGTGGCCGGCTACGTGACGGCCGGTGCGCTACCCGAGGACCAGCCCTGCGGGGTCGCGCTGGATACGGTCGTCGCGGAGGAGGCCGAGCCGGTGGCGGCGCCGGAGCTTCGCCCGGGCGACGAGAGCCTGCTGAGCGGCACTTGGGAAACGGTACTCGGCGCCGAAGCCGGTACCGCGGTGCTGCTACCGGTCGACACCCCGGACGGCCGGCGCTGGTGCCTGCTGCCGCCGGATACGGCCGGGCTGCAACTGGAACCGCTGAAATCTCTCGACCTGGCGAGCCCGCTGGCCCGGGTGCGCTGCACCGATGTGCGGGTGGATGCCGCGGCGCTGTTCGCGCCCGCCTACGCCGTCGAAGATCTGCTGGTCGCGCTGGCCGTGGCCGAACTCGCGGGAGTGACCGGCTGGTGCCTGTCCACCGCCGTCGAATACGCGAAGGTCCGCGAGCAGTTCGGTCGCAGTATCGGCTCGTTCCAGGCCGTGAAACATATCTGCGCGTGGATGCTGTGCCGGACCGAACTCATCCGGGCAGTCGCCGCCGATGCCGCGGCCGCCGTGGACACCGGCGCCGCCGAACTGCCCATCGCCGCCGCGATCGCCGCATCCATCAGTCTCGATGCCGCGGTGGAAACGGCCAAGGACTGCATTCAGGTGCTCGGCGGTATCGGGTTCACCTGGGAGCACGATGCGCATCTGTACCTGCGCCGGGCGGTGGCACTGCGCCAGTTGCTCGGCGGCGGGTCGTACTGGCGTAGCCGGGTCACCGAACTGACCCGCGCCGGGCAGCGGCGCACCACCGGCGCCGACCGGGTGTTCGCCGATGCGGCCGCCGCCGGCGGAACCGATACCGGTGCCGCCACCGACGAGCTCGCCACCGAGGTGGCCCGGATCGCCGCCCTGCCGGCCGAGGAACAGCGCACCGCCCTGGCCGAGGCCGGGATGATCATGCCGCACTGGCCCGAGCCCTACGGTCGCGCGGCCGACCCGATGACCGGTCTGGTGATCTCCGAGGAGTTGCGCCGCGCCGGTGTGACGGTGCCCGATCTGACCATCGGCGGCTGGGCGATCCCGACCCTGCTGCAGCACGGAACGCCCGAGCAGATCGAACGTTTCGCCTGGCCGACCCTGCGCGGGGAAGTGGTCTGGTGTCAGCTGTTCAGCGAACCCGGCGCCGGTTCCGACCTCGCCGCGCTGCGCACCAGCGCCGAACGTACCGAGGGCGGCTGGATCCTGCGCGGCCAGAAGGTGTGGACCTCGCTGGCGAAGGAAGCGAACTGGGCGATCTGCCTGGCCCGCACCGATCCGGCCGCACCGAAGCACAAGGGCATCAGCTACTTCCTGGTCGATATGCGCAGCGCCGGGATCGATATCCGGCCGCTGGTACAGATCACCGGCGAGGCACGGTTCAGCGAAGTCTTCCTCGACGAGGTGTTCGTCCCGGACGACTGTGTGGTCGGCGCGCTGGGCAACGGCTGGAAGATCGCGCGTTCCACACTGTCGGCGGAGCGGGTCGCCATGAGCGGTAACGGGATCGGTCCCGCGCTGGAGGAACTGATCACCAAACTGCCGGCCACCGGGCGGGGTTCGGAACTGATCAACGACCGGCTGGGCGGTTTCGTCGCCGACGCGATCGCCGGACTGCTGCTGGAACAGCGCGCAGCGGTGCGGATCCTGGCCGGTGCCGATCCGAGCGCGCAGAGCAGTGTGCGCAAATTGGTGGGCGTACGGCACCGGCAGGCGGTCGCCGAGTTCGCGGTACAGGTGGCCGGCCCGGCCGGTGCGCGAACGACCGAGGACACCTCGGAATTTCTGCTCACCCGCTGTCTGTCGATTGCGGGCGGAACCGAGCAGATCCTGTTGACCGTGGCCGCCGAGCGGATCCTGGGCTTGCCCCGCGACGCGGCCGGCTAGTTCGTGCGACGACTGGAGAGCAGAACGTGGACTTCACCCGAGACGAAGCTCAGGAGGCGGTGGCCGAGGTCGTCGTCGGACTCCTGGAGCGACAGGCAGCCCGCGACAGCGCGCTGTGGCCCGAACTGGCGGCGACCGGACTGCTGTCGGTAGCGCTACCGGAGCGGTTCGGTGGCGACGATATGGGTATCGATGCGGTATCGGTACTGCTGACCGAACTGGCCACCGACGCGGTGGCCGCGGGGGGCCCGCGCCCCCCCCGGGGGGGGGGGGTGGGCCCGGGGGGCCCCCCCCCGGCCGCCGCCCCCCCCCCCCCCCCCCCCGGGGCCCCCCCGCGCGCGGGGTAACGGGCCTGGGGGGGGCGCGGGGGGACGCCCGCCGTTTCCAACC
>NZ_JARWNW010000192.1 GCF_029868325.1 Nocardia carnea
CGGTGCGCCTCCAGCCGATGGGGTGAGCGCGGGTGTGGCCGGCCGCGGTGACCGGCCCGCGGACAGTCCGGAAAGCGAGTCCGCCGGTACCTCCAGCACTACCACCCCCAGAACCAGACGAAGAACCACCCCCAGAACCACCCGAATACCCACACGCAGAACCACCCGCAGAACCACCACCAGGACGCGAACCATCAGGGTCAAGTCGTGAACCATCAGTATCAATGCGCGCACCATCACGAGGATCACGCTGCCCCGGTGTGACCGGCTCCAGCCGGCCGGCAACGGGATCGACACTGCGCGGCCCACCGACCGGACCCTCGCCACGACCACCCACCGGCGCCGAACTCGGCCGCGGCCCCGGCGTCACCGGAGGCAACTGAGCAGCGACCGGATCAACACTGCGCGGCCCACCGACCGGACCCTCGCCACGACCACCGGTCCCCGCACCGTCACCACGACCACCCACCGGCCCCGAACTCGGCCGCGGCCCCCGCGTCACCGGAGCCAACCGGGCGGCATCGGCGTCGACACGGAGGCCCGTTTGCCCCACACTCGTTGCGGCACCGGCGCTGGCCTCGCTTTGACGCCGGGCTGCCTCGCCGATACTTTTGACGATTCCTCGGAAAGGAGTCAGAATGGCCGTTCCGACCCTCTGTGCGAACCCCGCCACTACATCCTCCAGCCCCGGATTAGGTTTCCGCTGATATCCGTTTGCCACTCCGTGAGGCGTGAGCATGTCGATCGATGAGCGGGCATCCAAACGTCGTATCCGGACGAGCGGACACCCGCGTCACAGTTGTCACCGAGCCGTTGAGAACATCCGTGCTCGTCGTCGTTGTGTCGACTCGCACGGCCTCGGGGGCACCCGTGCGAATCATCATTCCAGCCCCGATCGACGGCTGCCGGTACGGATGGGATCGACAGACGCGGGTGCAGGTTCGGCCGGTACGTCCCGTTCCGCGGTGGCGCCGGTTGCGGCGTCTTCGGGGAGTGCGGCGGGGGGCGTCGAGGTATCCGGCGCGAATACGTGCGCTGCACCGCCTGATTCCGGCTTCTGAACCGTTTCGCCACGGTCGCCGGTTTCGGCCGGCGGGCCGGCTGTTACCGGAACGTCGGGGCGTTCGGTAGCGGGCGCGACACGTGCCGGCTTCTTTCCGCCGCGTGACCAGGGCGTCGCCCTGGCCGGGGCGCCGCCGGACGACTGCTGACTGCCCGGCCCCGAGCCGCCCGGTCCGCGCCCCGCGCCTCCCTGAGGCTTGTTCGCTGTGCTGTCGGCGGGTCTCTGATTGTTGCTCTGCGCCGAGGCCGGCTGCGACTGCCCCGCGGCCGCTTGCGCGGCCCCTGCTGGTACTACACCGTCGGCTGCGCCGCTGTCGTTCTGCGCCGCCGATCCGGTGCCGGTTCGATCCGATCCCTGCCCGGCAACATGGCTGTCACCGGGCGATTCGCTGATAGACGAGATCCGTGCTTGTTCGGAGGAGTCGGTTCCCATCGGCGTGGGGGTGCCCACCGATGTGGGAGTACCCACCGGGTTCGAGGGAGCGCCCGGCGTGGAGGCATCGGAGGGAGCGGTCGCCGATTGCTGCGGCTCGCCGGTGGGCTGGGCCGGGTCGGTTGGGTCGGCGCCGTTACCCGCGTCCTGATGTCCCGGAGTGGAGGAGTCGATGTCCGAAGACTTCCCGGCGGGCGTATCCACGCCCGGGTATTGCATATCCGGTAGCCAGCTGGGCAGCGTGCGCATCATGTCCGGAACCCAGCTGGGCAGCGTGCCCGGCAGGGTTCCGGGTTGTGAGGGGACGACCAGCGGTTCGTCGGTGGCGGGGTAGGGCCAGTCGGCGGCGGGTACCTCTAGTCCGGGAGTCGAGAAATCGAGGCGGTCGAGCTTCTCACCGAGTTTTTCGCCGTGGGAGGCTATTTCATCGGCATGTTTTTCCAGATCCTGGGCGTAGCCCGTCACCGCGTCGGGATCGAGATGGAATTTCGAGTCGCTGCCCGGCGACGACGGCAGGGGGATATCGGGCGGGAGTAGAGAATCGCGCAGCAGCTGATCGAACTTCTCCAGCATCGGCTCGAGGGCCTTCGCGGTCACCTCGGCCAAGACGTACCACATTATTGTCTCGGCCACTTTCTTGAGTAGCCAGCGCGCGGCAGCGGCGACCATGGGCCCGGTCACCGCGCCCGCGGGTGTGAACATGCTTGCCACGAAACTGGCGGCGAGCGCGGCGAGTTCGATGAGTACGGCGATCTGTATCGCTTCGATGACGTCGGCTGCAATATCGAGGGCGCTCACAGCTACGTCGAATGCCGAATCCAGATCCGCCATCTTGTCCTGGCGGTAAGACCACATCACCAGGATCATCTGGTAGGAGTTACCGGACATGGCGGTTCCCATGTCGTTGAGGGTGTTCGTCGCCGCGTCGAAGGATTCGCGGACATCGGCGGCGAATTCACGGACGTCCTGGCTCAGCTCCCGGACCTGGTCCACATCTATATCCGGGTACGGAATGCCGCATACGTTGAGAAAGAGGACGATCTCGCTGGGTATGTGGATACTCAAATCGCGGACCTTCTCACGGTGCAGATCGACGCGAAGAATCCAAATGTCCGGGCCATGACGTGTATCGAGTCGACACGGACCGGCTCCCTCTGTTGTGCAGCGTCTTACCTGTCCCCGACATCAGGACTGCCGGAAACGGGCATCTCAAGTGTCGACACATCGCGAGATGTGGCTGGAGCTGCAGCAACATTCGGACTTCCCGCACCTCGTTCCGTTCGCGATTCGACCTCGGCCGATGCGCCGACACTGGAAGCCGCGGCGCCCGAACAGACTACCCAATGCCGATTCGCCACCGGCTTGTTCGACCGTCCTGCGCCGGGGGCCGGCCGGCTCGGCAACGGGCGGGCGACCGGATTCGCGGCGGTCGCGCCTCCTCGATACCGATCCGGCAGTAACGCACTCGACCTTCGTGAACCGATGCGGCCGTATCCGGTGGAGGCATCCACGATGCGGTGATTGCGCAGGTCGACCGGCTTCCCACCGCCACTGTGCCGGCGCTCGGCCAGAGGTTCTCGGGACGGGCAACGATCCGGCCGGGAGTGACCGGCTGGCCGGTACAGCGCATATCTGTATTCGAGTTTGCTGGGGGAGGTCCAGTTCGGCCCGACGATGCCAACTATCCCCACTACGGAGAACAACAGTCCTGTTCGGCGATATCGAGGGAACGCGTAGCGCCCGGCGATACAGCTGGCCGGTCCAGGGAACCGCACGCGGTGCACGGCGCCACCGGGCGAACTCGTCGTTGCGCTTTCGCCTCCGGCCGGGTCGGCACCGATACCGCCCGGCGGCCGGTGTGATCGTTCAGATCACCGTCTGCCCACCGTCAATGGTCAATACCGCGCCTGTCGTATTGCGCGCTGTATCCGCGGACAGGAATGCGACGGCCGACGCGATCTCCTCTGGGCCGGACCCCTTACCCGTGAGTGGTGTGAGGCGGCCGAGCAGTTCGGTATCGGCATCGGGTCCGAACCCGCCCCCGCCGGCTGTCATCGGGGTCAGCACATGTCCGGGGCATACCGCGTTAACGCGGACACCGCGGCGCGCGTACTCCGCCGCGAGGGCCCTGGTCAACCCGATGACACCTGCTTTGGAGGCGCTGTAGGCAGCTCCGTAAGGAACCCCGACCAGACCTGCCGTGGAGGCGACATTCACGATGCTGCCCCGAGTCTCCAATAGGTGGGGGATCACGTGTTTACTGATGTAGAACGGGCCGTTGAGGTTGACTCCCAGCACTTTCTGCCACGTCTGGTCGGGAAGGTCCTCGGTCGGCCCGTTGCCGAGGATGCCCGCGATATTGCAGACGATATCGAGCTTGCCGAGATGGTCCACCGCACGTTCGACCAGCTGCGCACAGGAATCCGGATCCGCGGTATCACATGGCACGCCGAAAACTCTGCCTTGCCCTTCGGCCGCCAATGTGCGCGTAGCGGTCTGCAGTGCGTCTTCGTTGATATCGGCGGCGACGATATCGGCGCCTTCCCGGGCGAAAAGTTCCGCCGTGGCGTATCCGATTCCGGAGGCGGCACCGGTGATGAGGACTGATTTACCTGCATAGGTCATGGGTTCATCCTTGCGGTCGGGTACGGGAACTCACTGTTACCGGAGTTCGGTGCGGTGATTCGTGCTCGGGTCATTCCGCGAATACACGTTTGATGGAGAGCATTCCGCCGGCGATGAACTGGCCGTCACCGATAGGGACGATCATGCCGCCGAAGAGGTTCCATCTGCGGCTCTCGTCCGGGAAGGTCCATCGGGCTACGGTTTCTCCGGTTTCCCAGTCGATGCCGACGTAGCTGTATCGGCCCTCGTGCTTATCGGCGGCGTAGAGCAGCCCGGTCCGGGACGAGACCGAAGCGACGGTGATATCACTGTTGTCGACCTCGGTGTTGGTCCACATCCGGTCGAATTTTCGTTCCGTGCTGTTCCAATGGTACTTCTGCATACCGTGCGGGGCAGCGCGTGTGGCGCCGGGCGCGAAGGTGTTCGCCCAGACATTCGGCGCGGGCTCCGGGTAGGCGGTGGTGGTGGCCAGGACGTCTTCGCCGAGGACAGTGGGGGACAGCTCCAGGGTGACGTTCGAGACATCCACCTGGGCCGTGCCCGCGATACGGTCGTCGCCGGCGGGGATCTCGTTTCGCCAGAATGCGACGAGGCTGGGGCCGGTCGCGGCGGCGTCGGAGATGATGACGAGTTCGTCGTCGCCGGGGCCGAAGCCCATGAGGGTGGGCGTGGTCCCCGATCCGCCGGAGCGGGTCAGTGATCCGGCAGCTGTGGCGATGGCAGGATCGGAGGTCTCGTATTCCGCCGACCAGCCGCCGTCCTTCTCGTCGATCGAGAGAGCGGACCCGGTCCAGACCACCTTCAGCATCCGGCGCGAGGTCACGGCATAGATGCCTGTCTTGTCGATGGCGAAGTTGTTCTCGAGTTTCTCCCCGGAGAACGGGAGCACCGACAACACTTCGAGGTCCCGGTTCAACAGGAAGAGGGCGGCGTGCGAGCCGGCGACGATATGCCCGTCGTAGGTCATTCCCAGCGCCACGATGCTCGTCGTCGGTCCGTGCACGGCCGCCTCGGCTTCGGGTGAGGTTCCCGCGGGCAGCGGAGCTTTCTGCAGTTCCACTACTTTTTCGAACCGCATCGGTCCGTGGGGGTCGCCGTCGTCGGTTGTTTTCAGGATCCGCATCCCCTCGATGACCGAGTAGTGGAACCCGTCCTTGTCGATCATGTTGTAGGCGCCGTTCGAGATCTTCCCGTACGTGATCCCTGCTTCCTCGGCGTCCTTCCCGAGAGCGACGAGCGCGGCGTCGTCATCTGCCGCCACCGCCGCGTCCGTCTTTTCGAGCAGGGCATCGAGCTTCTCGGTCGAAGGAGCCTCGGCACCCGGGTAAGGCAGGAAATCGACGGGCTCGAACTTGTCGCCGGTGGCGAGGATTTTCTGAATGCCGTACATGGTCGGCGCGAAAACGATCCGGTCGTCTCCGCTGTATTTGATCGTCGGATTGGACGAATACGTGGTCGGGACGAATCGGACATCCGATTCGGACAGCTGCTTCGCCACGGTCGGCCCTGCCGCCGAGGTGGAATCCGAAGCGGCCGAATCGAAGTGCGTGATCGGGTACTCGGAGTCCGTCAACCACGGGTTTTTCGGCGGTATCGCAGTCGCGATTGTGTGTTCCTGCGGCGCGGGGTCTCCGGTTTCGGCGGTACACCCGGTGACGGCTGCCAGCCCGATCGCGACCCCCATGGCCGCGACCGATATCAACTTCCTGCCCGTCGCGCGGCCCATGGAGGTCTCGCGTTGTGGCCGGCTTCTCCCCCGCGAACCTTCGGGATTCATGCGCATTTCGTTGGTCTCCGAGTGATGGCTGGATGAGCGTGGACGGCGCCGCGGGGGGTACCCGAAGTGCCGCTGTGGTGTTACAAAATATGAATACGGGATTACAATTGTTCGATGGATCCTAGGCACGCCGTCGGCACCGGAACAACGCGCACTCCCATTGAGCGGAAATCCCCGCCGACCGAGCGGGTTGTCCAGATCCTCGAACTACTCGCCGACACCCCCGATGACCGCCTCACGCTGACGCAGGTCGCGGAGGCCCTCGGGCTGAACAAGCCCACCTGTCTCGGCATCCTGACAACACTGGCGGATGCGAATTTCGTAATCCGAGACGGAGCCAAGACCTACGGACTCGGACCGGCCCTGCTCCGGCTGGGCGCGGCGGCCGAATCCGGGCTCGCCAAACTCGAGCTGATCCGGCCCGCCCTGGCCGAACTCCACGACCGAACCGGCATGAGTTGTGTCCTCAGTACCGTTCACCGTGGGCAGATCATCGTCCTCGACCATCTCGGCATCGGCCTCGCCGGCGACCGCCAGGACCTCGCGATGGAGAGATGTCCACTGGCGCCGCCACTCGGCCTGGTGAACATAGCCTGGGAACGCGACGATGTGGTCGACGCCTGGTTCGACCGCACCCCGCTGGTACCGCTGGCCGCGAGCAGGGACCACGTTCGGTCGATCATCGACAACGGCCGTGAGCGGGGGTACCTCATCCAGCAACTCACGACGAACACCTCGTCGAATATCGCCCTGGCCGCGCTGCTTTCGTCGGGGATGCCCACCAGGATCATCGATGTCCTCCGGCAGCATCTCCCGCCGGCGGATTGGTCCGAGTTCCTCACCGCACTACCCGGCGACGACAGCGCGACGGTGCCGATCGCCGCGATCAACACCCCGATCTTCGATCGGCGCGGTGTTCAGCAGTACACCTTGAGCCTCGTCCCCAATTGCCCAGACGCCACGGTCGCGCAGTGCAGGGAGTGGGCCGAGGCGGCGATGAGTGCCGCGCGCACCGCTACCGGCGCCCTCGGCGGTCACTGACGACTTCGTCGCCCCCACCTGCACTACGACGCGCGTGGAGTCAGCTCGTCCCGCGCACCACCAGTTCCACCGATAACCGCACCGACTCGACTTCCTGCCCGCCGACGAGGTCGAGTAGTTTGCCCACCGCCGTGGCACCGATCTGCTGGGCGGGTGAGCGCACCGTTGTCAGCGGGACGGGCAGCTGGGCGGCGACCGGGATGTCGTTGTAGCCGACGAGGGCGAGGTCGTCCGGAACCGTCAGTCCGAGGTCTCGGGCCACCCCGAGCACCCCGATGGCGATGGTGTCGGTGACGGCGAAAACAGCACGTGGGCGGTCGGGGCGGTCGAGGAGTTCCCGGCCCGCAGCGACGCCGCCGGCGACTTCGAAGCTCGATTCGGCGATCCGGTGTGGTGGCAGGGTGATCCCGGCTTCGGTCAGGGCGGCGGAGAATCCGAGCATCCGGTCGCGTGCCGTGGTCGCGTGTTCGGGGCCGTTGATTACGGCGAGGTCGGAGTAGCCGCGGTCGAGGAGGTGGCGTGCGGCGAGGTAACCACCGTGGCGGTCGTCGCCGACGACGAAAGGGAGTCCGGCGTCGGCGTGCCGGGTGAGCGTGAGGATCGGCAGCGGGCCGATCGGCAGCGATTCCAGGAAGGGGCCGCCGGGGATGTGGAGGCTGCTGAGCAGCAGTCCGTCGACCTGCCGTCCGAGCAGTAGTTCCACCGCACGCCGTTGCGCGTCGAGATCGTCGGGCGGGCTCGACAGCAGTACCGAGTAGCCGGCTCGGGTGGCGGCTTCCTCGATGCCCTGGTAGGTCGTGGCGACGACCCCGTCGGTCAAGCGCGGCATCACCACGCCGAGGGTGGTGGTCTTGCGGGTCCGCAGGCTGGCCGCCCACAGGTTCGGTTGATAGCCGATTTCGGCGGCCACTTCGCGGACGCGGCGGGCCGACGGCGTCCAGCCGTCCACGGGTTCGTCCTGCCGCAGCACCCGGGAGACCGTGGAGATATGCACCCCGGCACGCTCGGCGATCTCCTTGAGGGTCGGAGCGCGGGTGGGTCGGTGCATCGCGGCGTGGGGTCCTTCCAGGTTTGACTGTCTTGCGAGGCAAGTCTAGCGTAGGCATGCAAACGTTCTCGCAATCGTTCCTGCAAACGTTTTTCTGCCGTTTGCCCGGAGCGCACACCCCGCCGGAGGCCGCATGTCCCAGTCGCTGACCCAGCTGTTCGATCTCGACTCACTCCTCACGCCGGAGGAGATCGAAATCCGGTCCACCGTGCGGACATTCGCCGCCGAGCGGATCCGTCCGCATATCGCCGAATGGTTCGAGGAGGGCCGTATACCGGCGCGTGAACTGGCCGTCGAACTCGGCTCGCTGGGCGTGCTCGGTATGCATCTGGACGGATACGACTGCGCCGGGACGAGCGCCACCGCCTACGGCCTGGCCTGCCTCGAACTCGAGGCCGTCGACTCCGGTATCCGCAGCCTGGTATCGGTGCAGGGTTCGCTGGCGATGTTCTCGATCCACCACTGGGGCAGCGAGGAACAGAAACAGCAGTGGCTGCCCTCCATGGCCGCCGGCCGGGCGATCGGCTGCTTCGGCCTCACCGAACCCGATCACGGCTCCGACCCGGCCGGGATGCGCACCCGCGCGGTCCGCGACGGCGACGACTGGGTGCTCAACGGCACGAAGATGTGGATCACCAACGGCTCGGTCGCCGATGTCGCGGTGGTCTGGGCCCAGACCGAAGACGGTATCCGCGGTTTCGTCGTTCCCACCGACACCCCGGGCTTCTCCGCCCCCGAGATCCGGGCGAAGATGTCGCTGCGCGCCTCGGTGACCTCCGAACTCGTCCTGGAAGATGTCCGACTGCCCGCCTCGGCGATACTGCCCCTCGCGCAAGGTCTGCGCGGGCCGCTCACCAGTCTCGGCGAAGCCCGGTTCGGCATCGTCTTCGGCGCGATCGGCGCCGCCCGCGACTGCCTGGAAACCGCGATCGACTACGCGCAGACCCGCGAGGTCTTCGGCAAACCGCTGGCCGGCTATCAGCTCACCCAGGCCAAGCTCGCCGATATGGCGCTGGAAGTGGGTAAGGGACATCTGCTCGCCTACCATCTGGGCCGGATCAAGGACCGCGGCGACATCACCCCCGAACAGATCAGCACCGGCAAACTCAACAATGTGCGCGAGGCCTTCGCCATCGCCCGCGAATGCCGGACCATCCTGGCCGCCAACGGAATCACGCTCGAATACCCGGTGATCCGGCACGCCAACAACCTCGAATCCGTACTCACCTACGAGGGCACCTCCGAGGTCCACCAGCTGACCATCGGCAAGGCGCTCACCGGTTCGGCAGCCTTCCGGTGACCGGCGCACTCGACGGCCTGGTCATCGCCGATTTCGGCCGCGTCCTGGCCGGCCCGTACGCGACGATGCTGCTCGCGGATTTCGGTGCGGAAGTGATCAAGGTCGAACGGCCGGAAACCGGCGACGATACGCGCCGCTGGGGTCCGCCCTGGTCGGGTACGGAATCCACCTACTTCCTGAGCGTCAACCGCAACAAGAAATCGGTCGCACTCGATCTATCGGACCCCGAAGGTCTCGCCGCGGCACGGCAACTGGTGGCTCGCGCCGATGTCGTCGTCGAGAACTTCCTGCCCGGCACGATGGAGCGGCTCGGGCTCGGATACGAGCAGGTCGCCGAGATCAATCCGGATATCGTCTACTGCTCGGTGACCGGTTTCGGCCGCGACAACACGATGCCGGGTTACGACCTGCTCATCCAGGCGGTCGGCGGCTTGATGAGCATCACCGGCCCCGACTCCGCCACACCTACCAAAGTCGGTGTCGCCGTGGTCGATGTCATCACCGGCTTGCACGCAGCCCTGGGCATCCTGACCGCGCTCCGGCACCGGGACCGGACAGGCGAGGGGCAGCGGGTGGAGGTGAACCTGTTGTCGTCGCTGCTCTCCGCGTTGACCAACCAGACCTCCGGTTACCTCGGAGCAGGAGTGGTCCCGCAGGCGATGGGCAACCGGCACCCCAGCATCGCCCCCTACGAGGTGTTCGCGACGGCCGACCGGCCACTGGTGCTGGCCGTCGGCAACGACCGCCAGTTCGCCGCGCTGGTCAAGGTTCTGGGGGTCGCCGAAATGGCCGCCGACGAACGTTTCGCCACCAACACCGCCCGGGTCGCCCATCGCGACGAACTCCGCGCCACGCTGGAGGATCTGCTGGCGGCCGACGGGGCCGACGCCTGGTACACGGCACTGTCCGCGGCGCGGGTGCCGTGCGGACCACTCAACGATATCGCCGGCGCGATCGGCTACGCACAGAATCTCGGGCTGTACCCGGTGATCGGTATCGACGACGAGAATTCCGGCACGGTTGCGCAGGTCGCGAACCCGATCGGGCTCAGCGCCACACCGGCGACCTACCGCACGGCACCACCCCGGCTCGGAGCGGATTCGGTCGACTGAGCGAAGGATACGGCGATATCGGCCGGGTGTTCGCACCGCCGCGAACCTCCGAGTCGCCGGGCTGCGTTGCGCAGCAACGTCCGTGAGCACCAGAGACCTGCGTAAACGGCTCCCTTCGGCAGTCGCACGGTCGTCCTGCGCGCGACGATTGTGCGAAGGTTGACCTCATGAGTGACGAACGGTTCGAGGTCCGACGCGAAATCGCGGCGCGACCGGCCGAGATTTTCGCCCTGTTGTGCTCGCCCGCCGGGCATGTGGCGATCGACAGCTCCGGCATGCTGCAGTCCGCGGAAGGCAAATCCGTCACCGCGGTGGGTGACGAGTTCCTGGTGCATATGGACCGTGAATCGCTCAACGATTTCCCGATGGGCAAATACGACGTCACGGTGATCATCACGGCGTTCGAGCAGGACGCGCACATCGAATGGACGATCTCCGGCCAGATCCAGCCGCCGATCGAACACCTCTACGGCTACCGCCTCGAGCCCAGCGAGACCGGCACGCTGGTGACGTCCTACTACGACTGGAGCCGGATCGCCGCCCCCTACCGGGAGGCGGGGATCTTCCCGATCATTCCCGAATCGGGGCTCCGAGCCACTCTCGGCATCCTCGCCCGGACGGTCGAGAACCGGTAGCCCACCGTTCATCCGGCGACCTCGTCCCGACAGGATCGGCCGGCGCGCCGGGTCTTCGTGGCGCCCGCGATCACCGAATCGATCCGCTTCCGGCGCCTGCCAGGTCGTCGGCCTGGCACTGTGCGAAACGAAGCAAGAGGACACCGAACCCCATGACAAGCTCGAACTCCGGTATCCCCGGCCCTGCCGCCACCCCGGTCGTCTCGGTGAAACCGATCGTGCTGCCCGCACCGGATCGCGGCGAGGACCTACACGTCCGCGTCTCCGCGCCGGTGACCGGGCACAACCTGCCGATCATCCTGCTCTCCCATGGATACAGCTCATCGCTGGACGGCTACGGCCCGCTCGCCGACCATTGGGCCGCCCACGGTTTCGTGGTGCTGCAACCCACTCATCTCGACTCGAAAACACTCCCCTTCGTCGCCGATGATCCCCGCCGGCCCCACCACTGGCGGTTCCGCGTCGACGATATGGTGCGGATCCTCGACCGCCTGGACGTACTGGAAGCCGCTGTCCCCGGTCTCCCCGGACGCTCCGACCGGACCCGGATCGCAGCAGCCGGCCACTCCTTCGGCGGCCAGACGGCAGGCATCCTGCTGGGCCTGCGCGTACGTGACCCGAGCACCGGGCACGTCGAAGACCGCGCCGATTCTCGAATCACCGCCGGCATACTGCTGGCCACGGCAGGCGAAGGCGGCGAAAGCCTGACGCCGTTCGCTCGCGAGCACGCGGCGTGGTTGTCGGATCAGGACTTCTCGCAGATGGCCACGCCCACCCTCGTGGTCGCCGGCGACGCGGACGACTACCCGCTGACCGTGCGCGGACCGGACTGGACAACCGACCCCTACACTCTGAGCCCTGGCGACAAAAGCCTGCTCACACTCTTCGGCGCGGAACACTTTCTCGGTGGTGTCTCCGGCTACCGGGTCGCGGAAACCACCGACGAGAACCCGGAACGCGTCGCCCTGATCCAGGCGGTCACCACGGCCTATCTGCGGCACATATTCGGCATCGACAGCACCGGCTGGAAAATGGCCCACGAATCCCTCGCCGCGAACCACCCGCTGGGCCGGCTCGAATCCGCCCGGACGGCCGACAGACTCTGAACGTCGCCGGGTTGTCGAGATTCAGACCTACCGGCTGGTAACAAACACTCTTACACTCGGATGTGACCGCCATCACCTCCGAGGAGGGCAGCATGAGCACTGCCGCGAAAGTCGACGCCACCGAAGAACAGGCCCGGCAGCTGGTCGAGGAATCCCGCGAGGCCACCTGGTCCAAACCCTCCTTTGCCAAGGAGCTGTTCCTCGGCCGCTACCGGGTGGACCTGATCCACCCGTTCCCGCGCCCCAGCGCCGAGGACACCGCCGAGACAGACACGTATCTGGCTCGGCTTCGCTCCTACTGCGAGACCCTCGACGGCAGCGTGATCGAGGAGCAGGGCCGTATTCCGGAGCAGTACGTGCAGGGCCTCGCGGAGCTCGGTTGCTTCGGCCTGAAGATCCCGCGCGAATACGGTGGGCAGGGCCTTTCCCAGTTCGGCTACAACAAGGCGCTGATGCTCGCCGGCTCGGTGCACCCCAGCCTGGGCGCGCTACTGTCCGCACACCAGTCGATCGGCGTCCCCGAACCGCTGAAGCTGGCGGGCACGCCGGAGCAGAAACAACGCTTCCTACCGAGGTGCGCGAAGGGCGCGATCAGCGCTTTCCTGCTCACCGAACCCGATGTGGGCTCCGACCCGGCCCGGATGGCCAGCACCGCGACCCCCACGGCCGACGGCTCCTACGAATTGAACGGGGTCAAGCTGTGGACCACCAACGGTGTGGTCGCGGAACTGCTGGTGGTGATGGCCCGGGTGCCGAAGAGCGACGGGCACCGGGGCGGTATCTCCGCCTTCGTCGTCGAAGCCGACAGCGCGGGCATCACCGTGGAACGGCGCAATTCGTTCATGGGGCTGCGCGGTCTCGAGAACGGCGTCACCCGCATGTACAACGTCCGGGTCCCCCGCGAGAATTTGATCGGCCGTGAAGGCGACGGGCTGAAAATCGCCCTGACCACGCTCAATGCCGGCCGGCTCGCCATTCCGGCATTGTGTACCGCGGCAGCCAAATGGTCACTGAAAATAGCCCGCGAATGGAGTACTGCCCGGGTGCAGTGGGGGCGCCCGGTCGGCGAGCACGCCGCGGTATCGGCCAAGGTGTCCTATATCGCCGCCACCACCTACGCCCTGGAGGCCGTACTCGACCTCTCGGCGACCATGTGCGACGAGAACCGCAACGATATCCGCATCGAGGCAGCGCTCGCCAAACTCTGGTCCTCGGAGATGAGCTGCCGGATCGCCGACGAACTCCTGCAGATCCGCGGCGGCCGCGGATACGAGACAGCGGCATCGCTACGAGCGCGGGGCGAACGCGCGGTCGGCGCCGAGCAGCTCGTGCGCGATCTGCGCATCAACCGGATCTTCGAGGGCTCCAGCGAGATCATGCGGTTGCTCATCGCCCGCGAAATGGCCGACGCGCACATGTCCGCCGCCGGAGCGCTCGTCGATCGGCACGCGGAGTTCACGGCGAAAGCCAAATCCGCGGTGGGCGCCGGCGGTTTCTACGCCAAATGGTTCCCGCAGCTGGCCGTGGGCCCCGGCACGACACCGGCCGCCTTCACCGAGTTCGGACCGCTTGCGCCGCATATGCGTTTCGTCGAACGCATGGCCCGCAAACAAGCCCGCGCACTGGTGTACGGCATGGCACGCTGGCAGGCGAAACTCGAATACCGGCAGGTGTTCCTGGGTCGACTCGTCGATATCGGCGCCGAACTGTTCGCCATGTCGGCGGTCTGCGTCCGAGCGCAGGCCGACCGCGGCACACCGGAAGGGGAAACCGCCCGGGAACTGGCCGATCTCTTCTGCCGCCAGGCGCGAATCCGGGTGCGGGAGCTGTTCGATGCGCTCTGGAACAACACCGACGACGAGGATGTCCGCGCGGCCCGCAAGGTGTTCGACGGACGCTACCGGTGGCTGGAGGAGGGAGTGCTCGATCAGAGCGAAGGCACCGGCCCGTGGATCGCCGACTGGCAACCTGGCCCGTCCACCGAGGAGAACCTGCTCCGGCCGTGGTTGCGGGTGGGCTCATTTCAGTGATCGTGGAGACGTGAGCTCGCGATGAAGCACGCTCAGCACGGAAATGTGCGAGTATTTCAGATCACCCGGGAATACGTCAGTAGTCGTCCGGCCCGAATGTTCCCTTGGCAGGCCCATGGGTTTCAGCGTAAGTATCGTTCCAAATATCTTTCAAAGGGGCCACATAGGATGAGTAATCAGACTGACTCAGGTGGTATTTGACAAGATCATGGCGCATTTCGTCCCGCGTCTTCTCGCCGTCTACCAGGTGCTCATAGGCAGCTATTACCGGTTTACTTATATTGCCGATATCGGGGCCGCCGTTGTCCAATATTTCCTTTCGCGCCTGAGCGCTGACCAATCCGGCTTCCGCCTCGCCCGAGAGGGGGCCGTACATGTTACGTGCCAGCCAGCTGGCGTATTTCTCCCCGGGCTTTGGTGCGTCGACCTCGGAGTCGAACTCGTCAGGGGCGTAGGCATGCCCGACCTCGTGTGCGAGGACGGCGGTGGCCCACTTTGGGTCCTTCTGTATGTTCTTGTCGATGACCACCGTTTTGGTGCCGTACTCAGTCAAGCCCCCCGCTCCGGTGCCCGTCAGATCCCGGTAACCGATGCGCCAGCCGTCCTCACGGAGGCGTGCGAGCTCTTGCCTCATGAAGGGGGACATCGCGGCGAGGTCCGCCACCTCCGGGTCGAGCGGCTCGATAGTGGAATCCCCGTTCTCGGCCGCACAAGTTGCCAGCGCGACCCCGGCCAGCACAGGAGCGGCAACCTTGGCTACCGTGCGGCCTCCGCGACGATCTTCAGCGCTCAGTGCCCGCGATCGACTCGTAGTCCGAGCGAACCCCCGGTAGGTACTGGAGGTTTTCGACCCAACAGTGCTGAACGCTGCCCCCAGCCGTGCCTTCGCCATATCTATGGCGGCGCCGGCGGAGTTTCGTGGTTTCATCCGACGTCCTCAATCGGCTGCTACGGGTGTTGAACCCACGCCCGACGGTGGTCGAACAGACACCTGTCTACACATACTGTCCGGCAATTGTAACCATGGGTGCTGCGGGCAGGCTCGGGTAGCGCGGGTTATTGTCAATTCGTTTGGATCTCCGTGTTTCTCAGGTTTCTCGCAGCCAGTGATCGAGCGCTGCGAAGTCCTCGCCGCTGAGACCTCGAACGACTCGATGTGGCGCAGGAGTGGAGGGCCGCGATTGCACGGACGTACACTTCCCGACCGGCATTGGCTGTCGCCGGGAGATACCAGGGAAGAACGGGGCACCGAGGTCGCCGGCTATGCCGCGGCACGGGTTCCGTATCTGTGGGTGGTCGAGATGCCGGTGGGCAAGCCGATCACTTTCCCGGGTTACACGTTGGGAGAACGCAGCTACCGCCAGGAAGTTCGCGCCGCCGCCCGTAGCCATGCGAGTGCCACGGCGGAAAAGAAATACGGGGGTCCTGCTGACTTCTGATGCCAGAATGGCTGCATGTCGAAGCTCGGAGTTATGGGACGTGTTGCCGGATGGTCGTGTGTCGCGATCGGGGCGGTTCAGCTGGTGGCCGGGACGCGTGCGGAACCCGGGATGAACACCGACGCGACGGTCGATTCCCACGTACGTTTCATGGGTTCCACCTTCGTTGCCTACGGTCTGGGCTGGGTCGAGGCCGCAGCCGCCCCTACCCCGAACCTGCCGCGACTCAGGGTGCTTTCCGGCCTGATGGCCCTGGGCGGAGCAAGCCGGCTCGTCACCCGAGTCACCGTGGGCCGGCCACACCGCTTCCACGATCTGCTCCTCGGCGTGGAGCTCGCGGCACCGGTCGTGGTGGAGGTGCTCGGCAGGCTGGACCGCCCGGCCCGCTGAATCGGGGCGCGGTAACCGACCTCGCGGCTACTACTCAGCGTGGTCGAGTATTACTACCGATCCGGCCCGGCGGCCCGCCCGCCAGCCTGGATACATGCCCGAATTCTCCACGCCCCGCCCCCACAGCCGTACCGGCCTCGGCGCCGCCCTCGCGTTCGTTCTGGTCTGGCTCATGGCGATGCTCGCCTTTTTCCTTTCGATGCTCTTTCCACTGGGTGTACCCGGTTGCAGCCCGGAATGGCCGTCCTGCGATATGCCACCCGTGTGGTTCGCCTATTCGGCGACCTGGGGTGCCATCGCGATCGGCATCGTGTTGAGCTTCGTCGATATCGTGCGTCACACCCGGATACGCATTGCGGTCCAGCTCGGCTGCTCCGGACTCATCGCCCTCGGCGGACTGCTCGGCCTTCTGCTCATGAACTCGTGAGCGGGGCGTCTCCACGTATTCGGGCAGGTCAGCTCCGCGGCAGCGCCTGCACGATTCTGGTGATCCGTGCCCCGGCAGCACAAACCCGCTCGATCTTTTCGGCGAGAACATCTCCCTCGAACTCTTCGGCCCGGCCGCCCACACTGATCGACGCCACCACCGACCCGTCCCGTCCCAGGATCGGCGCCGCCACCGCGGCGACCCCGGACAGATAATCCGAGTTGCTCAGCGAGTAGCCGGCCTTCTCGATCTCGTCGAGGTGTTCAGCGAGACGGTCGGCATCGGTGATGGTCCGATCGGTGATCGCGGCCAGGTCGGTCGTCAACCACTTGTCCCGCAGAGCTTTCGAATGCGCGAGCATGACCGTCGGCCCCGCCGCGGCATGGTAGGGCATCACGGATCCGATATTGATCCCGGCGACGACCAGCGAGTTACGACCTTCCAGCAGATCGATGCAGACCGCTCCCTGTTCCGCGGGCACCATCAGGTAGGCCGTATTACCGAACGCGGCCGCCAGTTCGGACATGAACGGCTTTGCCGCCGAGCGGATATCGAGCTTCGACAACGCCGCGGACCCGATCTCGAACACCGGCATCGCCACCCGGTAGGCGCCTTCTTCGGTGCGATCCACCCATCCGGCCTGGGTCAGCGTGGCCATCAGCCGGAACACCGTGGTCTTGTTCATACCGCTGGCCGCGGTGAGGTCGTTCAGGGTCCAGACGGGCCGGTCGGCGCTGAAGTGCCCAAGCAGTGTGCAGGCCTTGAGAACAGCGCCCACGACATCACGACTGCCGGACGCTTCCGGTTCCGTACGCATGCTCGCTTTGGGCGAGGTGGGCACAGCCACTGCTATTCACTCACTTCCACGGTTCGCGCGATCGATGCCGCCACCTTACGAACTCATCGGCCGATCGGGGTTGACTTTGTGACCCCTGCCACCTTACCGTCCCCATATCAAAAAACGAAACGCATTCCGCATAGCGAAACGGAGGGTGGACTGGTGCGCAGCCCGACCTTGAAAGACCTCACGTCGAACGGACTCGTCTACGCCCCCGGCGTATGGGACGGGCTCACCGCGCGCCTCGCCGAACAGGCCGGGTTCAGCGCCCTGTGCGCCTCGGGTTTCGCCGTCTCCGCGGCCCTCGGCCTCCCCGACGCCGAGCTCTACACCCAGACCGAGAACCTCCAGGCCGTCCGCACCATTCGCGAATCCTCGAAACTGCCCTTGGTCGCCGATATAGACACCGGCTATGGCAACGCGGTCAACGCCGCCCGCGCCGCCACCAAATTCGTGGACGCGGGCGTCGGCGGCATGTTCATGGAAGACCAGGTCTCCCCCAAGTCCTGCCCCATCTGCGTGGGCGACCCAGTCGACCTGATCACCGTCCCCGAGGCCACCGGCAAGATCCGCGCGGTCCGCGATTCCATTCCCGACGATGTCCTGCTCATCGCCCGCACCGACGCCCGCGGCGACGACGCGATCCGCCGCGCCCAGGCCTACGTCGAGGCCGGCGCCGACATGATCATGCCGGTCACCAAGACCTTCGAAACCGTCGAACAGTGGCAGCGCTGCCACGAAGAGGTCGGCGTACCGTTGATGGCCACCCTCACCGCCTCCACCTGGACGGAACGAGATTTCACCCCCGAAATCCTCGACCAGATCGGCGTCCGGCTGGCCCTGCTGCCCACCCAGGTCCTGATGGCAGTGGCCGGGGCAGCCCAGGCCACCTTGAAACGGCTGGCTGCGGGCGAAGCGCCGGCCCAGGTGAGCGCCGATGCGCTCCAGCACCACGAATTCGTGGAGCTGATCGGCTTCCCCGAGGTCGAGGCCATGCAGAACAAGTACCTACCCGCGAAGGAGCAGTAACGCCGTGGGTTACACGATGACGGAGAAGATCCTGAGCCGCGCCTCGGATCAGGAAACGGTCCGCGCCGGCGAGAACCACCCGGTGCAGCCGGCGCGCATGATCGCCTACGACTTCCCCGGCTACACCGACGTGATGTTCCGGCAGATGCGCGAAGACTTCGGGATCACCGAACTGAAGGACCCGAGCCGCTACATCGTCTTCATCGACCACATGCTGACGAAGCACAACGAGAAGGAATCCGAGGTCCACCAGGTCACCCGCGACTGGTGCGAGTTCTACGGCATCGAACTGCACGAGGGCCGCGGTATCGGCCACCAGCTCACCGCCGAACTCGGCCTCGCCATCCCCGGCGAATTCCTCGTCCACTTCGACGGCCATATCAGCGGTATCGGCGCGTTCGGCGCCCTCGGCTGGGGAATCCGGCGCGACCTCATCGAAGCCTGGGTCACCGGTCAGGTCTTCGTCGATATCCCCGCCACCACCCGTTTCGACCTGGTCGGCGAGTTTCCGCCCGGCGTCGACAGCCGCGATCTCGTGCACACCATCATCGATATGGTCGGCGCCGACGGCTGCGCCCATCAGGTGATGGAGTTCGGCGGCCCCGGCGCCCGCTCGATGGCGATCGACCACCGTCAGGGCCTGTGCGGAATGGCCATGTTCACCGGCGCCGTCTCGGCTGTTTTCGAACCCGACGAGCTCTCCCTGGCCTACGCGAACAAGGTCGCCCGCCGCAGCTTCGACCCGGTCTATCCCGACGCCGACGCCACCTACGCGGCCCGCTACGAGATCGACCTCGCGACCCTCACCCCTCGGGTCGTGCTCCCCGGCTCCGCCCGCGCCGTCAACACCAAAACCGCCCAGGAACTCGCCGGCACCCCGATCACCAAGGCCTTCATCGGCTCCTGCGCCAGCGGCCGTATCGAGGATCTGCGCGCCGCCGCCCTGGTCCTCGACGGTCGCAAGGTCGCCCCCGGCGTCGAACTCAATGTCGTCCCCACCTCACAGAAGGTGTACGAGCAGGCCGAGCAGGAAGGCATCCTCGACGTCCTACGCGCCGCAGGTGCACATATCAACATATCGAGCTGTGATTTCTGCTTCGGCTACCAGAAACCCCTGCAACCCGGCGAGAACTGCATCTCCACCGGCGTCCTGAACATCTCCGGCCGAATGGGCAGCCCCGACGCCAACATCTACATGGGCTCCCCCTACACCGTCGCCGCCAGCGCCCTCACCGGCACGATCCAGGAGTCGGTCCAGTGAGCGCCTATCCCCCACCGCCGGACATCATCGAAGGCAAGGTCGCCTGGATCTTCGGCGACGATTTCGATATCGACCTCGTCGTCGGCGTCGCCAATATCAAGTCCTACGACCCCGACCACCTGCGCTCGGTGTGTATGCAGGCCTACGACCCCACCTTCACCGACCGCGTCCGCCCCGGCGATATCATCGTCGGCGGCCGCAACTTCGGCTACGGTCATCCGCACTATCCGCCCATGGTCGCCCTGCGCAATGCGGGAATCTCGGCCATCGTCGCGGAATCCTTCTCGCCCGGCTTCTGGCGCGGCGAGACCTTCAACGGCATGCCGTTGATCACGATCCCCGGCGTCTCGACCTCGGTAAAGGTCGGCGACCCCGTGGCCCTCGACTGGCGCACCGCCACCCTGCGCCTGCCCGAGGGAACCGACCTGGTCGGAACCCCACCGAGCCCGCGGACCGTCAAGGTCATCGAGGCCGGTGGTTCGTATGAACTCCTGCTCGCCGAGCACGCACGCGAAAGACAGATTCAATGACGAACACAGAACCTCGCGTCGGGTCCAGTGACCTCCACCCCTCCGGACCACTGCCGGCGACAGCAGCGAAGAAGTCGAACTCGATAGCCCGCCGCGCCGCCATCGCCGGCGGTGTCGGCACCCTCATCGAGTACTACGACTTCGCGGTCTACGGCTTCCTCGCCGTCACCATCGCACCCCTGTTCTTCCCCTCCGACAATTCCGCGGTGTCGATCCTGTCGACCCTCGCCGTCTTCGGTGTCGCCTACGTGGCCCGCCCCCTCGGCGGTATCTTCTTCGGCCGCCTCGGCGACCGCCGCGGCCGCCGCCACGCCCTCGTCATCACCGTCGTCAGCATGGGCGTGGCCTGCGGCATCCTCGGCCTGCTGCCCACCAGTTCCGCCGTCGGCATCCTCGCCCCCATCCTGCTGGTCCTCGTCCGCCTCGCCCAGGGCTTCTCCGCCGGCGGCGAAGTAGGCGGCGCCGCCACCTATATCGCCGAATCCGCCCCGCCCAAGCGCCGCGGTTTCTTCGGCTCCTTCACCCCCGTCGGCTCCACCCTCGGCTTCGCTGTCGCCGCCGCCGTCGTCGGCGTGGTCGCTCTGGCCACCACCGACGAGCAGATGGAATCGTGGGGCTGGCGTATCCCGTTCCTGCTCGCCCTCCCCCTCGCCTACGTCTGCCTGCGGGTCCGGATGAAGCTCGAGGACACCCCCGAATTCGAGGAGATGGCCGAGAACCAGCAGGTCACCAAGAGCCCGCTGTTCGACACCGTCACCAAGAACCCGTGGTCCGTCGCCCGCGTCGTCGGTGTCGCCATCGCCATGAACGGCTCCGGCTATATCGGCCTCACCTACTTCAGCGTCTACCTGATCAACGACCTCGGCTTCTCCAAAGACTCCGTCTACTGGACCTCCGCCATCGCCATCGCCCTGGCCTGCGCCACCTTCCCGCTCAGCGGTATGGCTACCGACAGGTGGGGCCGCAAACCGGTCCTCATCGGCGGCTACCTCGCCTATGTCGTGATCGCCCTGCCCGCCTTCATGATCATGGGCGCCACCGAGAGCATCCTCGTCATCGGCATCGTCTACTTCCTCTACATGGTGCTCAACGGCGTAGTCCAGGTCCCCGCCTTCCCGCTGTTCACCGAGCTCTTCCCCCGCACCGTCCGCTACACCGGCGTCTCCCTGGGCTTCAATATCGGCACCATCGCCGCCGGCGGCACCGCCCCCTACGTTGCCGCCCAGCTCGTCGAATCCACCGGCAACGCGATGTCGCCCGCCTACTGGGTGATGGGCGTCTGCGCCATCGGCCTCCTCACCGTCGCCACCATCCGCGAAACCAGCCGCAAGGAACTCCCTGCATGACCACCGGTAACACCGGGAACGCCCCGTCCGCCGCATTTGATGAGGGTGCGGCAGGCGGGGCGTCCCGCCCGCAAGAAGAGCTCGGCACCCTCGTGGCGGCCTGGCACGACCGGGTCCGGCACGAACCCGACGCCCCCGCCCTCGTCTACTTCGACACCACCCTCACCGTCCGCGAGGCCGACGACCTCGCCACCGCCCTCGCGGCCGCCTTCGCCGACCGCGGCGTGGGCCACGGTGAACGGGTGGGCATCCACCTCCAGAACATCCCGCACTACGCGCTCGTCCTACTCGCCCTGTGGAAACTCGGCGCGATCGCCCTGCTGCTCAACCCGATGTACCGCGGCCGCGAACTCCGCGAACTGGTCACCGACGCCGAACCGGTCGGGATCATCACCACCGACCGCGATATGCGGCAGGTCCGGGAGGACGTCGAGGGCACCACAGTCGGCTGGGTACTCGGCACCGCGGAGTCGGACCTCCAGTCCCGCAACGACCCCCGCGTCTTCAACCCCGAAACCACCCCTGCCGGCGAGAAGTCCGCAGACCTACTCACTTTGGCCCACGAGTACACCGGCCGAAAACCCCCGACGATCCAAGTACACGGCGACGACCTAGCTTTCCTCGCCTACACCTCCGGCACCACCGGCCCGCCCAAGGGCGCCATGAACTCGCACGCCAACGTCCGCGCGGTAACCACCAGCTTCGCCGAACTCGCCGGCATCACCCCCGGCGACGTCGTCTACGCCCTGGCCCCGCTGTTCCACATCACCGGCGCGGTCGTCATCGGCGCCCTGGCCCTCACCGAACGCACCTCCCTGGTCTTCACCGGCCGCTTCACCACCGACGTAGCCGTCGACGCCCTCCGCGAACACGGCGTCACCTACACCATCGGCTCCATCACCGCCTTCAACGCGATGATGAACTCGGAATACGCCACCGCCGAACACTTCTCCACCATCAAAACGCTGTACAGCGGGGGTGCGCCGGTCCCACCGAGCACGGTCGCCCGGTTCCAAGAACGCTTCGGCCACTACATCCACAATGCCTACGGCATGACCGAAACCTCCTCGGCGGTCACTGCGGTCCCTCCGGGAACAAACGCGCCGGTCGACCCGGACAGCGGCACCCTGTCCATCGGACTACCGCTACCAGGCGTGAACGTCGAGGTGGTCGCCCCCGACGGCCGCCCGCTCCCACCCAGCAGCCAAGGCGAACTCGTCGTCACCGGCCCCCAGGTCATCCGCGGATACTGGCGCAGACCAGGTGAATCCGAGGCAGCCCTGCCCGAAGGTCATCTCCGAACCGGGGATAGCGCGATCGTCGATGAACAGGGCTGGGTGTACCTGGTCGACCGGATCAAGGACCAGATCAATGTCTCTGGGTACAAGGTATGGCCGCGTGAGGTCGAGGATATTCTCTATGAGCATCCGGCCGTGCTCGAAGCGGCAGTGGTAGGCATTCCCGACGAGTATCAAGGGGAGTCGGTTGCCGCATACGTATCTCTGAAGGACGGACACAGCACGCAACCCGACGAGCTGATCTCGTTCGCCCGAGACCGCCTTGCACCCTATAAGCGCCCCAGGGTGGTGGAAATCGTGACGGACCTGCCAAAAACACAGACCGGCAAGATTCGCCGACGAGCGCTTCGTGATCAACACGCCGACACCCAAACCGCATAACGAAGACTTTGGCTGTCAGCGAGTTGCTGTGACTTGAACGAGAACTTTGCTCGCAGTTATCGAAGCTATTCCTCCGCGTACCGACTGCCATACGAGCGCCTGGGCGCACCTCTGTCCTGGATGCAGCCTGGCTAGACATCGACAGCGCGCCCGTAGCCTCCGCCGCCTTGAATTCGCGGGCCAGTATGAACTGGATCATGTGCACTGCACTCGAGACACTGTGGTTCTACTCCTGCTAGCCGCCGGCTCCACGGCCAACAGCCCGGAGAACGTCGGAAAGGCCACACCAGGTGGTATCCGAGGGCGTGACCTGGATCGGCACGCCTGCCGCTCGTGTTCGATCCGTGTCGGTCGAGCTCGCTATCGGCCTTTCTGGGTGGCTGTTCGTGTCGACGTCCTCTGAAGGCCTGTCGGTTGAGCCCCGCCTCCGGTTCGTCACGCACGATCACCGATAAGCAGGTTGATCTGGTCATTGCAAGCGCAGCCCCACCGGACGCTAGATTGAGGCGGGAACGTCATCCTTCTGGCATCCTGGCGGTGAGACGAAGACCATTGCGCCAGAAGGGGATAAACATCATGTCGACGCATACTGAAGTGGTAGTCCTGGATCCGTCCGATGTTCCCCACGCTCATGCGTTAGCGGAGACACACAGCGTCGAAGTGCAACCGATCCCACGTCGTGGCATCGAGCCTGTTATGACCGTGGCCCTTGCGATCATAGGTTCAGCCGCCGCAGTCGGCGCGGTGATGCACGGACTGGACCAACGCAAAGGCGGGCAAGTCATCGACTTGAGACCCGGGGTGCCTAACGCCATTTACCGAACGCGGGATGTGGTGTACGGAACCCCGTGGTCATTGTGACCGTCGACGGCGCGGTCAGCGTGGAGGTAAAGGAACCCGACGGCATGTTCGGCAAGGTCATAGCTGCACTGCCCGGGCTATTCGCAGACGCCCCACAGGGAACGGAGCAGATCGCAGACGCTATCTGGAGACGGTATTCTGACCACGTCACGATCGAGCAGCGACAAATAACAGGTCCGGACGGCCACGAATGAACGCCGCGGAGTTTGCACGCCACCTTCTTTCTCAATTTCGGTTCCAGACGCAGTGCACTAACGGCACCCTGCCCATAGACGGGAGATTAATTCAAAAAAGCGCCCATTGGTATTTGGAACAATCTATCGGAAACAACTTCAGCCCTGCGGATGTTCACACGCTCACTGAACAGATAATGCGAACGAGCGCAAACAACGTGGATGAACTCTGGGACGCCCATCTAGCCCCGATACTAAAGAATATTGAAAAAGCGGCAGAAAGCCTCGTGCCGGCTGACATGATACGCGTACACCACCTACACATTGGCCATATGGCGACTGGACAACTCAATGCAATGACCATGCCGGTGCCAGGCCATCCTGGATCGTATCTAGTCACGCTCGAGGACCAGGTTCTCGCTCTCGCTTCATTAGTGGCCACCACCATTTCCAGCGTAATCCCCTGCGCCCAGTCACCAGACGGATCCATCCAGTTCTCACTCGATGAAAAAGGGGTCGAAGATCGCCTATCAAGCCATCCCGAAATCACCAAAAGGTTCACAGAAATTTTGGTCAGTTATGCGATCACGGGGAAATTCCAGGAGGACCACGGTCATGTAGCACCTGCGGGCCGCATACAACTCGCAGAAATGTTGACCACAGCGATCGACTACTTTGTGGTCGGCCATGAATATGCACATGCAATTCTTGGACATTTTGATGATACGGGTTACAGCAGCGCACGATCTGCCCACGATTCCGAATTAACGATCCATTCCTGGAACAAGGAGTCGGATGCTGATCTCGTCGGAGCGAAATTAGCACTAGTCGCCGGGGAGTATGACTACATCACGGGATTTGCAGCGATCGGAATTTATTTCGATGTCCTCAATATAATGGACCGTGCCGTCTCGCTGCTAGAGACAGGGAATCAGGACTACCGACAATTAGGAACACATCCACCCGCCTATCTACGCAAAAATCGCATACGCCGATCCCTCTTGCAGTCAACTGATGGCGACTCAAGGGTGGCCGAACAGCTAGAATTCGCCAGTGAAGTTTCGGACACCTTCACAAAGACTATCGACCTATTGTGGTCCGCCGCGCGGCCTACCATCTCCAGGCTTCACATGTCGGGGACTTCCGCTGCCCCCAAGTGGCAGAAAAACCTAACAGTAGTTGTCTAGAATACAACCGCACCGCCACCCGACCGAGATGGATTCCGTGACGCGCGAATGCGACCAGCTGGGACTACCCACCCGGAACACCGTGGAACAACGGACACATCGAGTCATTCAACCGACGGTTACGCCACGAATGCCTCAACCGCAACCATTGGACCAGCCTGCTCGAAGCCCGCGTCGTGATCGGTGACTTCAAAACCGATCACAACCACCGGCACCGACACTCGACCCTGGGCTACCTGATGCCGGGCGAGTACGCTGCCCGCTGCCGCCACACCCATCACCCCGTGGCCTGCAGCATCAACTGAACCGATCGAACCCCGGACTCAAATCCAAAGTGGACGAAGCACCGGGGACCGGCCAACGGGACCGATCCACGAACAGGGCGTTTCGCGCCTCAGCCGGCACGAAGTAAGGGACGTGGCTGACTCCGCTGTCGTCGGCGTTATCGTCCGATTTGTCGTCGTTGACCACTTGCCCCTCCAGATCGGCCGTGCGACCACACTGGCGGGTAGACAGGCACTTCCAGATGTTCTCTAGGTCGCATTGATCAGCACGTTGTCTCGCATCGTTCATAGCGTGTGGTCTCGTTCTGGGTCCCGCCCCACGGCGTTGCATCAGCCCAGGACGGCGGGCCCCGTGGTTGGTCGTAACGAACGCCTTGGATCTGTCGAATCCAAAGCAGACCAAAGTTCGTGCCGAAGGGAAATCTGATGCCTGCCGAACAACAGTGGACGTCACCGGTATCTGTGGAACAGCAACGGCGGGAAGCTCTTCTGGCGCAACTGCCTGGCAAGGAGCACCACGAACGTTTCGATGGCCTGAACCGTGCATCGCAGGTGTTCAGCGGAAACGGCGAAGAGTTGAGCGGTTTGCTCCGACGCTTCGTAGGGACAGAACTGCACGTGCAGCATCTCCCAGACGGGTATGACGTGGAGATCATGCGCCGCTTCCATAACTACGTCGCTTCAGTCGCCACGCTGCGTGACGTGCAGCGCACTGCCCACCGCAAGTTGTGGCCGGAACGTATCAGCCCCGGTGACCCGCAGAACCAGAAGACAGTCTGGGAAGTCGAGACCTACTCGCCCAAGGTCGAGGAATTATTCGGATCAGACTCCATCAAGTTCCTGTTCGATTTGCGAAATTTCACCGTCCATTACTCGATACCGCCGCTGACGATGGGCACAACGATCCGGTGGGACGGGAGTGGACCAGTTGTGCAGGAGAACAAAGTCGAGTTAAACCGTGCAGAGTTACTCAAGTATCGAAAGTGGGGTTCGGCGGCCAAACGCTACTTACAGAGCCATACCGGCGATATCGATTTTCTATCGATACTGGAGGAATATTCGACGGCAGCGCGAATATTTTATGAGTGGTTCTGGCAGCAGATAGAAGAAGAGGTGCGCGTCGACGTAGAAGTATTCCTCAGGAAGAGCAACGAGTTAGGCCTCTGGTTGGCAGAGCACTACGTTAAGCCTGACTGGTCAGACAATGGAGATCTCCTGCCAGGCTCGCTGCGGCGAAACCGTGCGAGAACGCGGCTCGCGCGATCCAACCACGGAACGTGTGGCTGGCATCGGCAGCTGATGGTCGATGACCGTGGTATCGCGTCAATATCACATTCCGGTGACCCGTGGGACTCCTTTCCGGCAATCAGGCGATAGCGCGGATGCCGAAATGCTCGTGCTCCGGGGACAGGCTTGGGTCGATTCCGCCATCCGCACATGATCGGGCGATGTCGGGTAGCTCGTCTGGAGGGGTGACCCTCAGCCAACACGGAACTCTTATATGGAAGCGACGTAACGATTTTGCTGGTGTCGCTGACATCTGTGTGACGGACGGCGTGCCCGGGATGTTGAGCTGGAGTACGGCGAGCACTCGGCCGTGCCTGGTTGTTCATGAGTCCAAAATGGCAAGGGATGTGGATATGGAAACCGATATGCGGCAGCTTCAGGGAAGAGACCTGGATCCGAGTTACGTGGGTCAGTTCATCCGACGAGCAAAGAACGGATACCACCAGCCCGGGAAGATCCTCGAACTCGTACCGGCACTCGACAGAGGGGTTTTTCTTCTTGCCGTGAGTTGGATGGAAACGCCGGTGAACGCCGCGACGGTTGAACCTGTGAAGATCGCTCTTTCCTCGCCGGTCGTGGTGATGGACCAGCCAGTGGTGCGAGCGGTTCCAGGCACGGCAGCAGCGAAGATCGAACTGGGCGAAATCCCTACGGACGTGGCTACAGTCGCGGACACCGGTGAGGTTGTTTCCGACTGGATCAAGCTCGCACAGAGCGGAGACTACAAAGATGGGATCACCGAAACGAGAACGGTGCTGGCGCGTGATCTAGGACCGGAGCACCTCGGGAAGATCTTCTACAACGGCGATGAAGCTGCGGGAGTGAACTACCCGATCAAGTTTCTCAACTTCCGCGTCATCGAGGAGGGAAATGCTCCTGGGGTCCAAATGTGGCTCCGTCATGGCGCTATCGACAGTCGGCCAGCCTACGACAATGAGTGGCACGTTCCATTCGACCGACCGTTTGAGCTGGTCGAGTTGACCCCCTTCTTGGGGTAAAAGGTCCGCAGATCAGCCCCATGACGGCACCACCCACTGGCCCTGGTGGGTGGTGGACTGCGCATGCAGGGTGCTGTCTACCCCCTGCCCCATAGGGCCTGCCTTTCTCACGTAAAGGCTCCGCGGTCAAGGGTGGCGTAGCCATCAGCGGAGCTGACGCCGTAGGCGCCCTTGAGGGTGGAGGGGCGCGGGAACACAATGCAGGCCACCAGTCAGCAGGGCCACGCGTCCGAAGGTCGCGAAGTCACCCCGCCGGCGTGCCCCGCCGAGAGCCCAGTATCCTTGCCGCGACGCGTATTCGCGGGAGCTGATGCTCTCCTTCCCAATAGGAAGGAGGTGAGTGTCACGTGGGTAAACGTCGCCGAAGAATGGACACCCTGGCCCGGCAATCCGGAATCAGGGTGTCCATCAGTTGCCCGGAGTATGTGTGGGTCGTGTTGCTGGTTCTGCTTCTGACTCACTAGTCCGGTCACCTGCGAAGGCCGGTCGTTGTTGCCGCAGCGGCCGGCTTCCTCGTTCCAGGTCAAGTTTCCAGCACGATAGTAACTTGGCCATCGGATTGGAAGACTACACGGCAACCCGTGTCGTGTTTCGTTGAGGGCAGTGCGCCGCGTCTCCGAACAGCGCTGGCGCCACGTCGACCCATAGGGAGCTTGCTCGATCGGCATACACGGTAAGCCGGGTACGACGTGAACCTTGAGTTCTGGAGTTCTGAACGACTCCGGCTTCGGCAATGAAGTAGGCCGGACAACAGCCGGTTGACCGGGCAGGGCGCGGCCGATTCGTGTGCGACTGCGGGAGGTAGGCCGGATACGGCTCTCGTCGTGCCCACACTCGGGAGTGCGTCGCAGGCAGGGCCTCACCGAAACTTCGGCGCGGCGAGCGGCTTCACTGGCTTCTGTCGATCATCGCCGCATGCGATCAAATAGAAGTGCCACGGCTGATACGCGGTTCAGCGCCCTCCGAGGCGTACTTCGACACGCTCAGGGGATCGTGAGCGAGCCAGCCGATCTCCACAGCCAGTAGCTTGCGAGATTCTCGTGCTGGTTGCCCTATCAATCACAGCGGCAGTGTGCGAATCAGTACGTCGAAGGTCGGCGCGCCGTCCCAGCCTGGTCGCAGCACCCCAATCCGGGCCCATCCCCATTTCCGATATCGCGCGTAAGCGTTCTCGTTCGTCGGGTCTACCAGCAGCGTCGCCCGTCGTTCCCGCCGGCCACCCAACAACACGTCGTGCAGGGCTCGCGCGTGACCTCGGCCAGTGTGCTCACGCACGACCATGATCTCTGACAGCGCAAACGTCCGCGTCCCGTTTTCCGTCGTGAATTCGGGTTCCTGTTTGTCGAGTCGCAGACCGCTCCACCAGCGGGAACTCTCGTTGAGCGGCCACCCCCACGCCTGCCCGATCGCCTCACCATCGGAGTACAACACCACCAGATCGAATCCGGCACTGTTCGTGTAGGCGTCGAATCGGCGGGTGGCCGCCTCCAGCGACTCGAATGGATCACCACTGGCGATGGATTCCGCGTAGGCACGCGCGTACACGTCGAGAACAGTGGCGCGAATCTCGCGAGCACCTGAAGGATCGTACCGCCGAAACTCAGTCAACTGTCGAGCCTTTCGTCGTGGTGAGGGCGTCGAACCGCGTTCGGAACTCTTCCCCCTCGGAATCGGCGTCTATCGCGAGCCGGATCGGCTCCAGCACTCGCAAGGTGCGCGGGGACGCAACCGATTCCTCCAGGACGTCGAGGACCGGCCGCGCAGCGTCAATGGCGCCTGGTATGTCACCGGTGTGGGCCAGCGCAGCCGCGAACCAGGCGACGGCAAGCGCCGCATTGCGGACACTCGCGGGTTCCGCTGCCGCGACCTCGTACAGCGTCAACGCACGGCCGTGGCTTCCGGTGTCAGCGTATGCCCGTGCTTCATGGCCACGTACTTCTGCGTGTGTTACGAACCGCAGCCAAGGCGCGCATTCATCGGCCGGCTCGTACTCGGCGGCGGAGTCCATCTCGCGCCAGGCTGTGGACATTGCGCGCGCAACCCCATGGCGGTCGCCGGCCACACCACAGACGGCTGCTTCCCGAGCGGCGATCAGTGCATGAATCCGCCCCGGCGGTCGCCGCCGCACGAGATGACCAGCGCGCTGAAGCAACATATGGGCGTACGAAGGAGAGGCAGCACCAGACCGGGCCAGATGGATGATCTGCAGGGCGGCATTCAGTGCCGTGTGGACGGTCAGATCATCGTCGTCGGCCGCGGACGCCAGTGACAGCGCATCGGCGTAACAACGCCGAGCAAGATCGGTCCGGTCCGCATCATGCGCGAGCCAGCCCGTTTTGACCGCCAACTCCCCCACCGCCGACATCCACGCTCGGCCAGTCTTCTCGTCGAATATTCCGCTGTGCAGCAGACCCTGGGCCTTTGCCAACGAGTCGATAGCGGTGGGCAGGAGGTTGGCACCACCAGCAATTTGGTCCAACCTACCGAGTTCGGACGTAAAGGCATTGAGGCGGTCCACATCCGACATACCGATGCGGGACGGATTCCATTGCGGCAACGTCGCGACGGTCAGCGCGGCGGCCTTGCTGAATTCGCGGCGGTTCACGTCTGCCTCATCCTCTACGCCTCCAAACGGCGAGTATCGCTGTGCTGTGGCCCGCGGGGCGGTTACGGCGAGAGCGAATCGACGCATCTGCTCCGGGCTCAGCTTGGCGAGCCAACTATCGAGGTCGGCGGCACGTTGCCCGCGCACCGGCCGCGATTCGGTGGCACGTTCCCATTTTCGCACGGTCGCGACAGACCACCCGATCTGTTCGGCGAACTGCTCCTGCGTCATCCGCAACGCCGCGTCACGCAGCGCCCGCACCTCGACCCTTGTCCAAACCTCCACGATCACGCGAAACCCCCTGTCGCTGCGCACTTGAGCGGAAGCGTATCGGTTCTCTATGACTGCTGTCCCTGGGACCGCGAACACCGGTCGATGAGGCTTGAACCAGCCCCGGCGCCGGGTCGAACCACCAGGCCGGCCAGCACCTTACGAGGCCGCCGACCACGGATTTCCTCGGCGCCGGGTGCACGCCATGACACCCCACCCAGGAGGCACTGTGCGCGAACGACCACCTCTGCCCAAGCGACCGGCACGAAACCGGGCAATGGAAGCGACGGTCCGGCTGTTGCGCGACCAATACTGCAGCGATACAGCAACATTGGAACGAGTGGCGGCCGGGCTCCGCGCCGGTCGCGATGTCCCGGAACCCGCCCCCGACGCCGATATCGCGCCATGAGCCACTCGATCGCGTTCGGCTGGATCAACCACGACATCAGCCGAGCACCCGAGACCGACCGCGACCGCGTACACCACCTCGCCGACCGACTCGGCTACCACCTCGTATGGCCCGGCGAACACTCGGTGCTACGCGTGGCCGACCAGGCACGCAACGCCGGCGCCGACCTGGTGATCCTGCCGGCACCCGACCACCTCGGCCCGCACGAACTCGACGCCGTACTGGACGTCTGCGATGTGGAAACCGTGCTACCGCGTCTCAGCTTCCCACGCTGGACCTCCACGCAGGACACACCATGAGCGCCCTGGTAGTGGTCGGTTTCGCCATCGCGATCGGACTACCGCTGCTGGTGATCGCGGCGACGATCTGGTGGCCCTGATCGTCGCATCATGTATGGGCCACCGGCAGCAGCACTCGGGTGCAACAGTGCAGCCCGCTGCCGGAGGCAGTCACCTCACGCCGCGGGGGCGGTCGGAACCTTCAGCAGATGCCCACCGATGTCCGCCAGCAGCTCCAGCTTCCCACCCAACGCGGACACATGCGTGGCGAGAGCTTCGAGCGAAGCCCGGCGTCGTAAGCCCCAGTAAGTCGGATTAGGCTGCTCGCTATTCCAGGTTTACTATAAAACTAGGAATAGTGGCGGTTACATTCCGAGTTTCGGAGGAGCTATGGCAGACGCAGGCTGGCCCCCGCATGAGCGCCGGGTGGTCCCGTGGCACCAGCAGTTCAGAGGCGGGACCCGCGACGACCGGACAATGCGAGAAGTCGAGGTCAGCCTCCCTCCATTCATCGCAGACTCCGACGTTCGACTCCCCTCGCGCCTCTCCGCCGACATGGAAGCAGCGTTACAGGAAATCACCGCACTCGACGCCGAGCACCCAGCCATACTCGGCGCTCTCGGGACTCTACTGCTGCGCACCGAGTGCGTTGCCTCATCCCGGATCGAGGAGATCGACGCCGCGGTCGACGACTACGCGCGAGCGCTGCACGGCGTCAAAGCCAACCCATCGGCCACATTGATGGTCGCCGCGACGACCGCCACCGACGTACTTCTGACCAAGGTCACCACCACCCGGAGAATCGAACTGGCCGACCTGACGGCAGCCCACCGCGAACTCATGCGGGACGACCCGACGGACGGCGACTACGCCGGACGCGTCCGCGACATGCAGAACTGGATCGGAGGCAGCAAGTACTCACCACGCGACGCCCTCTACGTTCCTCCACCGCCGGAAACCGTCGACGAATACCTACAAGACCTCATCCGGTACGCCAACCGGGACGACATCCCCGCGCTGGCCCAAGCCGCGATCGCGCATGCCCAGTTCGAATCCATCCACCCGTTCACCGATGGCAACGGCCGCGTAGGTCGAGCGCTCATCAACAGCGTGCTCCGGCGCCGAGCCGTGACGAACACCGTTGTGGTCCCGCTGGCCTCGGCGCTCGTAGCCCACCGCGACCGCTACTTCGACGATCTATCCGCCTACCGAAGCGGCGACCCGGCACCACTGATGCACTCGTTCACAGCCGGTTCACGCATCGCTGCCTCTCAATCCCGCAGGACCGCAAGCTATCTGGCCGCCATTCCGGAGCAGTGGCGCGAGTTGACAGGCCCGGTACGCAGCCACAGCGCGGCCGCCAAGATCATGGCGTCGTTGATCGCCATGCCCGTCATCACCGCGGAAGACGTCTCGAACCGGCTCCGGCTCAGCACGAGCAGTGCTTACGCCGCTATCGATCGGCTGCACGAGGCCGGAGTGCTGCGCCCCCTGACGAACCGGAAGAGGGAACAAGTATGGGGTGCCGGTCTCGTCCTCGACGAACTGGACGCACTCGGCGCACGAATCAAGAAGGCGGCAACCTGAGCCGTTGCTTACGCGACACCGGCGAGGTGGGCCGGCGCGTGTCGGCGCCGGCGATGAGAGCGTCTTCTCACACTTCGAATATGCAGCCCTTCGCATCGAGCCGCTAGGATTTCACTGCTGACCATCTACGCGACACCATGTCGCGCCAACTCCTCCGTGCGAGCGTGCAGGCGAAGGTTCGGTGCCCAACTTCTCTACGAACCCGGCTCGCCTGAGCGCCAGGATAAGCGGCCCCCAGATCCGCGGTTCAGGCAGGTCCTTCCACCCCTCTTCCCGCATCCTGACCTGGATATCGGCGACCATGAACTTCTCCCCCTTCGGTAGCGCCAAGATCAGCTTCCGGGCGGTGTCCAAGTACATCTCAACGTATGGATCACGCGGCAATCCAGCCATGCGGCACCCCGATCTACACGCCGTCACACTACCGAAATACTATAACCTCACTGTCGCAACATGTTTCGGGTTCCGCATGCCAACGGCCCGATCGGCGCGCACGAATCCGACCGCGACCGGATATGCCGACTCGCAGATCTGCGCCTCATATGGCCAGCCGGACCTGCGGCGCAAAGCAAGGTCCATCAGATCCATAGTCGTAATGCCGTTGGGCTGCCTCTCGTGGAGAGGCCACCTTTCGAATCGGGCGAGACACAGCTACACAGCTCGAGGACATTGAATAGGCGACCGCGATCGACGTCGCCGTACTCGACGCAGGCCCAGACGAACACGGTCTGATCCTCATGGCGTTGCTCAACCGCGGCGGGGACGGGTGAGCTGCCGCGGTACATGCCAGGAGACGCCGATCATGACATCTACGGCCAGCGTCTTTGCGACGCCCGAAAACCTGCTGCGTCAACTGCAAAACCGCTGCTGCAGTGCGGGTTTTGCGGGATATGCTGGATACCCGGTCTGAGCAAGGAACTCGATAATGGACCAGGATTTCGCGATCTGGGACACCCCCGCTGTACGCGGTGCCCTGGCCTCCGGTGACTACGGCGCTGTGGTTCGCGCTATCCGCCGCGCCAACAACCTCACCCTCGCCGACCTCGCCCGGCGCAGCAACTATTCGATCTCGACGCTGTCCCGGTTGGAGCGGCCAGCAGCCACTCAGCGATGTACGCGTGCTGCGCGCCCTCGCTCTCGCCTTGCACGTTCCGCCAGAACTGCTCGGATTGGCCGACCCACCGTCATGCACAGTGCGGCTCGCCGAGCACGCCGAGATCAATCCCGCAGCAATTCCGCAAGCCGAAAGCCGCACCCCTATTGGTCCGACGTAGCCCGCGCGTTCCACCAGTGGGGCAAACCCGCACAGTGCTACCGGGCGCTGTGGGCTGCCGAACAAGCCGCTCCCGACGAAGTCCGCTACCGCAAACCCATCCAGAAGATCACCGCAGACCTGCTTCGACACCCGCAGGCTGCGGCGCTGCCGGGCCTACTGGCATTCGCGAAGCGCACCGGCACGCACACGTAGTTGCCCGGCTGATCCACACGCTGCTGCCCACGCAACGCCGGCGCCGACCTGGTGATCCTGCCCGCACCCGACCACCTCGGCCCGCACGAACTCGACGCCGTACTGGACATCTGCGATGTGGAAACCGTGCTACCGCGTCTCAGCTTCCCACGCTGGACCTCCACACAGGACACACCATGAGCGCCCTGGTAGTGCCAAACCCGCTGCGTGAATCCCAGCCGCTTCCGCTCCTCGGCAAGCTGGTAGCCCCGCTACGGCAGCACCGCACGCTCCCGCAGTGCCAGCGCGGTATTGCGATCGACCACGACCTCGCTCATTCTCCACCGCCTCCTCCGCCGCCGCCCCCGCCGTCACCTCCGTCGCCGCCACCGCCCCCTCCGCCGTCACCTCCACCGTCACCCCCACCGGCCGAACCACCGTCGGAGCCGCCGTCCCCCCAGCCGCCGTCGGATCCCTCCCAGCCTCCGGCGTCGTCGGCCCAGACCAGGGCGATCCCACCGCCCGTTGCAAGCGAGGCCGCTCCCGCGGCGCGGGAACGGAAATCCTGCGGCCCGGATGGGTCAGCAACAAGCACGGACTGCGGCACGATGCGCCCCATGAGCCAGCACAGGTTGTTCGCCCGGTCGACCACGATGACCGCGCTGGACCGCGAACCGCGATCCAGGAGATACCCGTCCAGGCGGGCGGAGATGAGAGTCGGCACCGTGGCGCGGTCACCGAGGAGGACGACGCGGGTCTCGCCGGCGAGCGCCGCAGCCAGAGCACTGTCGGAGGCGAGCTGCTCGAGCACACCGAACACCGCGACTCGCCGCGGGTTCCCGGCGACGCGCGAAGCCATCCAACTCCCATCCGGCCGGACGAAGACCAGGTCAGGTGCGGCATCCGGGTCGAAGCGGCGCAACGCATTCCCGCGGCGCGCCCGGCGGACGATCCGCGGCGTCGCCACGACCAGGGCCACGGCCGGGACCACCACCAGGAACGTGGACATAAACAACCAGGTCATGACACCGAACAGCACACCCATCCACTGCTTGCCGTCGGGTGTCGACCTACTGGTCTGCGCGATCCATTCCAGTGGACTCAACACCCCCCAACCCAGCTCGTTGATCATGAACCTCGTGAACGTCAGCAGCCAGATCACGGCCACGACGCCCAGCAGCAAGGGCAGCAACACGCCGAGCAGGCTCGAGCGAGCTGCTCGCGCGAGCAGCGATCGATCCATCGGGACCTCCTTGCCCTGAAGGAAAACAACACCGCTGGCCGGTGTCAACGTGATGATTCAGCGGCCGATGGGGTCAGCCGGGAATGCACCGAACATCCACGGCCCGACTGCTGTCCGGAGCTCGCGACGCCACTTGGGTTACCCAACTGCATAACTTGCCCTCCCGAAAGCAGTGGGTTCACGGTTTCGGCCGGTACTCGACGGACCACTGTCCGGACACTGGATCGACTTCCGGACCGGCCACAAACGAGTGCGCTACACCCTGACGGAATCGGATCGGATGCCGGCGATGCAACGGGCGAACGTTCTCGCGGTGAGTGAACCGTTCGACGATCATCACGTGATCGACGGAGATATCTTCGACGCCGTCAGCGACGTAGCTCTGATGGCGTTCATGTCCGCGGCCGATCAGGGCGCCGACGACTGTGTCCGAACCTGGGATTCGTGGCTGACCCGAGAAGGCCGCGAAACCTACGCCTACCTCACCGTCGACGAGCTGCTTTCCGCGTTCGCCGTGCACTCGATCAACGCCCATCCCACCCAAGACCTGGTCTTGATGCCGATCTCGGCCGATGATGTGTTCACCCGGGACCGGCGCTACTACAACCGCTTTCTCACCCACCGCCTATCGAACCCGCTCGTCGACGCGAAGCAGATGGTGCTCTTCCAGAACATCCCGCTGAGCGACACCGAAACCCTGCAACGCGCCCTCGGCACCCTGCAAACGATCTGCTCGAAGCCGACACTTGCTCGGCTGCACACAGCAATTCACTGGAAAGGACGATCCCCGCATGGACCTGATCGAGGTCGAACGAAAGCGCGAACTCGCCGACAGCGAAGCCCTGCGGCGGCGCCTCGCCGAACTCGGCTACCGCGAAATCAGTTCGCTGACCGAAGTCGACACCTACTACAGCCGCCCCGACGTCGACTACATGGAAACCGTCGAATGCCTCCGGATACGGCAGCGCGACGGATCAGCCGAGATCACCTACAAGCCACCATCCAACACAGCCACCCATTCGGAACATGGCGTCATCGCGAAGCAGGAAACCAACGTTCAGCTCGTCGATCCCGACCAGGCGGGCGCGGCGAACACACTACTTGCTGCCGTCGGAATGATCGAACTTGTCCGAGTCGAGAAGGCACGCACCACCTACCGCCGCCCAGGCCATGACAACACGGTCGTAAGCATCGATCTCGTCACCGGTGTCGGCGCCTTCGTCGAAACCGAGATTATCGCTTCCGACAGTGGCGGCGCAGCCACACAGCTCGAGGGCATAGAACAGGCGATCGGTGTTTCCACTTACCCGATCGCGCGCCTTCCGTACCGGGACCTGGTGATGCGCGCACACGCGACATAGATCTTCACCTGTGTGCCGTCGTCCAAGCCTCCGCCGTCGCCGACCCCCTCCCATTTAAGTACCATTTCGATTCCCATTTCCCATTTAATTCCCATTTGAGTACCATTTGCCTGTGGCCATCGACCTACCAGCCCTGATCGCCTCGCTATGCGCACAGGGTGGCGACTGTACGAACATCGAGGTGAAGTCCGCGACCGGCGGGCTTCCGGACTCGTTGACCAGCACGTTGTCGGCTTTGGCGAATCTTCCTGGCGGCGGGTTGATCATCCTCGGCTTGGACGAGCGCGCCGGTTTCCGGCCGACCGGCTTACCGGACCCGCAGAAGCTGAAGCAGGGCCTCGCGCAGAAAGCCCGGTCGTTCACGCCACCTGTGCAGTTGACAATCGAAGACGCCACCGCCGACGGCAAGCCCGTCGTCGCCGCGGTAGTACACGAATGCGCACCGTCGGCCAAACCCTGCCGGGTCGGCGCGACCGGCGCGGCATACCTGCGCGGGTACGACGGAGATTTCCGAATGTCCACGCTAGAAGAACAAGCTTTTCTCGCAGCCCGGCAAGCCCCGCATTTCGATCGGACTCCCGTAACCGAGACTTCCCGGAACGACCTGGACGATGCACTGGTCGAAGATTTCGCCCGCACAGTGCGGTTGCGGGATCGACATGGACTCGGCCGGTTCAGCGGTGACGAACTACTCAGGCGTGCAGGTGTGCTCACACCCGACGGCATCCCGACCTTGGCCGGACTTCTGGCGCTCGGCACTTATCCCCAGCAGTGGTTTCCCCAGTACGTCATCCGCGCCGCCGCAGAGACGGGGCCCACCGACCCACCGGGCGCCCGGGCACGCAACCAAGTCACACTGACCGGCCCGATCCCCCGCATGCTGGACGCGGCTCTGGAGTGGGCCGGACAAACCTTCGACACCGCCATCGTGAGCAGACGCGACGGCACCGTAGTCGACGTACCGACCTATCCGCTGGTCGCATTCCGCGAGCTGATCGCCAACGCACTACTGCACCGTGATCTGGACCAGTGGTCACAAGGGATGGCCGTGGAAGTACGGCTGCGCCGCGATCGACTGATCGTCACCAACCCGGGTGGCCTCTATGGGGTGACCGTCGACCGCCTCGGCAAAGACACCGTGACTTCGGCGCGAAACATGTGGCTGGTCAACATCTGCCAGCACCTCCGATCACCGGAATCCGGCAGCCGTGTCATCGAAGCCCTGGCGACGGGAATCCCAACCATCGCTCATGCTCTCGAAACCAACGGGCTACCACCTGCCCAATACAGCGATATGGGCATCAGGTTCACCGCCGTTCTACGAACCACGGCGGACCACCGAAAGCTTCCGGGCGAAGCGAAACAGCGACCAGCCGTTCCTCGGCCTGTGGTAGATCGAAGCCTCGGCGCGATCACCTCGGCAACTGTCGAGTTGACCCCGACCCAACGACGAATCGCCGAAATCCTTGCGGCCGGTCCACACGACACGTCACAGCTCCAACCTTTGCTCGAGCTGTCCACGTCCACGATCCGGAAAGCGTTACGTGCAATGCGGGACGCAGGGGTCGTCGTTCAGACCGGTGGTCGGGGCCGGCGAACCGTCTACGAACTCACCCGCTGATCGGCCGCCGGCACTTCGTTGGGTCGGGTCGAGCCTGTCGGAATGTCCTCATGACTGCGGCGCGACCGGTGTCGCGGCATCCGGACAACCCGGGTGATCTCTGCAGTGCTCATGCGGCCTCGGCCTGAAGGGCGGGGCCGAGGAGGAGTCCACCGTCGATGACGTACTCCGACCCCGTGACGAACTCCGCGTCCGCGGAGGCGAGGAACAGGAGAAGCCGGGTGACGTCGGCCGGCTCCCCGAGCCGGGGGATGGCGAACGGTTCGGGCGAGTAGAAGTCGGCGATTGCCGCGGTGGCGCCGGCAGCTGGTTCGTGGATGAAGGGGGTCGCGATCACGCCGGGGTGGATGGTGTTCACCCGGATGTTGTCGCGGCCGAGCTCGAGTGCTGCTGTTCGGGTAAGTCCTCTCAGGGCCCACTTACTGGCAACGTACGGCGCGTAGTGAGCCGTGCCACCCAGGGCCATGGTCGAGGCGATGTTGACGATGGTTCCCCCTGCCGCGCGGCGCAGAGCGGGAGCGGCGGCCTTGATGCCGAGGAAGGTCCCGGTGAGGTTGACGTCGAGGATGCGCGACCAGGTGGCGTGGTCCGTGTTTTCGATTGTCGCGGGCGGGTTTTGCACACCCGCGTTGTTGACGAGCACGTTCAGGGCGCCGAAGGCGCTTTCGGCGGTGCGCACAGCGTCGGTCCACGAGCCTTCGCCCCTGACGTCGAGCTGGGTGAAGCGAGCGCGGGGCCCGAGCTCGTCGGCGAGGGCGGCGCCGCGTTCGGCGTCGGTGCCTCCGATCACCACATTCGCCCCCTCCTCGTGAAATGCGCGCACGTGGCTCGAGCCCTGGCCGCCGGTCCCACCGGTTACGAGCACGGTCTGGTTGTCGAAGCGGGGCATCAGTTGTTCCTTCGGTACGTGGATGACCGGGCCCACCAGTGATGGGCGACGGGCCAGTGGTGAGTCGATGGACTCACCATCCATGACACTAGGTCGCCCGCAATGGTGAGTCAAGCCACTCACCTCGTATGCTCGGCCCATGAGCAAGGTCGTGACGACATATCACCAGCGCGTCGCCCAGGAGAAGCGCGCGCTGATCGTGACGGCCGCAACCACACTGTTTCTCGAGTTGGGCTACGACCGGACGTCGCTGGCGCGGATCGCAGAGCGCTCGGGCGTTTCGCGGGCCACCTTGTTCAAACAGTTTCCGAGCAAAGCCGCCCTGTTCGACGCCATCGTGACCGAGTCCTGGTCGAGCGGTGGCGAGGAGGATCCTCCGCCGACAGGCAACCTCGTCGAGGGGCTCGGCATCATCGGTCGTCGTTACGCCGAGCTGCTGGGCCGCCCCCAGATGACCGACCTGTTCAGGATCGTCATCGCCGAACTGCCGCGGTTCCCGGAGCTGGCCGATGCGCAGTTCTCGCACGGGAAGATGCCCTACTTCGAGTCCGTGCGCAGCTACCTCCTGGCCGAACACAAGGCCGGAACGGTGCGGGTCGAGGACGCGGACCTCGCAGCCACCCAATTCCTGGGCATGATCTCCAACTATGTCTTCTGGCCGACACTGCTGGTGCCGGGCTGGGAGGTGAGCGCGGAACGCGTCGCCCAGGTAGTCGACGAGGCCGTCCGCACCACCACCGCCCGGTACGCCACAACTGCACCCGGGGCGTCCGCCGACAACTGAGCCCCGCCGACCACGACAGAGTCGCTCTCTGCGGTCAGAGCCGCTCCGGCGCGGCGATCCCCACGAGACCGAGGCCGTGGCCGAGAGTCCGGGCGGTCAGCTGGGACAGGGCGGGGCGGTTGCCGCGGATGGGTTCGGTCGTACGGGTTACGGTCTTCGATCCGGCAATCACACTGGGCAACCCCGGGGCCGATGCAGACCCAGCAGTTCCGGTAACACTGCATACTTTCACTGTTGAGCTCGGGCCGGCCCGGCAAACACCTCGATGGCGCGCTCTATCCGAAGCTGGTGGACAACGCCACCCGCCGTAGAATTGTGGCACAGAGCAGCGCATCGGACCGGCCACTCGGAAGGCAGGTGCACCAATGACGCATGATTCCGGCCCGGCAGCTCAGCCGACCGCAACCCCTGAAGCCGCCCCCACCGGCCGCGCACGAATCCGCTGAGACCGATCCGCACCCAGGAGATCGCCGATGACCTCCGATTTTCCCGCCCCCACCGAAGGACTGCTGGTCACCCACTTTCTCACCGTCTCCGATGTGGCCCGCTCCCGGTCCTTCTACACCGATATCTTCGGCGGCCGGGTGATCCAGGCCGAGAATCCCTGTGTGGTCCAAGTGGCCAACAGCTGGATCATCATGAACCCAGGCGGCGGCCCAACTCCCGACAAACCCGGGATCACCCTGCAGGCCCCGGACCCGAATGCCGACACGGTTTCTGCGTTCCTCAACATCCGCGTGGCCGATATCGCCGCCTTTCACGCCCGCGCCCGCGAGCTCGGTGGCGTCTTCCTCACCGAACCCATCGATCGCAAGGCAGAAATCCGCTGCTATCTGCGCGACCCCGACGGCTATCTCATCGAGATCGGCCAGGCCACCGGCATCCTGCACGGCCGCTACGCCGACCCGCCCGGTGACGGCACTTCCTGACGCTACGGTGCCTCGAAATGGGTTGCGGGTTGGAATAGTTCAATGAAATTGCCCGCCGGGTCCTGCAGGAGGATTTGTTGACCACCGGGCCCGCTGCGACACGTTCGTCGCAGCCTGACGATGCCGTGTGGCCGGTCGGGAACAGGACCGACCGGCCACACGGTCGTCAGCGAGATTCAGACCGCGGACGCCGGAGCGGGACCGAGGGACTCGAGGATCGACTGGCGGCGACGCTGGTAGCTCCCGTCGAAGTGTGCCTGCGGGTCCCGCGGCCGGTCGATGGTGATGACCTCGGCCACGCGCGCCGGCCGATGGGTCAGCAGCACCACGCGGTCGGCCAGTAGCAGCGCCTCGTCGACATCGTGGGTGACGAACAGAATCGTCATCCTGGTCTGCTCCCACACCGAGATCAGCAATTGCTGCATATCCAGACGAGTTTGGGCATCGAGGGCACCGAACGGCTCGTCCATCAGCATGACCTTCGGACTGCAGGCCAGGGTCCGGGCCAGTTGCACGCGCTGCCGCATCCCACCGGACAGATGGCTGGGCAGGTGGTCGAGATAGTCGCTCAGCCCGACCTGTTCGAGATGGGTGGCCTCGGCTTCCTTGGCCTTTCGCCCCTGACACCGCGCAGATGCAGCGGGAATAGGACATTCTTCAACGCACTCCGCCGAGGAAGACGACGACCTCGCCGGGTTCGATATCGAGGGTGACCTGTGCGGCGAGCTTGCCGTGGAAACCGAGACGCAGATCGTCGAGCCGGACCGCGGCACCGGCTCCGGTCGAGTCGGGCGCGGCGGCGGTGGCCGGTTCGGGGTCGGTGATAGTCATTGCGTTCAGGTCGGGGAACAGTTCCGCAAAGGTCTCGACCGAGCCTTCGACCATTGTGGGGCTCACTACGTTCACCCGGAACTTTCCGGCGAGTTCGAGCGCCGCGGACAGCAAGCGTGCTGGATACCGATGTAGACCGCCATCACCGACCTCCATGTCCAGGAATCGCCCTCGCGCAGTAACAGTGCCGTTCGCTCAGGCTTTGGCACAGCACCTGCCGGGCACGGAGCTGCTGCGCGGCTCAGATCTGAGCGGAGCCGCCATCCACGGCGAGCTCGGAGCCGTTGACATAACTGGACGCGTCCGAGGCGAGGAAGACGGCCGCCGCGGCGATCTCTTCGGGCTCGGCCAACCGGCCGAGTGGAACCGACGCCCCGGCGGAAGCGACCTCCTCGGCTGAGATCAGGTCGACCAAACCCTGCGTGCGGGTACCGCCAGGGGAGAGCATGTTTATCCGGTACCGGCGTTCCCCGGCGACGTGGGCGAACCCCCGAACCAGGTTACGAAGCGCGGCCTTGGTCGCCCCGTACACGGGAAGGTACGGCTCGGGTCGCGAGGCCGCCGTCGATCCGGTGAGGATGATCGACGCCCCCGGCGAGAGCAGCGGCAGCGCCTTCTGCACGGTGAACAGCGAGCCCTTGACGTTGGTGGTGAACATGGCGTCGAACTGCTCCTCGGTGATCTCGCCCAACGGCGCCACGATCCCGATCCCGGCGTTGGCGACCAGGACATCGATCCGACCCGCCTGCTCAGCGACCGTTGCATAGAGCGCGTCGAGGTCCGCGAGCCTGCCCACGTCACAGCGGATCCCGGTCACCCCGGGGCCGAGTTCGGCCTCGACCTCGTCGAGCTGCGTCCGGCGACGGCCGGCAACGAACACCCGGGCCCCCTCGTCGAGGTACGCCCGCGCAATCGCCAGTCCGATACCCGCGTTACCCCCGGTCACGACCGCGACCTTGCCCTGCAGAACCTTCATGACAGCTTCCCACTTCCTAGTTATTGACCGACTAGTCCATAACACTCGATATGGACTGTTTGGTCAAGAACTTGCGCGGAATTGTTTTCTCTCACGCCACTGCGGGACCGCTCAGGACTTGGGCAACAGACCGTTGAGCAGGGTCTCGGCCATGATCGACAGAGCGGCCGGATCCTGGCCGACCCGGCCGAGGACAATCAGCCCGAGCTGACCCGCCAGCACCGCATGGGCGGCGCCATCGGGGTCGACATGGGGCGCGATATCGCCCTCGCGCTGCGCTCGCCGTATCGCGTCGACCAGCACGGAAGTAGTCGCGGCGTAGCTGCGCCGAGCCTCTGCGGCCACCTCGACGGTGCTCACGGAGAGCTCCATCGCGGTATTGGCGAGCAGGCAACCTCGACGGGCCTGTTCGCCGCCGGGATCGCGCACGGGTCCGGTCACGAAACCGCGAATCACCTCGATAGCGCGGTCGGCCACCTCCAGCCACGTACGCAACATCCGATCGTTGGCCTCGTCGTACTCGCGCAGCACCCGCAGAAACAAACTCCGTTTGTCCCCGAATGCCCCGTACAGACTCCCTTTTCCCAGCCCGCTGGCTGCCAGAAGATCTTCGAGTGACGTCCCTGCGTACCCGTTGTCCCAGAACGCCGCCTGCACGGCCGCCAAGACGCGCTCTTCATCGAACTGGCGTGGACGCGGCATGCAACCAGGCTACCTATTTTGGACCACCCGGTCCATCATTGCGCCGGGCGGAAACACCGCTTATCGAGCGATTTTCGCCGGTCATCCGATATCAACCACTGTGCCGACGGTGCGGAACACGAAGCGTACCCGCGGATCGGCCCTTGCGGGCTGTCGGTACAACCTCAACATCCTGAATAATCTGGTCTACCGGACCGCAGGCTGACACACAGTGCGCAAAGCCGGCCTCCGGCGAGTCCGTCCGAGAGCGGGGATCACCAATGCACAACCGTGCCGCCAGCCGACCGACCGGCGAGCCGGACAAGGAGATCGCCCGACTCGAGAAGCCGGGCGAGGTGCTCGAGGCTGCCGGAGCATGGCTGGCCGCCCACCTGGAAACTGAAGGGTTCTCCTGGTCACGAACGGAGCGTCGGCTCCAGCGTACGGCGGGCGGCCGTATCGAGAAGATCGAATTCGGGACGACCACCCGCAACAGGAAGGGGCAGCTGATCCGGCTGGAGCCGCAGTATGTGCGGGTCCTCGACAAAAAACTCCTGGAATGGCGGCGCGCCCATCCGGAACGAGTACTCGGGACCGTCGATGAGGTGCTGGTCGAGGACCGAGCTGATGAAGTGCTCGGCTACTGGTACCGGATCGATCTCGCGGAGCCCGCGCACCGCATCGAGAATCTGGAAGCATTGCTGAGCAGGGTCCGCGGGGTCCTGATCCCGTGGCTGGCCTGGACACGCGACCCGGACTCCCTGGTCGCCGAGGTACCCGACGCGATGCTGCGGACAGTGTTACGCGACCGCACTCCCGCCCTGGTCGAATGGTTGATCTCGCGGGACCGGCAGCAGTCGGCACAAGCGCTGGTGCAGCGGTGGTTCGCATTGCATCCCAGCCGGGTACCGATATTCGAGTCGGGTGGACAGTGCGCCCGGGACGGACGGATCCCCGAGTGGTATGCCGAAGGGAACGACGATGTCGCACGCACCGCCCTCGCGCTCGGATGGACAGCACAGCGGAACGGAATCAGCTGAAGCGCCTCACCCGCCGGTGCGGTGCGGGGTCGTGAGGCCTTGCCTTATGCGACACCCAGCGTGGCCGGCCGCACGCCCGAATCGGCCGGCCATCGTTCACCGAATGGCTCGACGCCACCTACCCCGTCAAAGGGCTGACCCCGCGGCCCAATCCGATCAGCAGTTCTGCGGAGCCCGCCAGGCGTCCTGCGCGTAGGTGGTCGAGCCGACCATGGCACCGATCACGCCGCCGATGATCCCGAACGGGATGGCCCCGAAAAAGAAGACGGGCAGGCCCGCGACCGCGCCGCTCCCGGTCCCGAGCAGGGCGCCCAGGCCGGCCCGGAGTTCGATGGAGTCGCCGGGCGCCATACACGCCGCGATGGGCGCCCCCGCCCCAGGCGCCGCAGCATCGGGGGCTTGCACCGGCGCGGGCGCCGGGGCGGGCTCGGCCGCGGCGACGCCCCCTGAACCGACAATGAGCAGCGGGGCAATGACGCTGCCGAGCACGGTGCGGGTCAATATCTGTGAACTTTGCACGGTAGATCCCTGATCAGTCGAAAACGCAGTGTGCGACCTGAGTAGTCAGATCTGCGACCATAATGTCGTATAGGCCGGTGTAATGCTCGCCGTCGGTATCTCGGTCGGAGCAAGCCGGAAACCGTGCTCGCCGATGATCCTGCTGCCCCGACTGCCCTCCTGCGCAGGTAGAAGCCGGTTTCCTCTCCCCATATCGGCGGCTCGAAGGAGTTGCCGTCCGACTCTCGAATCGGCCGCCGGCACCTCGTAGAGTCGGGTCGAGTCCGTCGGAATGCCCTCGTGACCGCGGGCGCCCGGGACTGGTCATCTGGGATATCGACGGCACCTTGGTCTGCGATAGCTGCGCCGGGCTATCGCGCGCACCTACTCATTCTCGGAGACGGATGTGGTTTCCCGCGGGCATCGTCGAACCGGGAAGTATCTACTACTGCGGGAATTGCGCGACAGCTTCATCGATGAACCCGCCGAGTTGGTCGGCGGTGATCATGCCGCAGTTCGCGAGCCCGGCCAGCCCTTGAAGGGTGGCAAAGAAGATCAGTGCGGTCCGCTCCGGGCTCGTGTGCCGCGGGTCGCCGGCCAGGCCGCGTTGGAACACCAGCAATATCGGCGCAAAGGCCGCGTCGGCACTCTCGCTCACGGCGTCGCCACCTGCCCCGTGTTTGTGGGCGAACATCAGCTCGGCCAAGTTGGCCTCGGACGTCATGAAGTCGAGGTAGGCGTGGGCGATCGAGTGAATCTGCGCGTGGTAGTCGGGGGCGGATTCGACGGCGTCCTGTAGTCGGGCGCCGAGCAGAGCGAACCCTTCTACAGCCAATGCGTCGAGAAGCTGCCGGCGGTCGGGAAAGTAGCGGCGCACAGCGGAGTGCGTAACGCCGATGGCGGCGGCCAGCTCGCGCAGCGACAGCTCCGAGGCCCCCCTGTCACGCACGACCGGCGTGGCTTGCTCCAGCACGGCCTGGCGCAGATTGCCGTGGTGGTAGGGGCGGTCAGGCGTCATGCGGGCAGTTTACCAAGGATGTTTCCGTTGACCAGATTGTTTCCAGTGGGTACATTGGCCGCATGCTCGCACTCACCTCCCCTTCGCAGATACCGGATCAGTCCGGCCGCACCGTCATCGTCACCGGCGCCGGCAGCGGTATCGGCCGTGCCGCGGCGGCCGCCCTGGCCGCCAAGGGCGCACGGATCGTCCTCGCCGTCCGAGACCAGAACAAGGGCCGTGCAGCCGCCGCCGAGATGAGCGGCACGGTCGAAGTCCGTCCGCTCGACCTCAGCTCCCTGGTATCGGTCCGGCAGTTCGCGGACAGCATCGACAGCACAGTGGACGTGCTCATCAACAACGCCGGCACCATGACCGACTCGCTGCAGCACACCGCAGACGGTTTCGAACTCCAGTTCGGCGTCAACCACCTGGCGCCCTTCGCGTTGACGAACCTGCTGCTGGACCGAATCACCGACCGCGTGGTGTCCACCTCGTCGACCGCGTACCGCACTGCACAACTCGACTTCGACGACCTGCAATGGGCACAACGCCCCTACAAGCCGTTCGGCGCCTACGGTGCATCGAAGTTGTCGGTCCTGCTGTTCACTGCCGAACTACAACGCCGTCTGAACGCGGCCGGCTCGCCGGTCACCGCGACCACCGCGCATCCCGGTTGGGCCGCCACAGGCTTCCGGATCACGAGCGGCAACCGGCTTCTCGACACCCTGTCAGCCCTCTTCACGCCCATGCTCGCCCAGGGACCCGACGCCGGTGCGCTTCCCACCCTGCTGGCTGCCGTCGGCGATATCCCCGGCGGTAGTTTCGTCGGCCCGAGCCGATTCGGCGGTGTTCGCGGTCCGGCGGCGGTGGGCGAGATATCCGCCGTGGCGAAGGATCCGGACTCCGCCGCGCGGCTCTGGAGCGTCTCCGAGCACCTCACCGGCGCGCGCTTCCCCTTCGCCTCGGCGTCGCCGACGCCCGCCCCGGCAACAGACGTCCCGGAAGTCTGACGATGCAGCACATCCAGTAGCACCAGTTCAGCGGAACCGAGATGCTTGTGCATGTGCGCACCGCATCGGCCACCCCATGGATTGGATGATCCGCAGCGGCGCTATGGAGATGGTGACCGGCCGCGCCCTCCCGCGTGGATTCGGCGTGGACTCCGCGGGCGTGGTGGAAGCCGCCCGAACCGATGTTGCTCGACTGCGGGTCGGCGACGAAATGCTGGGCGGCACGAGCCCCGCGGGGGCCGGGTCTATTTCGTCACTCGTCCGTCAGAACACGCTCGAGGGCCGCCCGCCCTACAGGACCCCAATGCGGCTTTCCGCCCGGAAGACCCCGATCTCCGTTCTGCCCCATGAGCATCAGGAACAGGCTCTTCATGGCCGCCAGTCCGCGGGCCCGCCGGATCGCCGCCTCGTCCGCGTGCGCATACATGTCGAAGAACCGTGTTGCAGTGCCCGCGGGCAGCAGCACCCAGGCGGCGGCGAGGTCCCACGCCGGGTCACCGGCGAACAGGTCACCGAAGTCGACTATGCCCGAGAGCGTTCCGTCCGAGACGACGACGTTCGCCGGATGGAGGTCGCCGTGCACCCACACCGGTGGGCCCTCCCACGCGCCGGCGGCGACGGCATCGTCCCAGACCGCCCGGACCTCGGTGGCGAGGTCGGCAGGGGCGACGGCTTGGCAGAAGGCCTCGAAGCCGTCCGTGCAGTCCCTGGGATGGGCGCCGCGGTCGGTGGCGATCGGCGCCTCGGCGGGTGCGGGAACGTGGAGTGCCCGCAGGAATGCTGCCAGCGTATCGGCCGCATGGGCGCCGCGACTGATCGTGGCGTGGTCGAGCGGCTCGCCGGGAACCCACGTCATCACTGTCCAGTGCTTGGGGAAACGCTCGGAGGGTTCACCGAATCGCACCGGGGTCGGCACCGGCAGCGGTAAGCGCGGGGCCAGCACGGGTAGCCACCGCCGCTCCTTCAGCTGCAAGTCCGGGGTGGGGTCCATACGCTGCATACGTACGGACAACTCGTCCCCGAGACGCCACATCTGGTTGCCCCAGCCACCCGCCACCTCGCGGATGGTCAGGCCCGCGAGATCGGGATGCTGCTCCCGCAGCAGGTCGCGGACCAGTTCCGCGGTGATCTCCAGTTCGGTGCCGGTCATGCGAATTCACTGTACTGAGGCGGTATGGAGGCCTGACCACGGGAATGGGCGGCGATCGTGCTCGGTCAATACTTATCGGTTTTCAGGTGGGAAGTGTCGGCGAGGGCGACCAGTGTGCGGTTGCGCCAGTAGTCGTCGAGGCGTAGGTGGGTGATCGCACCGGGCGTCGTCGCGAAGGACGCGAATCCGACCGCGTCGACGGGGATCCGCATCCAGGTGGTCACCACGAACGTCAGGGCGAATCCGTGGGTGACCACGATGTGGTCGTGGCCGATATCGGTCATCAACGTACTGATGCAGGCACCGACCCGGGTGGCGACCTCGCGCCGTGTCTCGGCACCACCGATGGGGCCGCGGTGGTCGAGCCGGTCATGGTCCGGTGCGGGGATCTGCCGCTGAGCGAGCCACTCGTTCGGCCGGCCTTCTGCTTCACCGAAACTGATCTCACGCAGGCGCGGATCCGCCGAAACCGGGGCATCGAGGACTGTGCCGAGAATCCCGGCGGCTTCGGCGCATCGGGACAGGTCGGATGTTGTGATGCGGACCGGTCGCAGTGGGTCGCGGCGGCGGTCGAGTTCCTCGGCGATCAGGTGTGCGTCGCGAAGGCCGAGCGGTGTCAGGTGCGAGTCGTACCAGCCGCCGACGAGGTCGGCTTCGGTGTGGTCGGCGTGCGGGTGGCTGACTACGTAAAGGTTCTGCATGTTCCCTCGTTGAGATCTGGTGTGTCCGCCCAGTGAATCGGACGTCGTTCATCGGCGTATCCGGGGCGTCGGCCGCCGTAACTGCCGCGTTGGTGCGACGGCGAACTCCGACCTCACTTCGGTTCGGTGATCGGTGCGCATATCCGATGGCATCGTGGCCGGTCATGCCAGCACAATGGACCGATGACGCGAATGGAGGCAGTGCGCGGGGATATCACCGAACAGCAGGTCGACGCGGTGGTCAACGCCGCGAATTCCTCGTTGCTCGGTGGCGGTGGTGTCGACGGCGCCATTCACCGCAAGGGCGGTCCGGAGATCCTGTCGGAGTGCCGTGACCTGCGCGCCGCGCACCTCGGCAAGGGGTTGCCGACCGGACAGGCGGTGGCGACGACCGCGGGACGATTGCCCGCGCGCTGGGTGATCCACACCGTGGGCCCGGTGTGGTCGGCCACCGAGGACCGCTCGGCGTTGCTTGCCTCCTGCTACCGCGAATCCCTGCGCGTGGCAGATGAACTGGGCGCCGGGACCGTGGCCTTCCCCGCGATCTCCACCGGCATCTTCGGCTGGCCGATGGACGATGGTGCCCGAATTGCCGTCGAGACGGTGCGTTCCGCCGAAACGGCCGTCGACTACGTGCGGTTCGTGCTGTTCGACGAGCGGGCACTCGCGGCCTTTGCCGTGGCACTGGAATAGTTCCGACGTGCTGCGCCGATGAATGTCGGGCGACTCCGTCGTCTGTTCCTCTGAACCGACCGGGAGACAGGAGTCCGTGCATGACGAGACCGTTCCGATTCGGGGTCGTTGCTCCGCTCACCACCGACGTGCCCGCGTGGCGTGACCGCGTGCGCCGCATCGCCGACAGCGGTTACTCGACGCTGCTCGTGCCCGACTTCCCTCAGACGCAGCCGGCACCCGGCCCCATGCTGGCCACCGCCGCGGCCCTGACCGACCTGCGCGTGGGCACCTGGGTGTACGCGTCTCCGTTCCGCCCGGCGTGGTTGACGGCATGGGAAGCGCACTCGCTGTCGCTGCTGACCGAGGGCCGTTTCGAGATGGGCATCGGCACCGGCAGACCCGGGATCGAGGACGAGCTGCGCGACAAGGGAATGCCTTCCGTACCGCCGCCGTACCAACGGTTGGCACGGGTACGGGAGACGGTCGCAACGTTGCGAGACCTCGACGGCCCTGATCGTCATACGCCCGTGGCAATGGCGGTACTCGGTCCGAAGGCCCAGGCGTTGGCGGCCGAGGTCGCGGATACGGTCACGTTCGTGCTGGGGGCTCAGCCTCGGCGCGAAGTCGCGCATATGGTGCGCGAGTTCCGCGCCGACGTCGAGCTCGCGCTGGCCGTGCCGGTGATCGGTGACTCTGTCGCTCCGCATATGGCGCCCCCCGATACCGACCCTGCTGCGCTTCGCGCGGTAGACGCGATGACCGTTCTCTCGGATGATCCGGCAGCCGCCGCCGAGGAAATCGAGCGACGCCGGGAGGAGAGCGGCTTCTCGTATTTCGTTTTCGGCGCCGACTCCGCAGGCCGTCTTGCTCCGGTCGTCGCCGAGCTCGCCGGTCGGTAGCCGCGAAGGCGGCACCCGCATCGACCCCCAACCCGGACTGGTCAGTTGGAACTGTTGCGAACCGGCGCGCTGCTCCGGCCAACTGGACGGCCGCTGAGCTCGGCATCGAGCGTTGCCTGGGCAACCCGCATTCTCTCGGAATACACAGGGTCCTGGAGCCGCTCCCACATCTGGTCTTCGGTGACGTCTTCGACGTGGCAGCTCACCCACCAGATGTTGCCGAAGGGATCCCTGAGGCGTGCGCCGCGCTGCCCGAACGCATCGTCGGAGATCGGAGTGACGATCTGCGCACCGGCGGCGAGAGCACGGGAAACGGCTGCGTCCGCGTCGGCGACGAATACCCGCAGCAGGCTCGGTATCGCGGCCCAGTCCACGTGCCGGTCGAACGCCAGTACCACGGTGTCGCCTACCCGGATCTCACCGTGGCCGATCAAACCGTCGTCGGTTGCCACCCGCCCGAGCTCCTCGCCGTCGAACGCCGAGCCGACAAAGTCGAGGAATGCCCCGGTATCGTCGGTGACAACCCATGGAGAAACGGTGTTGTAACCCTCCGGCGCGGCACCGGGTTTTTCGAGCATCTCGGTCCTTTCGTTGTCGGTGTGAGCGAAAGTAGGCGCCATAGCGGTCGGAAGCCGACCCGAATTGCCGACCGCGCGTCTCGCTCTGTGGCTACGCCGCTACCGCTTGACTGTGGTTGCTGCCGTTTCCAGTGCCCGATGTATGACTGTTGATCCTTGCTCGACGGATTCGGCGATCGGTGTGGCGAGGGCCTCGGGCAGGACATCGGTGTGCCAGACGAACAGGGTTCTGCCGTTCTCGGCGGGCAGGGCCTGCATCGACGCGTGGTGATGGGCGGGGTGAAGGTGTCCGCCGACGATCGAGTAGGCAACGCGCTTGCTCGCCGGGTCGAGGTCGACGAGTCGTTCGGCGACGATGGTGCCGTCGGCGAAGGTGACTGTGCGGGTGTCGGCGTCGAGGCGAGTATCGGTGACGAAGCCCGGGGCGAGTCGCTCGTGTACCGCGCCGAAATCGGCGAGCACATCCCAGACCTGCTCGGGTGTGGCGTCGACGACGAATTCTTTGTGAATGGATGCCATGGAATCCTCCTGGTCAGGCCGCGGCGAGGTGCGCGTGTACGGTCATATTTCGTTTGTCTCGCTGACGTAGTCGGTGTTGCCGTCTCAGCATCCATGCCCGGACCGGCGCAGGTCTTGAAGATTTTTGCGGGCAGTTTCTTGTCGTACCCCGGCCCTACGGTCGGTGAGTGCTGTCCGCCACGACCCTCGCTGCCCGGCCGGAGTTCACCGTGACCACCGTGAACTGCTGCTCCGACCACACCCACTTCTCGGCTCCGGAAGCCCGCGACGACCATCGGCTCGTACTCGTGCGCCGAGGCCGGTTCCGGCGAGAAGCCGACGGTGAACTCGCCGACCTGGACCGCACTGTCGGCTATATCGGCACACCGGGCGAGGAGGAAGGCTTCTCCCACCCGGCCGGCGGTGACGTCTGCACCGCGGTGACCATCGAGCCCAGCCTTCTGGAAAGTGAGGTGAGCTCGCGGGCTGTCTACGTCGATGCGCGTATCGAGCTCGCGCACCGCCGCATGCTCACCGCTGCCGTCGGCGGTGACATCGACTACGCGGCGACCGAGGAACTGGTCAGGCTCGTCGCACTCGCCGCCGAACAGCCGATCCCTCGGCCGCGCCCCGCCGACCGCCTGCTGGTCACCGCGGCCCGCGACGCCATCATCAACGGGGCGCCGGAGTCGGCCGGACTGCGGTCTCTGGCCGTATTGCTGCGGGTCTCGCCGTATCGGCTCAGCCGGGTGTTCTCACAGCACATGGGAGTGTCGCTGACCCGCTACCGCAACCGGATACGAGTCGGACAGGCGCTCGACCGGATCACCGACGGAGAAACCGGCCTCGCCGACCTCGCCGCCCACCTCGGCTTCGCCGACCAGGCCCACCTGACCCGCACCGTCCGCGAACACCTCGGCCACACCCCCACCGCCCTGCACCGACTACTGACCCCCACCCTCCCACCGTGCCGCTGAAAAGCGCGGTTCCACTGTGGTCGGGCATGTCTTCGACGCCGGCCACGATCTCGCCGAGGAAGTGCCCGACGAGATGGCCGACGTCCTCTTGCCGTTCCTGGCCACGCACCGATAGCCGCACCCGGCCGCCGAGGTCGGCTATCTCACGCCCGGCACACCGCCGGATCGACGGAGGCAGTCCCGCGAGAGGAGAGGGCCGACAAAGCGCTACTGGTCGTCGGGAAAGGCACGGCGGTTTCGCTTGGTGATGCCGCGCCGCTTCTTCGCGGCGATGCGACGTTCCTTCGCGCCGCGCGACGGCTTGGTGGCGCGGCGCGCGGGCGGCGGGGCGGCAGCAGCGTCACGCAATAAGGAGGCCAGGCGTTCGCGGGCGGCCGACCGGTTCTGCAGCTGTGCGCGGTGCTCCGAAGCGGCGATCGTGAGCACCCCGTCGACCAGGCGGCCGGCCAGGCGATCGAGCATCCGGGTGCGCAGCCGTTCCGGCACGGAGGGCGAGTTGGTGAGGTCGAACGACAGCTCGACCCGGCTGTCGGTGGTGTTGACGTGCTGCCCGCCCGGGCCGGACGAGCGTGAGAACCGCTCGCGCAACTCGGATGCCGGGATCACCAGCGTCCGAGTCACGATCAGGTCTGCTGCCATGATCCGACGCCGTCTTTCCGATTCACCAGTCCACTATCCCAGGTGGCCGAATGGTGACCCGGGCCCACGGACAGGGCGACGTCAGGCAGGGGCGCCGAGCGGCGGGTGTTCGAGCACGCGGGGCTTGTACTCGACTAGCTGGATGCTGCCGTCGAAGGTGCGGTGCTCGATCATTTCGAGGGCGACGTCCGGATAGCCGTCGTAGATGCGTTCCGCACCCGTGGCCCCGGTGATCACCGGGAACATCACGACCCGGAAGCGGTCGACGAGTCCGGCTCGTAGCAGCGACCGGCTCAGGCTGAGGCTGCCGATGGTAGTGAGCAGCCCCGAGCCACTCGACTTCATAGCGCGGACCGTCTCGACGGCGTCGTCGCGGACCAGCGTGGAGTTGGCCCATGTCAGTGGGTCTTCGAGCGAGGAGGAGAACACCACCTTGGTCGCTTGCGTGAGCTCATCGACGGACGCCTCTTCTTCGGGCCTGAACTCGTCTTGACCACTCGGGACCTGGCCGGCGGCGAAGCCCGACATCAGGCGGTAGGTGTTCGCTCCCATCAGGTGGGTGGCCTCGGGCTGCTCACCGAGCCACGCGAGGTATTCCGGACCCTCGAGGCCCCAGAACCCGGGCCATCCTTCTCCCGACGCATAGCCGTCGAGAGAGGTGATGAAGTCGACGAGAAGCTCCCGCATAGCTGTGTCCTTTCTACGGTGTCACGAGCTTGGACCGGCCGGGAGCCATAAAATCATCGGCCGCGCCATGAGGCGACGAGAAACCCCGGGTAGGTGCTGTTGGCCATCAGGCAGCCACGCCGCGCATCGGCTTCGGCCGGGGCCTCGAGGAGCATGCGCAGTGCGTCCAGGGCCCGTGGAGTGTCGTCTTCCTCGCCAGTCCGCAGGCCTCCTACGTAACCGGCGCAGTGCTGCCGATCGACGGCGGATACGGCGCATAGTGCGTCCGCAGGGCGGGGCCGGTTGCGTCAGTCGCGTTTCGCCTCGTAACGCAGCAGGACCGTACCGCAGGGAAAGGTGCGGTTCTCCAACAGTCGCAGCGATATCCATGACGGCAACGCCGGGAAGAACGGAGTGCCGCCGCCCACGGCGGTCGGCGCGATCACCAGCCGATACTCGTCCACCAGACCGGCCTGCACGATCGGTGCGGCCAGCGTCGCGCCGGCCACCTCCAGCCTGCCGTCGGTTTCGGCTTTCAGTTTCCGCACCACCTCGACCGGGTCGCCGCGTTCCAGACGGGAGTTCCAATCGACCGACTCCAGGGTGCGTGAGAACACGACCTTGGGCATATCGCGCCAGATATGGGCGAAGTCGACGATCATAGGGGTGGCGTCCGGGGCCTTGTCCGCCGTCGGCCAGTACGCGGACATGAGTTCATAGAGCCGCCGCCCGTAGAACGCCAGGGCGGTCTCGCGCTCGAAGTCGTTCCAGTACTGGTGCAGTTCTTCGCTCGGATCGCTCCAGTCGATGCTGCCTCGAGCATCGGCGATGTACCCGTCCACCGAGACATTGAAGCCATAGATGAGTGTGCCCATGGAGATCAGACTGCACCGGACGGCGAAACTCATCGCGGCGCCACACGAGATCTCGTCGAATCCTTACAGAAGGGGCGCGCCCACTGGTCGCCGATCCACCCGTGCCCGCAGACACCGGCCTCATCGGCCGCCACCGATCTGCGCTCGGAGAGTATTGTGTCGGTAACCAAAGACTTTCACCACGGCGGATATTCGCTCCCATTGGGTGTGGCTCCGCCCGACCGATCAGTTCTCGAGATCCATCCGGCGCGGTCGCCATCCCAGGCGTGGCAGGGATGAACACGGTGCAGAATCGGCGGACAACCGCTGAGAAACCTGGAGGACCACCATGAGAAGCACGGCAATCGCTGCGGTCCGGATCGTCCTTGCCGCCGCCTCGGTTTCGGTTTTCGCCACCGCGATCGGCGCCGGTGCGGCCCACGCCGCGCCTGAGGACTGTACGGTCACGCGGGATCTGTTCGGCGCGACGGCAACCTGCCGCGACTACAACGAACCCGCGGGGCGGGAATACTCGCTCATAGTCGAGTGCTACGGCCTGCACACCCAGCCGTTCGCCTTTCCGCTACCGGCCTTCGGCCACTACCAGGGCTCGTGGAGCGGTTCTTTCAGCCCGTCCGGACACGGCTCGGCTTCGTGCCTCGGCCCCATCACGATCGGAACCAGCACGAACGCCTACGTCAAGATCTATCGGTACTGAACGTAGGCGGCATCGGTGAACCCCGTGGTCATCGATCGGCGGAACCTGATATCGGCCCGCGCATGCCGGATTTGCCGGCGGACAGCCGCTCACGCCGATCCGGCAATCCCGTTCCGAACCGCGCCGCGATGATGGGCCGGCCCACCCGACAGGCGGCCGATCTCCTCGTCCGGAAACGGTGCACTCCGGCTGGTTTGGCCGGCGACCGTCGGTCAGGATGTTCTCGAAATGTGCGCCGAGGTGCAGCAGGCCACGGCCGTTCAGGAACGCGATGCCGGCGGCCAGTTCCTGCGACCTCCAACAGCGCCGGCTTCCCGCCGATACCGGCGCCCATCGGCACCGCCGCATCCACGAGTTCACGCAACCCGTGATCGCTGTACAGCGCCAGGGCTGCGGAGACGGCGCCGTGGGAGTGCAGGCGCGCCGCCCGAGCGGGCGTAACGGCATTCATCGAAAGCCTCGGGCTACGCCCGCTCGTCCGTTGTGCCCGGTCAGCCGTCTACATTGCTCACAGCCGATACTCCGCATCGGCCGAACTCGTGGCTGCTCTTCTCGTCAGGGGCGAGCCTGGTCGTCCAATTACCGCACCCGTTCTCCGCCGGATACACCGTCACACCCTGTGTCGAATTGCAGCGGTTGTGGAAATAGACCGTGGTATGCATGATGCCCTCTTCGTACGAGTAGGCAATGCAATCGTCTACGCCTCTTTCGGCCGACGCAGTGCCGGTCGCCATACCGAGACCGGCCGCAACGAAGGCCGCCACTGCAACAATTTTCGAAACGAATGGTTTCCACACAAAATGTTCATTCGACACGGAATGATCCTGCGGGCTCCCGGAGACTTCTGTCAACTGGAGAGCAGATATCCGGCGCGAGCTACCCCCTTCTACGCCAACAGATGTCGTGCTGACAGTAAGAACGGCGAACTCGCACGTCACCTCGACGCCACCCCCGCCACCGGCCGGATTCACCGCGGCCGACATTCCGCGATAACCGATCCCATCAACTTTGTTTACGGGAGCTGCCGACTGGGTAATAAACACCGGGCCGGTCTATAGATTCTGCCACTTGCTGACGGGTCGAGGGACCCGAGAATTCGGCGAGAACCTATTTCTCCACCGAGTCATTATGTCGGTCATGGGCATTGGACCCGGGTGTTATTCCTCGATTGTTGCGGCACTTACCGGATAGCATCTTCCAGCACCCGCGTCAGAGGCCGATCCGCTGCAATTCGACAACGGGAATGACCCGGTCGGTCTTGCGCTGGTATTCGCCGAACTGGGGCTGCACGGCGACCTGCTTGGCATAGATTTCATCACGCTCGGCCCTGGGCAGTACACGGGCGACAACCGGGAACGTCTCAGTGCCGTACTCGACGGTGGTGTTCGGGTTGGCCGTCAGGTTGTGGTACCAGGCGGGATGCTTCGGGCTGCCACCCAGGCTGGCGAAGACGAAGATCCGGTCGCCCTCGACATAGGGAACCAGCGGCGCGATGCGTTCGATACCCGATTTGGCGCCGATGTGATGCACAAGGATGAGCGGAAACCCTTCGAAGGTGCCGCCGACGGTGCCGCCCTTCTCCCGGAACTCGCTGATGACCTGGCTGTTCATCTCGATGATCTCGTTCGCATCTGGCATGGTTCGACCATATGCGGTACACGTTGAATGGTTCGATAGCTGAATTGGCCAGAAACATATCTGTTTGTCGCACTATCATCGATCGTATGGACATTCTTGCGGACATCCTCGCGATCGGCGGTGTCCGTGGTAGCGCGGGTGCGCGCATCGAGGCGGGCGGCACGTGGGGGATCTCCTGGGGCGCACGCTGCACTGCGGCCTTCTATGCCGTCACCTCGGGCACCGCATGGTTGTGTCTGCCCGGCGAGGAAGCACAACAGCTGATGCCCGGCGATGTGGTGCTGTTGCCGAGCGGTGTCGAGCACGGGCTGAGCAGTGCACCCGGCGTGCCGCTGGCCCCGTGCGGCGACTGCGGTGGCGATGCGGCGATGGCGGAGGGCAGTGTGTTGCGCCTGGGTGCCGGTGTAGTACAGACGCATATCCTCGGCGCGGGTTACGAATACGACCCCACGGTGTCGACGCAGGTGATGACCTCGTTACCGCAGGTTCTGCACATCAGGGCCGACAACGGCGGCACCTGCCTCGACGACACCGTCCGGCTGCTGTCACGGGAGCTGGCCTACCCGCAGATCGCGACCGCATTCGTCCTCAACCATTTGGTCGACATCCTGTTGGTGCAGTTGCTGCGGGTCTGGTCGGCGAAACGCCCGGACGAGGCGCGCGGATCCTGGCTCGGCGTGCTGGCCGACCCTGTGGTCAGCGACGCGCTCACCAGGCTCCATCGGGAGCCCGCCCGGGGTTGGACCATCGAGTCACTCGCTGCGGAGCTGACGGTCTCCCGCAGCACGCTGACGCGGCGATTCCGCGCCGTGACCGGCGCCGCGCCGGCCGACTACCTGACGCAGTGGCGGATGGATCTGGCCGCGGTCCGCCTGCGCGACACCGACGACACCCTCGACAGCATCGCCCGCTCGGTCGGCTACACCTCGGTCTATGCGTTCAGCCGAGCTTTCCGCCGGACACGTTCGCAGGCTCCGGGGCAGTTCCGAACAGCGGTCCGGGCGAACGGGCGCGTCCCGATACCTACGCATGGCGGCGTCACCGACCAATGATGTAGGCGGCGCCGCCGGGCTGCTGCTGCGCAGGCGATACAGGCGCGGCGGCACAGGAACAATCTGCTCTGGGAAGCCGGGGTTTACCGACGGTGGCGGGCCAGGCACCCTCTCGATCATGTCTCGACAGTTTCAGGTTGTCATCGACTGCCACGATCCGGATCGAATGGCCGCCTTCTGGTCTGCGGCCCTGGACTACCGGGTCGATCCGGTTCCGGACGACTACGACAATTGGATGGACTACCAGATAGGTCAGGGGTTCGCGGAGAACGAAAGGGTCCGCTTTGCCGCGATCTACAACCCGGAAGGGCCGGAGCGGCTGAGTTTCCTGGGGGTGCCGGAATCCAAAACCGTCAAGAACCGCTTGCATCTCGACATTCAGGCGACGTTTCCGGATGACTCGCCCGCTCGTAGGATCGAGCGGGTCGACACGCTGGTGGCCGAACTGCGCGGCCTCGGTGGCACTGCGCAGCGGACGGGCCGCGAGCGCGGCCAATACTTCGTAACCATGACCGATATCGAGGGCAACGAATTCTGCGTGCATTGATCCTGGCCGACCGGCTGCGGAAATAGCGTTGCCGGGGCTCCGGGACGGTCGATAGGGTGTCGCGGTTTTGCCCATCCGATTCGAAGGAGCCGGACAACCGATGGAACCTGTCACCGAACGAGAGATCAGAGCGTCGTTCGTCAACTGTTCGAAAGGAGATGCCAAACGCCTGACGGTCCCGCCCGACCTGGCGACCCGCCCGTGGGACGATCTGGACTTCCTGGGCTGGACCGATCCGGGGTTACCGGGTCGCGCGTATCTGGTGCTGCCCGAGGCGGACGGTCTCGCCGGGATCGCGCTGCGCTATGAGACCGGCGGGCCGCGCCGGACGCAGATGTGCACCGTCTGTTCGACCACCCACACCAACGGTGGAGTCGTATTGATGACCGCCCGCAAGGCCGGTGAGGCGGGCCGGCGCGGGAACTCCACCGGCACCTATATGTGCGGTGACCTCTGTTGTTCGCTGTACGCGCGGCATGTGATGACGCCGGCGCTGGGTCGCGCCTACCGCGACGACTACGACCCCGCCGACCGCATCCACCAGATCCGGCAGAACGTGACCGCGTTCCTCGGCCGGGTCCGCGCCTGATCACCGCCTGACGATGCGCAACGAGAGAAAGAGGTTGTGGCCCATGCGCCGACACTCGAGACCGAATTCGCGGGCGACTCCGGATTCTTCGCCCGGGCAGGAGAATCCGGAGCTGTCCCTCTCCTCCCCGGCCGGGACGGACCGGCCCCGAACGGTCCGTGCCGGCCGAGGAGGAGCGCAGCGTTCGACCTTTGATCGAGAGGCGAGATCCTCGTAGGAGGGGCCCGCTGACGTGAATGCGAGGCGCTGCCCGGCCCGCGGTGAGTTGCCGCTATGTCGCCGCGACGGTGAGGTCGCAATCCCGCCAGCTCCGGGACCTGCGGCTTCATACCGTCGGTCGATGTGAGAACCGAACCCACCACAGAACCACACGCCGGCAATCGACTGCCGGGCTCCGTAGTACTGTTCCTTTCGCTCGCCGCCGCGCTCGGCACCTCCACGATCTATCTACTGCAGCCCGCGATAGCAGAGGTGGCGCACTCTCTGGGCGCACAGATCGCCGCCGTCGGTCTTGCGCTCGCGTGCGGACCCGCCGGATACATGGCGGGGCTGGGCCTGCTCGTACCGTTGGTGGATCGCTTCCCGCCCGGGCGGGTGCTCGCGATCCAGTTCGCGGTCATGTCGGGTGCGCTGGCGGCGTGTGCCGCGGTGAGTGCGGTCTGGGCGCTGGGAATGTTGACGGGTGTGGTCGGAACATTATCGGCGGTGGGCGCGGGCCTGAGCTCCGTGGCCGGCCGATTCGCTCCGCCGCGGCGGCGGGCGACGATCCTGGGCATTGTCACTGCCGGGATATCGGCGGGAATATTGGCCGGCCGGATCGCCGGCGGTTGGCTTGCCGAGGAGATCGGCTGGCGTGGCGTGCTTCTCGTTTTCGCGGTGGGTTGTGCCGTACTCGCTGCGGCCTGCGTGCTGGTACTGCCGGCCGCGCAGGGTGTGGGCGGGCGTGGCTATGTCGAAACCCTCCGCTCGCTGCCTGGGCTGTTCGTGCGGTACGCCCAGCTCAGGGTTGCCGCGATATGCGGCGCGATCTGGTTTTTCGCGTTCTGCGCGGTATGGGCGGGGCTCGCGGTCGCGCTCTCGAAGCCCCCGTTCTCGTACACCGCGGAGCAGATCGGCCTGTACGCGGCGGCCGGGCTCTCGGGCATCCTTGCGACCCGGGTAGCCGGAGCCTGGACCGACCGGGTGGGCTCCGGCCGGGTGATCCCGGTGGGACTTTCACTGGCCGGAGTCGCCACAGCCATCATGGCGTTCACGCTCACCGACACCGTGGTGACGCTGGTCTGCCTGGCACTTTTCGACGCGGGCCTCTTCGCTGCACAGGTGGCGAACCAGAGCACGGTGCTCGCGATCGACCCCACCGCGCCGGCGCGGTTCAACAGCGCGTACATGCTCGTGTATTTCGTCGGCGGCAGTCTCGGTTCGGCCGTCGGAGCGGCGGTTGTCGATTGGTTCGGCTGGGCCGCAACGGCTTCGCTCGCCGCGGCTGCCATCGGGATCGCCGCCGTGATCGTCGTGATCACATCCCTGGGCTCGGGCCGACGGACGACCGGCACCGTGGCGACCTCTGTCCCCTGAGCGTCGAAATCATCTCCCCTGCCTTCGGCGACCGGAAGGGCTCGCACCTCTCGGATGCGGGCCCTTCCGGTTCGTGCAGATCACGCTTCGATCAGCTTGCGGCGCAATCCCTCGGCAGCGATGACCAGAGCGGGGACCAGCGTCAGGTGCGTGACCGACAGCGCGACCGTGGAGGCGGTGTCGAAATCGGCACTCACGGTCATGGCGATGGTGGCCACGGCGATCACCGATCCGATCGCCGCGGCGAGGCGCAGCACACCGATCCATTTGTAGGACAGCAGCACTGCCGCGCCGAGGCCGATCAGCATCGGAATCACGGTCAGCATGATGATGCCGCCGGGGGCCACGCTCTGTACCTGCCCCGCGTTGGTCGCCTCGAACGTGCCGCCGGCGGCTGCGCCGATCAGCCAGACAACGATATTGGCCAGCAGTGCCGCGCCGATCGCGCCGAAGAGGGCGACGGGACGGTTCATTGCGGGGATGCGGACGGCGGGGCGGGCGGTAGTGCTCGTAGTGCTCATGATGACCTCCTGGAGCTGTGAAGTTCGGGTGAGACCATCCTGAAACCTCAACAATTATTCAGGTCAATCCTTTTGGCGTCGCAGTGACAGAGGTCACTCACCGTCGAAGTCGAACCCTCGCAGCCGCGGGCGCCCCCGCTGTGCCATATGCCGGGCAGCCGAATCGGGCCGTCGGGCGACTCCCCCACCGGAGCCACTCACGCTCCCTGCCCGGCAGTTCTGGTCGACTCGAGAAAGGTCCGGATCGCGGTATCCGCCGCCACACGCCCCTCGTCACCGGTGATCGCGAGCTCGAACAGCAGTCCGCGTGCCATGGCCAGCGCCATCTGCGCCTGCAACGCCGCCTCGCGCGGTTCGTGCCCGGCCCGGATGAACAGCGTGGTCAGCACTTCCCGCCACTGCTCGACCCACTGCCGCAGCGGCACCGCCCACGGTCTTCCCTGCATCGCCGCCGCCGCCACCTCGAAGAACAGCGGCGCCACCAATGTTGCCTCGCCGGCGATCCGGTCCCAGAACGCGTACGCCGCCGTGTAAGGATCGGGGTCGGCGTCGAGCAGTTCGGCCAGCACCAGGTTCTGCCGGCCCCAGGTGGCAGCCACCACGGCCTCCAAGAGGCCGTCACGAGAACCGAAGTGGTAGTTCAACATTCGGTGACTCGTACCGATGCCCTCGGCCACGGTACGCATACTCGTATCTCCGACACCGTTGGCCGTGAACCAGGCGACCACTCGTTCCAGCAGAGCTTCGCGGGCGGCGCTCATGCGTTCTGCCCGGCGCCGGTGCAGGCGGCGGCCACCCGACGCGCCGCGGCGCCGTCACTGCCCCGGTACGCCACGTATCCGTCCGGCCTGATCAGCACATATCCGCGCCGCAGACCGTATCTGTCGCGTGCCGAACCGGTCGTGTCCGTATCGTCGTCGACCCGCACCTCGACTGTCCCCATTGCCGAATACGCGGTGTCCGTTACCCCGTACCGTTCTCCGGCCGCAGATGCGGCGCCGAAAACGAGCAAGGTGAAATGGTCGACACCGAGCCGGTCGTGGACCGTTCCCTCGGCCAGCGGAGCGTCCGGCGCCCGCTCCCCGCTCCGCGGGCCACGCGCGAGCGGCCATCCCCCGCCGCGGCCATAGCCGACGTCCAGTTGCGAATTCTGCAGGCTCGCCTTGCGCGCGGCGCCCGGGACGCGAGACCCGTACCGGAGCAGCGCATCACGAAGTTTCCGGGCAACCGGGTTGCGCAGTGCGTACAGCCGCCGCCGGCTCTCGACATCGCGGATGGTTGCCGCGGCAACCGGGCGCCGTTCGGTTTCGTAGGCGGCCAGCAGATCCGCGGGCGCGCCGTGTTCGACACCCGCCAGCCGCCACGCCAGATCGACGGCGTCCTGGATACCGAGATTCATCCCTTGGCCCCCGAAGGGCGGGAACACGTGGGCGGCATCGCCCGCCAGAAACACCCGCCCCCGGCGGTATCCGGTAGCGAGACCCACCCGGGTGCGATAGATCGACGTCCACTGCACTTCGGTGATCCGCATCCGGCTCGGGCCGCGTTCGTCGAGAAGTGCTTGCAGCTCGGCAATGCCCGGTCCGGGCCGCTCGGCCAGGGAGTGCGTATCGGTCATATCGGCGAATATCCGCCAGAGCTCGTCCGTGCCCGGAAGGCGCATCAGCATGAAGGGGCCGGCCGGTCCCAGCCACATGGCACTGTCTTGGAAGGGCGGCCGCTTGTCGAGAACGACATCGGCCAGATAGTAGGTTTCGCCGGTTTCCCGGCCGGCCAGTTCGATGCCGAGTTCCGCGCGCACCCGGCTGCGTGACCCGTCGGCACCGATCAGCCATTCGGCCGCCGTCTCGCGGCCATCGGCGAGCGTGACCTCTACACCGGTTTCATGCTGGGTCACGGTCTGCACCTGGGCGCCGGCCTCTATCTCGACGCCCGCCGCGCGTAAGCTGTCGCGCAGGATATCCTCCAACCCCGACTGCGGAAGCACGTAGGTGTAGGGGTACGGGCTCTGCGGTGGGACCCAGATGAACCGGGAAAGTTCGGTATCACCGCGCATCATCGAGGCGCCAGAGAGACGGTAGGCGACGCGTTCGATCTCGCCGGCAAGCCCGAGACTTGCCAGCAGCTCCATCGAACGCGCCTGCAATCCGAGCGCCCGAGAACTGGTGCCGGGCTGCGCGCGCCGCTCCAGCACGCGGCACGCCACCCCGTTCGCGGCGAGGACGAGCCCGGCGACCATCCCTGTCGGACCGGCGCCGGCGATAAGAACACCCATAACCTGACACTTCCTGTCTCGTAGCCCGTGCAGGGACCACAGGCGGCACTCCCTCGCGTGGCCGGATCGGTGCCGTACTCGCGTCATGACCGGACCGGCAGCGGGGTTTCGATCACCACCCCACTCCTATGTACCAAATGGTACATCTCAAACGCGCGGGAGGACAGTGGCCGCGGGTAGACCACACCCGCCCGATCGAAGGCGCCGAGCCGGGCAGGCACAACCGGTTGCCCGACCATGCGCACCACGCCATGGCGCAGTTCCACGCCCGGCACCCGGGCCGGGCGCTCTGACGGCCGGTAGTTTCCCGAGCCACCGACCGGCTATCAGGTAACGAGTGTGTGCGGTGCGGTCCGGGACCGCACCGCACACTCACCCGTCAGTGTGCCTGGGTCAGCATCCGCGCGACCTCCGCGCTGTGGTGGATGAATCCGGCGTGGCTGGTGTCCAGGGTGTGCACCGCGAACTTGTTATCCGGTGTCAGAGCGTCCGCATCGGCGATGATGCGGTCCTGCATCGCGATCGGCAGGGACCTGTCTGCGGTGAGCCGCACGAACGTCCGCGGGATGCGGCCCCAGGTCGCCGGGTTCGCGGCGGCGTGCGCGACCATCACTTCGATCGACTCGTCGGGTTGCAGGATGTTCAGGAAGGCCATGAATTCCGCATCCGATCGGTCGGCCATGGTGGCTTCCTTCAACGCGCGCAGCATTTCCGGATCCGCCGTCCGGTAGTTCGCACGACCGGCGCCGAGAACGGCGGGATCACCGACGTTCAACGGAGCCAGGCCGGGTAGCAGGCTGTCCGCGAACTCGGGTTCGGACATGTAGGCAACCGGGCTCGGCCGGGTCGTGCACGCCCACGCCGAGATGTACACCAGCCCGTCGACGAGTTGCGGCACACGATCGGCCGTGGCGGTGATCGTGACCCCGCCCAGGCTGGCGCCCACCAGGATCACCGGCCCGTGCTCGTGCAACCGGGAGACCACGTCGGCGACGCGGTCCACGTTATCGTCGAGGGTCACCCCGGCCAGTGTCGACGCCGTATCGGCAAGCACGTCCAGGTCCTGCGGTGCCTGATACGCCACCGAGTATTGGGCTTCGAGACCGTGGCCGGGGAGGTCCACGGCGTAGGAGCGGTGCCCGAGCAGCGCCAGTTCACGTTGCAGCGGAGCCCACATGAACGAACTCGTGCCGGATCCGTGCACGAGAACGAAAGTAGGTGTCGCGGAGGAGGTTACAGAGGAATACGCAGACATGGTGAAGTCCTTCGTGGGAATGTTCACTACCCGTCGGCGACACGTCTACCCGCAACTCTCGGCGGTTTCGGAATAGAGTCCGGCCCGGAGGGGCCGGAGGAGTGCGCCGACTATTCGGGGCGCAGGCGCACGAAGAACAAAAGCATGCGTCGCACACTACACCACCCGCACCCGCCGGCCGGCTGCTGCCGTGGTTACTTCGTCCGCCCGCAGGTCGACGACGACGGCACCGGAATCCCTTCTGTCACTGAGGCGGGCGCACCGCACCTTTCCGGTCCGATACCAATCGACAACCGACCGTGCGGCCGCGCCGGCCTCCACATCGGCGACCAGAACGAGATACGAGGCGCCGAGGTCGAGCAGGCCGTTGATCGAGCATTCATAGCCCATGCGGTATGCCACTTCGCGAACCCAGCGGATCGCCCGCGTTCGCTCGGGACCGGAGGTGTGCTCGGTATCGCACAGGATGAGCAAGCGGCAGGCATCGACAGCGGTAGCCGTCTCGATCACGCGCTCGCACAACCGGTTCTCGTACGATCGCGCTCGTGCCGACCGCAGCGGCGACCACCTGTTCGGCCGGCCATCCCCGGACCTGCCGAACAGGAAGCCGACCAGCGACCGATCGATCACGACGACGATCGCTTCCGCACCGGACCGCCTCCCGACGGTGATGGGCTGCGGAACCGCGGGCGGCCCGAGCGGGGTCCGCGGAATATGCGGTGCCGCTGCGTAACTCGCCGGAATACCGCGGCGATTGACCTCGGTGAGGATCGACTCGGCCAGGGCCGCCGGGCGTTCGGTGACCAGCGACCGGCCGGACTCCGGAACGTCGAATGCGCGGCGCCACGGCCGGAGTGCGGTCCGTTCCTCAGGGCTCTTCTTCGTCGCGATCACGACTGTCGCACCTGTCTGCCGGTGTGGGGTAGGTCGGGTCATCGAACATCGCCTCGATTCGAGACTTGATCTCGGCCGTGCTGAATCCGGATTCCCGGCCGTTTCTTCGGTCCACAATTCCCGATGCATTCATGCTTTTACTCCCGAAATAAAAATTGCACAGCCGATCGCCGCGAACTGCGCAGTGTTGCACAATGGAACACACGACCTGTAATGAAAATGCGGTTACCCGGAAAGCCGCGGAAATGTCCCGCGCCACCTCCCCCAGGAGGGGATCTCACCGTAATTCCGCCCCGAAGCCACTCAGTACCGGCGCCGAACGCGGGCGCGTCGATCCCTCGAAATACCCCTCAACGCTTCCTCTTTCGCACGACTACCGTCGAGTTCTCCTGCCGTTCGCGCTTCTCGGCCCGCCGTTCCTTCATGGTCGACGAAGGTTTCTTCAGCGATTTTCCGCGCGATTTGTCAGCCACTGTCGCTCCTGTTTTCCCGAAGTTCCATCCGACTGACTTCGACCATACGTCAGAAAAAATAAAAAGCCAGTCCGGCCGCCGCCGCCCCAGGCAGATCGGCGGGTCCTGACCCACGGGCGGTCACGATGCCGGGCGAAGAACCGCGGTTCAGCCGAGCGACTGCGCACCGATCACAGACAGCAGATGCAGTTTGTCGTGGCTTTCGCTGCCGGGGACGGCGGTGTAGACGAGTAGTGCGTGCGCCCGACCCGGGTCTACCAGCCGCTGGCAGTTCAGTTCCAGGGCGCCGACCTCGGGGTGGACGAAATGCTTGATATCGCGGGGACGTATCCCGATCTCGTGGTGCTCCCATACCCGCCGGAACTCCTCGCTGCGGGCCAGCAGCAGGTCGGCGAGTTCCGCGGCGCGGGAATCGGGGCCCCGGAGGGTGAGGATCTCGCGCAGTCCCGCGGCGTACATCCGGGTGAGGAACGCGTGTTCTTCCGGCGCGTAGAGCTGCCTGGCCGCGGGATCGGTGAACCATCGGTAGCCGATACTGCGGGCAGGGCCGGTGTAGCGGGTCAGGTCGCCGGTGAGCGCGATACCCATCGGTGACTGCCGCAGGGTTTCGCCGAGTTCGGTGACGATTTCCGCGGGTGTGTCGTTCAGGCGGTCGAGAACGCGCAGCAGGCCGGGGCTGATGTGTTCGCTGATCACACCCCGCGTGGGTGGGTTGTGCCCGGCGAGACGGAACAGGTGATCACGTTCGTCGAGCGACAGGTGCAGGCCCTGGGCGATCGATACGAGCATCTGCGGTGACGGCTGCGGCCCGCGTTCCCGTTCGAGCCGGGAGTAGTAGTCGGCCGACATATGACACAGTGCCGCGACCTCCTCGCGCCGCAGTCCCTCGGTCCGGCGACGCGGGCCGCGGGGAAGACCGACGTCTTCGGGTTGTAGTGCCGCACGCCGATTGCGGAGGAATTCCGCCAGCCCGGTGCGATCGATCACGGCGCTCCTTCTTTCTCGGTTCCTGCCATGTTTCTACCGTCGGCGAGCAGCGGTATCCACGGATCGCCGATCCCCCGGTACGCCCGGCCCAGGCCGATACGGGCCGGACGCAGCGGCGTTGCCGGCCCGCCCAGGACCGGGCCGAGAGGCGACTCGCCGAGCCTGTGATCGGGAGGTCCTGGATATCCCCTTCCCCTCGGCTCAGGCTTATGACGTGCCCGGACATGGGGCCGACGAACTCCCCGCCCGTTACCGACGCGCCATCCCACCACGAGGAGCAGAACAATGCCACGCCGACCCGTCGACATCACCGTGCCCGACCTGTCCGGGAAACGCGCGCTCGTCACCGGCGCCAGCGACGGAATGGGGGCGGTGATGGCCGCGCGACTGGCCGCGGCCGGCGCGGAGGTGATCATGCCTGTCCGTAATCCCCGTAAGGGCGAGGCGGCGGTAGCGCGGATCCGGCAGCGTCACCCGGACGCGACGGTCTCGCTGCGCAGTCTCGACCTTTCGTCGCTGGCGTCGGTGGCGGCCCTCGGCCGCACCCTCGGCGAGGAGGGTGAACCGATCCATCTCCTCGTCAACAACGCCGGCGTGATGACCCCGCCGCAGCGGCAGACCACCGCCGACGGGTTCGAGCTCCAGTTCGGCACCAACCACCTCGGCCATTTCGCCCTCGTCGGCCGTATCCTTCCGCTGCTGCGCGCCGGCCACGCCCGCGTGACCTCGCAGATCAGCGTCGCCGCGCGGCGGGGCACGATCAACTGGGACGACCTGAACTGGGAGCACAGCTACGACGGGGAGCGCGCCTACAGCCAGTCGAAGGTCGCGGTCGGGCTGTTCGGTCTCGAACTGGACCGCCGCAGCAAGACCCACGGCTGGGGTATCACGAGCAACCTCTCCCACCCCGGGGTTGCCCCCACCAACCTGCTGGCCGCCCGCCCCGAACTCGGCCGCGACCGCGACACTCCCCGGGTCCGCCTGATTCGCGCGCTCTCCGCCCGCGGCATCCTTTTCGGCACGGTCGACACCGCTCCACTACCCGCCCTCATGGCCGCCGCCGACCCCGCCGCCGAAGCCGGCCGGCTCTACGGCCCCAGCGGCCCCGGCCACCTCGGCGGCCCGCCCGCCGAACACAAGCTGTATCCGCCGCTGCGCAGTACCGCGGACGCCGCACGAATCTGGGAGATCTCCGAACAGCTCACCGATACGGCCTATGCCACCACCTGAAGGACCGCACCGGAGTTCACCTGCGCGAGAATCCGTGATCGGCCACCTCCAGCAGCAATTCCCGGATGGCGCGCAACGCGGGGTTGTCGTCGTCGGCGCGCCAGGCGGCGACGAGTTCGACCGGTTCGCCGTCGATCCCGTGCACCGGGCGCAGGACGACACCGTCGAGACCGAATGCCTCGGCTGCCCGAGGGACGAGCGCCAGCCCGAGCCCGGCGCGCACCAAGGCCAGGATTGTGTGCACCTGGCTGAGGTGCTGGACATACCGTGGCGCGATTCCGGCACTGCGGAAAACGCCGACGAGTACCTCGTAAAAGTAGCGCGCCTCCGCCGGTGAGTACATGACGAAAGGTTCGCCGTCGAGGTCGTGCACATGCAGCGTGTGGCCCGGTGCGGCGAGTGGGTGCTCGGCGGGTATCGCGGCCAGCAAGGGTTCCCGGTAAAGCCGGCGATGCACCAGTTCGGTGCCGCGGACCGGCGGCCGTACCAGGACCAGGTCGAGTTCTCCGGAACGCAATTCCTCGAGTTGAGTTCCGGAGACCCTTTCCCGAAGCACCAGGTCGACACCGGGCAACCGGGTGCGGGCGGCCGCCACGAAGGCGTCCAGCACCGAATGCGCCGAGGACGCGGTGAACCCCATTGCCACTGTTCCGGTCTCGCCTGTGGGAACCCGTCGCACCGTCAGCGTCGCCTGTTCCGAAAGCCCGAGAATGCGCCGGGCATCGCCGAGGAAGGACTGCCCCGCGGTGGTGAGCCGGACAGCGCGGCCGGTTCGGTCGAACAATTCGACTCCCAGCTCGCGTTCGAGCAACTGGATCCGGCGCGATAACGGCGGCTGACTGATCGACAGTCGTTCCGCCGCACGTCCGTAGTGCAGGGTTTCGGCCACGGCGACAAAGCTTTCCAGCTGATTCAGCGTAAACACCGATCCATAATAGGTATTGATGCATGCGGAAAGAGTGTTGGACATGCATCACTCGGGTTTCTTACTGTGGTCGCATTCACTGACGAACAGCCGTTATGCGCAGGAGGAACCCCTGATGTCCGCCCTCACACCGACCGAACTGGCCCGACAGCTCGGCTCCGGTCTGTTGTCGTTCCCGGTCACCCATTTCACCGGGGATCTGGCGTTCGACGAGCCCGCCTACCGGGAGAACATCGTCCGCCTCGGCAAGCACGAGGTGGCCGGCCTGTTCGCCGCGGGCGGCACCGGAGAGTTCTTCTCCCTGACGCCGAAGGAGGTCGGACGGGTGGTACGTGCGGCCACCGAGAGCGCGCCGGAGTCCACCCCGATCCTCGCCCCGGCCGGATACGGCACCGCCCAGGCCATCGAAATGGCCCGGGACGCGGAAGCGGCCGGCGCCGACGGCCTGCTGTTGTTCCCGCCTTATCTCACCGAATCCTCAGCGCACGGCCTGCGCAATCATGTGCGCGCGGTCTGCGAGGCCACCTCGCTCAGCGTGGTGGTCTACGGCCGGGCCAATGCGGTCTACACACCGGAAACACTCGCCGAACTCGCCGATTCCCATCCGAACCTGATCGGATACAAGGACGGTATCGGTGACCTGGAGGCGATCACCCGCATCCATTCCCGGCTCGGCGACCGGCTCGTCTATATCGGCGGGCTGCCGACAGCGGAGACCTTCGCGCTGCCCTACCTGGAACTGGGTGTGACCACCTACAGTTCGGCCATCTTCAATTTCCTGCCCGAATTCGCGCTGAACTTCTACGGCGCGGTCCGCGCCGGAGACCGGGGTACTGTACGCCGCCTGCTCGACGAGGTGGTGCTCCCCTATACCGCGATCCGGGACCGGAAGGCGGGATACGCGGTCAGCGTGGTCAAAGCCGGTATGAAACTCACCGGGCACGATGCGGGTCCGGTGCGGCCGCCGCTGACCGACCTGGACGATACCGAGATGGCGATGTTGACCGAGGTCGTCGAGGCCTCGCGCGCCGTCACCGTCTGATTTTCCGCCTGCGATCAGTGATGAATTCGAAGGAGGCCCCCGTGCCCGACCGCTCCCAGCCCCACCCCACCGGCGCCATGGTCATCGGAACCGAACTCGTCCTGGGCACCGGAGCACAGGTGGTGCAGGCCCACGAGCCGCGCAGCGGCGAGGTTGTCGAACCGGTCTACCGCGCGGCCTCGGATGAGCAGATCGACCGGGCGTGCACCCTCGCGGAACGGGCGTTCCCGCAGTTCCGGGCGCTGCCCGCCGAGCGGCGGGCCCAGTTCCTGGAGTGCATCGCCGACCTGCTCGACGAGCGCCGCGACGCGCTCGTCGAGCGTGCACATACCGAGACTGCACTTCCTCGGCCGCGGCTCACCGGCGAAGTCGGTCGCACCACCGGCCAGTTGCGGTTGTTCGCCTCCGAGCTGCGGGCGGGAACCTGGCAGGGCGCCCGGATCGACCCCGGGCGGACCGGCGACAACCCCCGTCCCGATATCCGCCAACGCCGGATCGCGCTGGGCCCTGTCGTGGTGTTCGGCGCGAGCAACTTCCCCTTGGCTTTCTCCACCGCCGGTGGCGATACGGCCTCCGCACTGGCCGCGGGCTGTCCCGTGGTGGTCAAGGCACACCCCGCACACCTGGGCACGGGGGAACTGGTGGCCCGGGCGATCGCCGACGCGGCCGCCGCGACGGATATGCCCGACGGGACGTTCTCCCAGCTCGTCGGTACCGGACACGAGATCGGCACACAGTTGGTGAGCGATCCTCGGATCCGGGCCGTAGGGTTCACCGGTTCGCGCACCGGCGGGCTGGCGATCGCGGCCGCGGCCGCGGCGCGACCCGTACCGATCCCGGTGTACGCGGAGATGAGCAGTATCAACCCGGTCCTGTTGCTACCGGCCGCCCTGGCCGCACGTGGCGCGGCGCTGGGGGGCGCGTTCGTCGAATCGCTGACACTGGGCGCCGGACAGTTCTGTACCAATCCCGGGCTGATCTTCGCCGTCGACGGCCCCGGACTCGACGCGTTCACCACGGCGGCGGCCGAGGCCGTCGCCGCGAACGCCGGAGCCGTCATGCTCACCGGCGATATCGCCGGCCACTACACCGCCGCGGGTACGGCCCTGGCCGCGCGTGACGGTGTCACGGAGCTGGCTCACGGTGCGCGACCCGACGACGCGGCGGGCGCCGGCGCCCGGTTGCTGACGGTCGACGGCGCCGCATTCCTCGCGGACCCGCAACTGCAAACCGAGGTCTTCGGTGCGACATCACTGCTGGTCCGCTGCGCGGATACAACCGAACTGACCGCGGCCGTCCGGGCACTGGAAGGCCAGCTCACCGCCACCGTGCACGCCGATACCGCCGACCGGCCGCTGGCTGCCACCTTGCTGCCGCTGCTGGAGGAACGGGCCGGCCGTATCCTGTTCGACGGTTGGCCCACCGGGGTCCAGGTCGGATACGCGATGGTGCACGGCGGACCCTTCCCCGCCACGACCGATCCGCGCAGCACATCGGTCGGGACGCTGGCGATCGAACGTTTCCTGCGTCCGGTCGCGTATCAAGACGTGCCGGCGGCGCTGTTGCCGGCCGAGGTGTGCGACGACAATCCGCTCGGCGTATGGCGACGCGTCGACGGCGAAGTCGAACAGGACAAGCCGGCCACCGGCTGACGAACCGATCCGCCGGTACACCGCCGCCGGCGGCTATCGCACCCTTCCAATGTTGTGAGGATCCACATGAAATCTCGATTGTTGTCACCGGCACCCCGCCATCGCCGATCGCCTCGTCCCACCACTGCACCACCGCGACGTTCGCTGTCCCGTCCTGGACCGGGCGGTAAACGGTCCGCGGCGATCTCCGCACCCTGCACATCTCTCGAGGGGAGTTCCCGCGATGACCGTTCCTGAGGTCGATACGGAAACCGTGCGCCCGCCCGCCGCCGAGCAGGCGTCCCGGCCCGCGCAGGTAGCCCGATCCAAATCGAGAATGTTCGGGCGGGACTCGCTGGTGACCGCGGCCAAAGCGGTCACGGGTATCGCCGCGCTGTTCGTCGTCTGGGAACTGCTGGTGATCGTTTTCGACCCACCGGAGTTCCTGCTGGTCGGCCCAGTCTCGGCGTTCGCCGAGCTGATCGAACGCCCCGAGTACTTCGCGACGAACACCTTCGTCACCCTGCAAGAAGCACTGGCCGGTTTCGCGCTCGGTACGGCGCTGGGTGTTCTGTGCGGCGCGGCGCTGCACTATTCCGCGACGATTCGCAGCTTCCTCTACCCGGCACTCGTCGCGATCGACACGATTCCCAAGGTTGCGCTCGCACCGCTGTTCATCGTGTGGTTCGGATTCGGTTTCGAATCGAAGGCCTTCGTCGCGATGGCGATCGCGTTCTTTCCCTTGGTGATCAATACCTACGACGGACTCGGTTCGGTGCCCAACGAACTGCAGGAACTGGCACGGATCAACAAGGCCTCCTCGTGGAAGAAGATGACGAAGATCGAAATGATCTATGCGCTGCCCTCGATCTTCTCCGGCGCCAAGATCTCCATCTCACTCGCCGTGGGCGGCGCGGTGGTCGGTGAGTTCATCGCCGGATCGAAGGGCCTGGGATATGTGATCCTGCTGGCCAACAGCCAGGTCGATCTGCCCTCGATGTTCGCGGCGTTCATCGTTCTCGCCGCTATCGCGCTGGCGCTGTTCTTCATCGTCGATCTCGCGGGACGAAAGCTCGTCCCGTGGAAGAACCACGCAAAGTGACCAGGGGATCGGAGATGCGGATGCGGAATTCGAGGCGAATACTTGCCGCGATCGCCGGAGCGATCATGGTCGCCACGCTGCCGGCCTGCGCGAGCGGTGGTGGGGAGAACTCGATGACTCTCATGATGGACGTCGGCTACCTGCCGAAGCACGCGCCGTTCTTCGCGGCGGTCGAGCGTGGTTTCTTCGCCGCGGAAGGTCTCGACGTCACCATCATGCCGGGATCGGGTTCGACCAATACGGTCACCTCGGTCGAGACCGGCAAGGTGGATGCGGGCTTCGCCGATTTCGGCAGCACCATCATCAGCCAGGGCCGGGGAGCTTCGGTGAAACAGGTCAACCTGCTACAGGCCAGGTCCGCCTACGCGGTCGTCGCCCTGGGCGATACCGGCATCGACGACTGGGACGACCTGCGGGGTAAAACCCTCGCCACCGAGGGCGCAGGCGCAATGACCGCGATGTGGCCGTACGCGATGAGCAAGCTGGGATTCGCCGAAGGCGATGTGAATGTCGTACACGCCTCGAGCGGGTCGAAGATTCCCGGGCTGCTGGCCGGGCAGTGGGATGCCAACCTCGCTCTGTATGTCTCCGACGAACCGGCCATCGACGCGCTCGGCCGTGAAGCGGTCGTGCTGAAGTGGGCGGATATCGGCATCGACCTCTACGGCAACGGCATCGTCGTATCCGACGAGAAATTAGCCGGCAACCCCGAACAGGTGCGCAAATTCAACCGGGCGATGCAGAAGGGTTTTCTCTGGTCGTGCGCGCATCCGGAGGAGGCAGCACAGGATTTCCGGAACGAGGTCAGCGGTTTCGAAACCGAGACCGTCACCCTGGCCATCCGCGAACAATGCTCCCTGAACTGGGGTACCGGGGAGGCCGCGAACAACTTCGGGGTCATGGACGACGCGGGTGTCACGAAAATGATCGATATCTCCCGGAAGTTCCTGGGTCTGCCGGCCGACAGCGACCTCTCCCCAGCCGATATCTACACCAACGAGTTTCTCGCGCCGCTCCACCGCGACGAGACCGTTCAAGCGCCGTAACAGCCGGACAGAGGGCCTTATGAACAACGAATACGCCATCTCGGTCAACAACATCGGTATGACCTACCGGTCCCGGGACGGACACGACAACACCGTTCTCGAAGGACTCGACTTCCATGTCGAGCCGGGACAATTCGTCTCGATCGTCGGTCAGTCGGGCAGCGGGAAGACAACCCTGCTGAAAACGATCTCGGGACTCCAGCAGCCCACCGCGGGCGAAATCCTGGTCAAAGGGCGGCCGATAAACGACGGTCTGGAAGATATCGCGATGGTGTTCCAGAGCCCGGTACTGCTGCCGTGGCGCAACAACATCGACAATGTGCTGCTACCACTGGAATTCCGCGGCACCCGCACCGACGAATCGCGCCGCTATGCCCAGGAACTCCTCGAGATGGTCGGTCTCGGTGATCGCGCCACCCGATACTCCTACGAGCTCAGCGGCGGTATGCAGCAACGGGTCGCGATCTGCCGCGCCCTGGTCTCGCGGCCCGAACTACTGCTGATGGACGAGCCGTTCGGCGCGCTCGACGCCATGACCCGCGATTCGATGAACTTCGAGATCCAGCGTATCTGGCAGGCCGCCGGATGCAGCGTCCTGTTCGTGACGCACAGCATCTCCGAGGCGGTCTGGCTCGGCGACCGGGTGGTCGTCGTCGGCGGACGGCCGGGCCGGATCGTCGCCGATATCGCGATCGACCTGCCGCGGCCGCGCGGCAAAGAGCACCGGTTCTCCCCGGTTTTCTCCGATTACGTCACGGAGATCGAATCCCATATCGGGGTCACCACCGGTATCAGCTGACCCGCGCTCCGAAACCTTTCTCCCATAACGAATCCCGAGAGAATGAGGGAAGCAATGCTGAGTATCACCGCCGACGCCGGACAGGTCGTGCGAACCTACGGGCTCGAGGCACGTAAGAGCCTGCTCTTCTCCGCGATCCGCCTCGATTCCTATCCGCTCGTGGCCCCACTGATCGCGCGCACGGACGACGAGGAGTTTCTGCTCGTACGCCAGCAGGAGCAGGGCAACGCACTATCGGCCGGGGTCCCGAAGGACCGGATCAAGTTCTACGCCCCGTGGGTGACCATCGACCCCCGGATCATCGCCGATACTCCCGCCGCGACCTCGCTCACCGATCTGGTCCGGGAGCTGGCAGCCGGTTCGGGAGTGCAGCTGGCGGCGGATGTCGTCTACAGCCACTACCTCGCGCTGGCCGGGGCGGTGGACCTGTCTGTTGCCGACCAGGCCACCACCCCGGTAACCGCGTACGAGATCGATACGGACGAAGTACTCGGCCGGTTCGCGGCGTGGCGCGCGACCGGAGTCGAGACCGCACGGCGGCTCATCGACGGCGTCGAGCATCTCGCGGGCCTGGAAAAAGAGTTCACCACCACCGAGGACAGCAGGTACTCGGCGCTACGCTCGCTTTCCGACGACCGCTCGCTGGATGCGCTACTGCTCGCTGCGCCCCCGAACTTCACCGAAGCGACCGGGTTCGCGCAACCGGACGGTGCGGTCGCCGTATGGCTGGCCGGCTCCGAGAAACTGCTGGTGCTGATTCCCGAAGGCGGTGCCGCCGCACTCGGTGCACCGATCGGGCGATTCGCCTCCGTCGGTGCGGCGGTACGCGAACTCGCCCGCGGCCCGCGCACCGGTGTGGAAGACGAGTGGATCGGTATCGGCCTGGCCCGCGAACTGGAACGTGAGCAGGCGGAGCTGGTGCCGGTATCGCGTGACCTGGGGCATTGGCGCGATATCCGCGATCACGAAGATCTCGCGTTCCAGGTGATCGCCGCGCGGGCGAGCGTCTTCGCGATCGAGGAGGCGCTGGCCTGGGCGGAAGCGGGCCTGGATGCGGGGCGTTCGTTCTCCGAACTCGATATCTACTCCGTCTATCTGGACAAGATCGCCGAATTCCGCACGGTGAACGAGATCCCGGTCGGTGTGGAACCGTATTTCACCAATCTGCACTCGTCCAACCGGATGCTGTTCCCCGGGCCGCCCGTCGACTACCCGATCAATGCGGAGACGACCTGCATCCAGCTCGACGCCGGGGTGCGTATCGTTTGCGAGGGAGTCACGGTGGCCACCTCCGATATGGCCCGTTCGCTACCGCGCACTCCGGCGGCGAAGGAGGCCTATGCCTTCTTCTTCGATGTGGTCCGCGAAGGCATCATCGGGCAACTGGCCCCGGGTGTGATCTGTGAGGACGTCCACGAAGGGACGCTGCGCTACCTGGCTCCGCATCTGGACCGCATGGTGGAGATCGGCATGCTGGGAACGGATATCGACTTCGATACCGAATACCGCAAACGTAACGTCGGGCATCTCATGGGCAAGCAGGAATCGTTCGCGAACGAGCTGCGGCCCGGCTACAAGCATGTGCTCGATATCGGCTCCTACGGCGCCGCCGAGATCCCTTGGCGCTACGAGAATGCGGCCATCGGCACCGAGGATCTGTGGTACATCGGGCGCGATCGCACCTACATCGTCAGCAAGCGATGACGTGTCCGGAGCCCCGTTTCCCGCACAACGGTTCCCACACTTCGGCGCTTCATGCGCCCTTTCATCGAATCGGAATCCTCATGACTGATGTGAAACAACGACTCGAGACACTGTCACTCGAGCTGCCCGTTCTCGGTGCACCCCGCTACGCATACGAGGCGACTACACGCTGGGGCGATATGCTCTGGGTCTCCGGGCAGATCTCCCGCACCGCCACCGGCGATATTCTGCGCGGCCGCCTCGGTGACACCGCGACCGTCGAGGAGGGTATCGCCGCCGCCGAAACAGCCGCCCTCAACCTGCTGGCGCGGATGAACGACGCCGTGGGACTGGAGAATATCCAGCAGATTCTCAAACTGGATATCCATATCGCCAGCTCGCCGGAGTTTGTGGACCAACCGACCGTGGCCGACGGGGCGTCGCGCCTACTGGGCACAGTGCTGGGTGATGCCGGCAGGCATGCGCGCACCGCACTGCCGGCCCATGTACTGCCGCAGGGCGCGCTGGTCGAGCTCGACGCGACGGTGGCCGTGCGGGCCGGCTGACTGCAGCACGGCATCACCTGCATATGACCAGGTACCGGGAGCGTGGCGGGTCCCTGTCGAGGTCCCGGCCGGATGAGGGCGGCCGGGGCCTTCTTCGCCGGCCGTCGGGTACCGCCACCGGCACCCGACGGCCGATGGTGGTCAGGCGGACCACGGTGACCGGTGAACCGCTGGGTCGGCTACTTCGAGTACTGCACGAGCCGGATATTCAGCTCGTGCAGAACCCGGAGCTGCGCCATGTTGTACAGCGAGAACATCGCCTGCGCGATGGTGTCCTCGGCGTTCTGCGCGCCACCCGGCGCATCCGCTGCCAGGTCCTTCCACTCCGGATACTTCTCCCTGCTCCGCAGGACCGCCGGCACCATCCGCTCGGCGAGGGATTCGATAGCGGTGGCATCGGCGTCGGCGGGCAGATTCTCGAATTCGACGTCGACCGAGTCGCGTTCGGCGAGCATCTCCTGAAGAACGGCCAGGGCACGTTCGCTGAGAACGGTCGAATAGACCATGAGCATCGACTGGTGCGCCTCGGGGACGCCTTGCGCGATCGTCGGCGCGAAAGCCGGCGGCGTATGGGCGGGTGCGCGATGGCGCATGAGCACTGCCAGCTCTGCCCTGATGCGGTTCAGCCGGTCGACCGTCGCTTCCAGTTCCGCGTCCAGCACGCGCAGCGCCTGGTCCGACTCGTCGTCCGCCTGCCCCGCCGCCGGGATCTGCGATAACGGGACGCCCAGTTCGCGCAATCGCTTGATCTGCAGCAGCCGGATCAGATGCGGGACCTCGTACTGTTTGTAGCCGTTCGACCTGCGTTCCGGCTCATCGAGCAAGCCGATCTCGTGGTAATAGCGGATGGCTTTCACGGTCGAACCCGCCAGTTCGGCGAGCCGGCGGGTACTCCACGCCATTGCTACCTCCTCGTCCAACCAGATCGTGCGGCTTTTCCGGAACTTTTCTCGTAGCGCTCAGCCCGCTTTTTCGCAGGCTACGTCCTGCTCTGGCATGGTGCCGTCGACCAGGTAGGCAGTGGCCACCTCCGATGCGCAAGGGTTGGTGCCGAGTACGTAGACGCCGTGCCCGCTTCCGTCGACGGTTACCAGCCGCGACCGCTCACCGAACTTCTCGTCGAGCAACTCACCGCCGCGCAGCGGGGTGACCGGGTCGCGCCGGTTCTGCAGGATGAGAACATCGGCCGGGCCCGCGGAGTCGATCCGCACCGGTGGTTCCGACGGCCCGAGCTGCCAGTAGGCGCAGGGCGTGATGTTGGCCGCCGCCGCCCCGTAGAGCGGGTACTTCTCGCGGTCCTCGGCGACGGCGCGGCGGTAGGACTGAACGGCCTCGGGCCATTCGACGTCGTTGCAGGTCACGGCGAGAAAGACTGACCAGCCGTTATCGCTGGGCGAAGGCGCACCGGTACCCGGCGGGCGGCCGGCCCCCGGCCCTGCCGTCCCGGTTTCGAGCAGCGTCCGCCAACTTTCCGCCGCGGGCTCGTACAACGCCTCGCGGTAGAGCGTGAAGAAGGTGCCGAACCGGAAGAGACCGCCGTCCATCCCGTCCACGGGGTTCTTGTCCAGTCGCTCGGCGAGAGTGAAATAGGTCCGGCGCACCTCCTCGGGAGTTCGGCCCAGCCTGTAGGTATCGTGCCGCGCGGCAGCCCATTTCGCGAAGTCCGGGAAGGTCTCCTCCATACCCCGGCCGTATCTGCGCATCCCGTCGTGGTCGAGGAAGGTGTCGCCGATATTGCTGTCGAGCACGATCCGATCGGCACGTTCGGGAAACATCGAAGCGTACGCGGCACCCAGCGCGGTGCCGTAGGAGTAGCCGAGGAAGCTCGCCTTGTCCTCCCCCAGCGCGGCACGGATCCGGTCCAGGTCCCGGGCCATATTGGCCGTCGACAGCTGCCTCAGTCTGCCTTCGTGGTCGTTGGCCGCGCACTGCTCGGCAACTCCCCGAGCAACTGCGGCCTGCGCGGTGACCGCCGCATCGTCCACCGCGTAGGGCGGAATATTGCCGAAGTACGCCTGGTCATCGGTGAATCCACAGCTCACCGGCGCCGAATGCCCCACTCCACGAGTATCCATTCCGATCAGGTCGTAGCTGTCCAGCACATCGGCCGGCAGCCCCCGGGCTGCCAGAAAACCGGGCTGGTCGAGACCGGTCCCACCGGGGCCGCCCGGGTTCAGCAACAGCACGCCGCGACGCTTATCCGGTTTCGTACTCGCCAGCCGGGAGATCATGATCTCGATCTGCGCACCTTCGGGCTCGCCGTAGTTCAACGGCACCGGCACGGTGGCGCACTCCAACTGCGGTGGGGCGGCCTGCACGTCCGCGGGACAGGCGTCCCATTGCCTCTGCGCCGCGGGTTCGGCCGCCACCGGCGGCGCCCCCACCAGCGCGCCGGTCAGACCGAGCACAGCCATCAGGGTCGCCCCGCGGACGACCTTCCGTTTCCGGACCATAACCAAACCTCCCCGAATGTGGTGCGACAAGAACTGCCTTGCCGGCCACCACTGCACACCGTGCCCTCGGGGCAGGGTCAAGGTCGCGGCGGCGAGCCTCGGTGAAAGCTCACAACCCCGGACCCCCGCGAGTCCGGGTACGGTGGCTATCGCCCCCGATCACGGTGTGGTTCTCCTGCTGAGCACTCTGGATGTCATCGATGAATTCAACCGCCGAAAAACTTGCCGACCTGCGTAAGAAGCTGGAGATCGCGCAGGAGCCGGCCGGCGAGGCGGGGGCGGCCAAACGAGCGCGTAAAGGCATACCGTCCGCCCGCGATCGCATCGAGATGCTGCTGGATCCGGGTACTTTCGTCGAAATCGGTGCTCTCGTACGCAATCCCACCGATCCCGAAGCTCTCTACGGTGACGGTGTGGTCACCGGGCGCGGCCTGGTGGACGGGCGGCCGGTCGCCGTGTTCTCTCATGATCAAACCGTGTACGGCGGCACCATCGGCGAGATGTTCGGCCGCAAGGTCGCCGCAATCATGGACCTGGCGGGGAAGATGGGCTGCCCGCTGATCGGTATCAACGATTCCGGTGGCGCGCGTGTCCAGGAGGCCGTGACCTCGCTGCGCTGGTACGGCGAATTGGCGACCATGATGGAACCGCTTTCCGGTGCGGTGCCGATGGTTTCGCTGATCCTGGGCAACTGCGCGGCGGGTGCGGTGTATCAGCCGATCTGCACCGATGTCGTGGTCGCCACCGAGAGCGCGCATATGTTCGTCACCGGCCCCAAGGTCCTCGAGGACGCACTCGGCGAAAAGGTGGATATGGAGGAGCTGGGCGGGGCCTACAACCAGGCCGCGTACGGCAATATCCATCACATCGCCGAAGACGAGGCCGCAGCGTTCGCCTGGGTCCGCAACTATCTGAGCTATCTGCCGTCGAGCTTCTCCGAGCTACCGCCGGTCGTGAATCCCGGTCTGGAACCGGCGGTCACCGAATCGGATCTGTCGCTGAACACGCTGGTCCCCGACTCGGACAACGCTGTCTACGATATGCACGACGTGCTGTTGCGAATCTTCGACGACGGTGAATTCCACGAGATCGGCGCGGCCGCCACCACGAACCTGATCACCGGTTTCGCACGTGTAGACGGCCGGCCGGTGGGGGTGGTCGCCAATCAGCCGACCGTGCTGGCGGGTGCACTCGATGCCAAGGCCGGCGACAAGGCCGCGCATTTCATCCATATCTGCAATGCCTTCGAGATCCCGCTGGTGCTGGTGGTCGACACTCCGGGGTTCCTGCCCGGGGTGGAACAGGAGAAGCAGGGAGTCATCAAACGCGGCGGCCGATTCCTGTTCGCCTACGTGGAAGCCACGGTGCCCAAGGTGACCGTGGTGGTGCGGAAGGCCTACGGCGGCGGATGGGCCGTGATGGGGGCCAAGGCGCTCGGTTGCGATGTGTATCTGGCGTGGCCCACCGCCCGGATCGCGGTCATGGGTGCGGAAAGCGCCGTCGGCCTGACCCAGCGCAAAATCCTCGACGCCACCCCGGAGGATCAGCGCACCGCGCTCCGGCAGCAGATGATCGACTTCTACAACGCCACCGTCGCCACCCCGTGGATCGCGGCCGAGCGCGGCTATATCGACGCCGTGATCGAACCGTCGGCCACGCGGCTGGAGCTCCGGCGGGCCTTGCACCTGCTCCGCGACAAGAAAGTCATCCGCTACCCGCGTAAGCATCATCTGCTGCCCTTGTGATTCGGCCGAGTACCGGCTCGAGGAGCCTACGAATTCCCCTACCGCTGGGCTGAATTCGCGCGGCCCCCGCCACATCGAGGGTTGTGCGGCACCATCCGATCATCGAGATAGACACCGAGAAGCCCCGCGACAGGTGTCGCGGAGCTTCTCGGTGTGGGTGTACGCGTTCGCGGGTCAGCCGGCCGGCGGGATGAAGGCCTTCAACGGCTCGGACCCCGACTGGTCATGGCCCCAATAGGCATCCGCGGTGATCTCCTCGGATGTGTAATACCGCTCGTCGACGAGCATGCCCTCGGTACCGAACTCGAGGTCCCAGCCGCCGGGTGCGCGGACGTAGAACGAGATCATCTTGTCGTTGGTGTGCCGGCCCAGCGTGGAGGAGATCGAGAACTCCTGCCGGTTGACACGATCCAAGGCCTGGCCCACCGCATCGAGGGTGTCCACCTCGGTCATCAGATGCACCAGGCCGGGCTCCTCCGTGGGCGGCGCCGGACACAGGGCGAGGCTGTGATGGCGCTGATTGATGCCGAGGAAACGCACCCGGTTCACCCCTTCCTCGTCGAGCCGGATCGAACCGCGCGGCAGGAAACCCAGTACCTCGGTATAGAACTCGTACGATTCGGCGAACTTCGCGCTCGGCAGCACCACATGGCCGAGTCCGTGCGCACCGGTCACCCAGCGCCCGGCGAACGGTGTCACCAGCGGGCTGTGATCGAGAACCGGGCCGTAGAACACCTCCAGGCGGGTGCCGGCGGGATCGTCGAATGCGATGGCCTGCTCCACATCGAGATAGGCGCTTTCCTTCCGCGACAGCACCTCGACGGTCCGCCCGGATTTCTCCACCGCCTCACGTACCCGCCGGAGCGCGAACTCGTCGCGTACCTCCCAGCCCACGGCCAGCGCCCTGTCGGAATCACCGGGAAGTATCGCGAGCCGGGCGCGGCGTTCGTCCACCCGCGCATACAGCGCATCCGGTTCGGGGCCGGAACCGACGGCCATTCCGAGACCGTCGATGAGCAGCTCACGCCAGCGCGCGACATCCTGGGTCTGCACTCGCAGATAGCCGAGACCACGTAGTTCTGTCATTGTTGTCTCCCTCGAAAGCGCCATTCGGCAGCCGTGTAGCGCGCGGTGGTGTGACCAACATTCCCAGTGCCGAGATGCCGATACATCCGCGGTCTCGTTCAGCGGAACCGTGCGAGTTCCGGACCGCCCGGCACCGGTAGAACAGTGACGACGGCACGGCAGACACATGCCCGAACCAGGGGAAGGGTGCGATATGACCGACACCGAGGCTTTGCTGGCTTCCCTGCTCGAGCGCGTGCGGGTGCTCGAGGACAAGGCCGCCATCCAGGAGGTCCTGTCCGCCTACGGCCCGGCGGTCGATGCCGGTGACGCCGACGCAGTCGGCCGGTTGTGGGCGGAGAACGCCGTATACGACATCGATATCCGGGTGATGGAAGGCCGCGACGCGATCACCGAGATGGTGCGCACGGCACCGCATCAGGACTACATCGCCGAGGGCTGCGGACATCTGCTCGATCCCGTGCATATCCGCGTCGACGGCGATACCGCTGTGGCCACTTGCCATTCGCTACTGCTGCGCCGCAACCTCGATGCGGACTCGTTCCGGGTGTGGCGGGTCACCGCCAACCGTTTCGACCTCGTCCGTGTCGAGGGCACATGGCTCATCGAACGTCGCACCGCCCGGGTCCTGGACGGCAGCGCGGCCGCCCGCGAACTGCTCAGGCGGGCCGGCCGGCACTAGGTCACTGCCCTCGAACGCGAATGGCCGCTCCCCCGTGGCCGGGCGCTCATGCGGGTGCCCGGTCTCCGGTACGCAGGGGTACACCGACACGGTGCAGATGCCGCAACGCCTCACCGTACGAGGCGATCAGCCCGGTCTCGTGATAGGGCACTCCGATTTCGGCGCAGTAGTCACGGACGATCACCTGGGCGCGACGGAGATTCGGCGACGGCATACTCGGGAACAAATGGTGCTCGATCTGATAATTGAGCCCGCCGAGGGCGATATCGGTCAGCACGCCACCCCGGACATTGCGCGAGGTGAGCACCTGGCGGCGCAGGTAGTCGGGGCGGTCGTCACCGGTCAGGGTCGGCATGCCCTTGTGGTTCGGGGCGAATATGCAACCCATGTACACCCCGAACAACGCCTGGTGGACGGCGAAGAACACCAGGGCCTTATCGGCCGGCAGGACCGCGAACAGCGCCCCCAGGTACACAGCGAAATGGCCGAACAGCAGCGCGCCCTCGAGCACGCGGTGCTTGATCGACCGATTCCTGAGCGCCCGCACGCCTGCCAGATGGAGGTTCAGGCCTTCCAGCATGAGCAGCGGGAAGAACAGGAACGCCTGTGCCCGCCCGATGAGCCGAGCCGGCCCGCGGCTGGCCCGGGCCTGCCGCTGCGACCACACAAGAACATCGGGCGCGACATCGGGGTCGAGTTCCTCGTGGTTGGGATTGGCGTGATGGCGGGTGTGCTTGTCCTGCCACCAGCCGTAGCCCAGGCCGATACCGGCATTGCCGACGACCCGGCCAACGATCTCCGTCGGCCGCCGCAACCGGAAGACCTGACGGTGCGCGACATCGTGCATGACGAGCGCGACCTGAGCGAAGGTCACGGCCATGAACGCCGCGATCAGTAGCGTCCACCACGAATCACCGACGAGGACGAACGCCACCCAGCCCGCCACGAAGGCGAATCCGACGGCGGCGAGCCGGACGACGTAGTAGCCGGGTCGCCGCTCCATCAGTCCGGCGGCGGATATCCGGCGCAGCAAGCGGCCGTAATCACCGTCGGCACCGCGCCGCGATGATCGTGGAGCGGGTTTTTCAACCAAGGCAGGTGTGGTCATGGATCTTCCTGAAAGTCGGAACGGGAACCCACCTACGCCTGCGCCGGTTCCGAACGGCCGCAAGCGATCGGAGTTCGGAACCGGTAGTACTGCTCGGTGCGTCGGGACGGGTGACGAATTCGATACCCCGAACCTATCGGCCGGAATCTCGTTGCGGGTAACCCTGCGGTACCGGAACGAAGTAGCTCTCCGGTGTGAGATGGCCGGCGGCTGTGTCAGGCCGCCGTCGCGATCTCCACCACCCGCGCCCAGGCCGGTGGCCGGTCCGGAACGTAATCCGGGCTGTGTTCGCTCCAGCCTCGTTCCCGGCGGAACAGCCCGACCACCGTCCGGCACTGCGGCCGGCTGCTCGGCCAGGGAGTCTGTCCGTCGGTCAGTACGACCAGCACATCGGGGCGCGGCCGCGCGCGCAACGCCTTGGCGAACCCCGTACGCAGATCCGTACCACCGCCGCCCACCAACGGTATTCCCTCCGCGCGGCACAGCGGGTGCGCGATACGTGCCGCCGCATCACACGACAATACGGTCACCAGATCGCGCCGCCCGCCGACGGCGCGACTGATGGCGGCAACCTCGAGCAGCGCGCTACCCAACTCCGCATCGCTGACCGACCCCGACGTATCGATGATCACGCTGACCCGGGGAGGTACGCGCCGCAGGCTCGGCAGTACCGCCCCCGGGACACCGGCCGAGCGCCGGGCAGGTCTGCCGTAGGTGTAGTCCGCGCCGATACCGGGGGCCGAAGCCGCCGAACGGATGGCCGCGCCCAGCAGGTCCCGCCACGGTTGCGGCGGATGCAACGCCTCCTCCGCCCAGCGGCGCCACGTTCGGGAAGCAGTGCCCGGACGGCCGGTAATACCCTGGGCCACTCGGAACCGCACCAGTTCGCGTTCCTGTTCGCTGAGACCGTCCGCACCGTCGGGGCCCAGCTCCCATTCGCGGTCGGATCCGTCGGCGCCGCTACCGCAGTCCAGCCAGGCCAGCTCCTGGGTGCGCGGGCCGAGGCGGAATTGCCGGAGATAGTCCTCCATGAGTTCGCCGCGGGACAAACCCAGAGTCTCCGGCAGGACCGCGCCCGCCGGTTGAACCAACCCGTCGCCGAACGCGTCGTCGTTGATCTCGGCGTCCGCGGCGATATTCATCCGCAACCGTTCCGCCGGCCCGGTGAGCTCGTGTGTGCGGGCGAACCGGTCGCTGCGCCGGTGGTGGTCGCGGAGCAGATGGGAGACCTCGTGGACGAGTACCGAAGCCAGTTCTTCCACGGGGGTGTAGTCCACGAATGCGGGCGAGATGTAGCACCGCCAGTACCGGTCCACGCCCATCGTCCGCGCTTCGCGTGACTCCACGATATGCAGCGCGTACAGGGCGGTCGCCAGATACGGCCGGGCCCGGGCTGCTTGCAGGCGGGCGGCGAACAGTTTGCCGGAATCGAGTTTCGCGACCTCGGTCATCGGCCCACCTTCGTGGCGACCCGGGCCGCGGCGCGCTCGGCTCCCTGGGATACCGACACCATTCCGGCGAGCTCCTCGATAGCCGCCGGCACCACCCACTCATCGCGGCGCAGGGTGGCCAGAGTGGTCGCGGGCACGACCACCAGGTCCGGCGCCCCCGTTTCCACCGCCCGCACCAGCAACGACCAGGCCGCATCCCAGCGGGCCTCCGACGGTTGCCGGCGCACCGCCGCGACCACCGCGTCGAGCACGGCCTGCCGCAGATCACCGCGCTCGGGTAGTTCGGCGGCGACCGGATCGGCGAGCAGCATCTCGGGATCGGGGAGGTCCATCCGGTCCATACTCGCCAGCAGTTCGAAACCGGGCCCGTCGCCCACAGCGCCCCGGACCAGCAGGGAGAGCACATCTTTCGAAGACCCGGCCGCGGTGGCGAAGGCGATCAGCCGCACTGTCATATCCCAGCTCCGCGGTGAGGGCCAGGCGCCGCCGCGGCGGGTCTCGCTACCGGGCAGCTGATGGACGAGCGCGGGGCGGGCCGCGAGCAGCCCGCATACGGCGCGGCGGGCGAAAGCCACTGCTTCCGTGAATTTTTCCGGTTCCAGCCGAGGCAGGGTCGCCCGCGGCCAGGTTCCGCCGAGCCCGCGCACGACCACCTCATGGTCGTGGGTCCACTGCAGATGCACGAAGCGGTTGGCCAGCGGTGGGCTCAACTCCCAGCCGTCGGCCGCCGACGAGCGCGGGTTGGCAGCGGCCACGATACGCACACCGGGCGGCAGTTGCAGGGCACCGATCCGGCGTTCCAGAACCAGGCGCAGCAAGGCGGCCTGCACCGCCGGAGGTGCCGTCGACAGTTCGTCCAGGAACAACAGCCCGCGGCCGGATTTCACGAGCCGGACCGCCCAATCGGGCGGTGCCATCGGCACACCGTGCTCGGCCGGATCCTCGCCGATGATCGGCAGACCCGAGAAATCCGACGGTTCGTGCACGCTCGCGATCACCGTGGTCAGCGGCAGATCCAGCGATTCGGCGAGCTGCGTCAGGGCCGCGGTTTTGCCGATTCCCGGTTCACCCCACAGCAGCACCGGAAGGTCGGCGGCGACGGCCAGCGTCAAGGCCTCCAATTGGTTGTCGGGTCGCGGTTCGGTCGTGACGTCGCCGAGCATGGCCAGTAGTTCACCGGCAATATCGAGTTCGGTGGGGCGGGCGCGGCCGGAGCTCGGCGCAGGAAGAAGTGCAGTCATATTCGAATCACCTTGTGTTGTCGTCGTATTCACAGTGGAGCGAGGATGTGCAGGACTGGGCGGATAGGGGCAGAGCGCAGTGGACGGGCCGGAGCCATCCGCTCGATAGGGACCTGCGCCGAACGGTGGCCGGGCCGGACCCACGCGGACCGGCACGCCGCCCCTATCGCCGGCGGTGTCCGGGATTGCGTCGGGCTGGAACAGGGCCGATGGGATGCTGTTGGGTCAGCGCAGGCTTGCGTTACGGGGGTGGGCGCGGCGATCACCGGGTCGGCGATCGGACCGGCCACGTGGCGGCACGTATCCGGTCAACCCCGCCCGGAACAACCCATAGGTGATCCGCCGTTGCGCGGATGCCGCCAGTGCGTCGCGGAGCGGGCCGTCGCGCAATACGGCGCCGGCCCCGAGCAGACCTTCGACAACGGCCAGCGCACCGGCGGTATCGCCGTGATCCAGACGTTCCCGGACACCGGCAAGACAATCCGGTTGCCGGTGGGCCCGATCGATGGCCCGCAGGCAGGGCAGCGGAGTGCCGGTCAGCGCGACCAGCAGTTCCTCCCGCCGGATCTCCGCGGGATCGTGATCGAGCGCCGCCAGCACACCGTCGAGCAACCCGATGCGATGCTGCTCGCCGCGACACTCCACCAAGTACGGCCGGTCGGCCGGGTCGGCGGACCGCTGTGGTGCGGCCGGGGTCCACTGGGGTACCAGTGCGGCGGCAACCAGCGGATGCAGCCGGTCCGCTGTTATCGCGCCGGCCCGGAGCAGTTCCAGATCGGGCAGCGTCCATGTCGCCGCATCGGGCAGCACCGGCAGCGCGGACACCGCGCCACGCGGGTAGGACTCCGCGATCCGCAACGCGGGCGGGCCGGGTTCCGCGGAAAGCTCGACGACCAGTGGGCGCCGCCAACCGGCGCGCACCCGCAGCGGTCCGTCCGGCCGGCCTTCGGCGCGCAACAGTATTGCCGCCTCGGCCGCCCATCTGTCCACGGCACAGCCTTCGGGCACGGTATCCGCCAGCTCGGGATCGACGCGTCCACTGCCTGCGAAATCCGCGTTCTCCGAACGTATTCGAAGCTCGCCCGACCTTCGTGCGTCCCACAGGTGACGGTGGAGGTCGAGCCGGAAACGCCGGTCGGGCCGCGGATGCGGATAGGGACCGGCACGGGACCCCTCCCACAGTGCGAGACCGATCCGTTGACCGGCCTCCGCCCAAGCCGGGGCGGTCCGGGCGACGAGATGGACCGAACCGGTATCACCACAAGGGCTTCGAAAATCCGGCGGATCGTATCGGGCCAGCGCGACGGTGGTGCCCGGCCGGAGCAAACCGTCCGGAGCAACCCGGGGCAGGTGCCAGCGCAACAGATCGGGAGCCAGATGGCGCAGATCCGCACGCACCCGGTCTGCGACCTCACGGCCGCGTCTTCGCGAAAGCGTCCGTAAATCGATATCGACATCGAAACCCGCTGCGGCACATGCCCCTGCCCAATCGCCGGCCGTCCGGCGGGCAGTCGCGGTTTCGATCATGGAAGGCGGCACAGCGAACTCACGTACGCGCAGCCAGAAGGAAAGGCGGGAATCGTTCCCATTCGTGTTCGGAGTGCGCATCAGCACTCACCTGACACGAAGGGGACCCCCAATCTTTGCTCGGAACGAGTCATCACGGAGTTGATCATAACGTTCGGAGCCGGCCCAGGCCACACACGCTCCGATCCGGGGCGGCCGCCCAGCCGAGGTCTGGCCGGCCACCAGCCGAGAGCCGGCCGGTCGCCCGCTCCGGGGGTAGCCGCGAGATCGCCCCACCCTGGAGCCGGGGCACCACAACGGCCACCCATGTCGCGACCACATCAAGAGGGACGCCCAGGCTCGACCGATCCGGCACCTCGCACGACACCAGCGCTACGCCCGGCCGCGGGACCCGCAACGGAACCACATCGGCGGCCATTGCGCCGGACCGGCCCAGCAGCTACCCGGCCGCCTGGCGCCGCGCCGATCACTTCGAAGACAGCTGCGCGACGCTCGTATCGAACCAGAGAAATCAACACTTGCGCATACCCCCTAGGGGTATTAATGTTCCCCATGTCGAACCGAGAAGGACCCAGGAGGCCCGCCATGAACGCCACCGCCCATACCCAGCACACCGCGCACGAACACCACACCCCGAGCACTCCCGGCGGGCACGCCCACCACGCTCCAGAAGCCCATGGCGCCCACACACACCAGGCCCCGGAAACCCCCGCCCACCACACGCCGCACACCCCCGGCGGGCACACACACCACGCCCCGGACCCCCACGGCGGGCACACCGGTACGACCCCGGGCGGTTTGCAGATCACCGAAGCGGGTTACACCCTGGCGCTCGAGACCCCGATCGCCGACGCCGGTGAGATCGACTTCCGGTTCCGGATCCTCGGCCCGGACGGCGCGGTGGTCACCGATTTCGCCCCCATCCACGAGCGCGAACTACACCTGATCGTGGCGCGCCGCGAACTGAACGGCTTTCAGCACGTACACCCGGTACGTGACGAGCAGGGCATCTGGTCGATTCGCCTCGACCTGACCGAACCCGGCGCGTACCGCGTGTTCACCGATATAGCGCCCCGGGCACTCGGGCGCACTCTCACCCTCGGCGCCGATCTCGCCGTCGCGGGGAACTACGACCCCCGCCACACCCCCACCACAGAGCGCACGATCACGGTCGACGACTACCAGGTCACCGTCGAGGGCGACCTGATTCCCGGCGCAGGCCGCACTGTGAACTTCACCATCCACAAGGACGGCGCACCGGTCACCGACCTCGACCCCTACCTCGGCGCATACGGGCACCTCGTCGTTCTGCGCGCCGGCGACCTCGCCTACGTCCACGTCCATCCCAGCGGCGAACCCGGGGACGGGATCACCCCGGCCGGGCCCGGAATCGACTTCCACACCGTGGCGCCCGGGCCGGGTACGTACCGGCTTTTCCTCGATTTCCGCCACCGCGGGATCGTGCGGACCGCGGCGTTCACCCTGAACGCATCACCGGCCACTCACTGACCGACCCCCTCGGTGATCGCCCGGAGTTACGGCCGACCGCTCTCTCTCAATACCCTACCCGGGTAGAGTAAGGAACCGTCATGACAACGCAGACACGTCCCACGACCCGGAAGTGGTGGGCACTGGCGGTGATCGCCGCCGCCCAGTTCATGGTCATCATGGACACCTCGATCATCGGCATCGCTCTTCCGCGCATGCAATCCGACCTCGGCTTCTCCCCGGAAGACCTGACCTGGGTGTTCAACGCCTACGTCATCGCATTCGGTGGACTACTACTGCTCGGCGGGCGGCTGTCCGATCTCCTGGGCGCCCGCCGGATATTCGCCGCCGGATGGGTGATCCTGCTCGCCGGATCGGTCGTCGCGGGTGCGGCCGGCACCGTAGGTACCGAATTGGCCGGGCGGGCGGTTCAAGGCGCCGGTGCGGCACTGATCGCGCCGGCCGCTCTCACCCTGCTGATGACGCTGTTCGGGTCCTCCCCACAGGAATTGACGAAGGCGCTGGCCGTCTACGGTGCCGCGGCGCCGGCCGGGGGTACCGCCGGGGTGTTTCTCGGGGGTGTGCTCACCGAATACCTGAGCTGGCCCTGGGTCTTCTACATCAATGTCCCGATCGCGATCCTGGCCTTGATCGCGGTTCCGGTTCTGATGCCCATCGCACCGGCACGTCCGGGATCGGTGGATCTGCTCGGCGCGGCCACCGCCACCGCCGGGCTTGCCACCGCCGTTTACGGCATCGTCCGCGCACCCGAGGTCGGCTGGGCCTCGGTGCAGACCTGGGCCGTACTCGGCGCGGCCGCCGCGCTACTCGCCGGGTTCGTACTGTTGCAGGCCCGCCGCCGCGAACCGCTGATGCCCCTGCGCATCTTCCGTGCCCCGGATCTGGCCGCGGCCAACCTCGCACAGCTGCTCCTGGGCGCGGCATGGGTGCCCATGTGGTTCTTCCTGAACCTGTACCTGCAGCAGGTCCTCGGTTACAGCGCCTTCCCGTCCGGCGCGGCACTGCTCCCGATGACCACCCTGATCATGCTCGGCATGATCGTGCTCGCTCCCCGGGCGATGCAGCGGTTCGGCGCCAAACCGATGATCGTGGCCGGTCTGGCCGTCCTCGGACTCGGCCTGGGCCTCATGTCCCTGATCCGGCCGACCGGCAGCTTCTGGATCGACGTCCTGCCCGCCTCACTGGTCGCAGCCGGTGGGATGTCGCTGGCGTTCATCCCCTCGCTGGGTACCGCCATCGGCGCGGCGCGGCCCGAAGAAGGCGGACTCGCCTCCGGCATCGTCAATGTCAGCTACCAGATCGGCTCGGCGATCGGCCTGGCGGCGATGACCGCACTGGCCGCCGCGTTCGGCGCCGACCAGCTCACCGATCTGCCGCAACTCACCGACGGCTACTCGGCCGCGTTCCTCGGCGCGGGCGCCATCGCACTCGTGGGCGCGGGACTGGCCGCCGCCACCATGTCGTCACCGAAGGCCACCGATGCCACCCGCTGACGGTCTCGGCACCACCGAAGAATCGGAACAGGAGAAATCATGAACACCACCGTCGTCACCGTCTCCGGAATGACCTGCGGATGCTGCGCCACCTCGGTGCGCAAAGAGGTCGAGCGAGTCTCCGGCGTCACCGCCGTCGCCGTCGACCTCGGCACCGGGACAGTCAGCACCGAGAGCACCACCCCTATCGACCCCGACCTGATCGCGAGCGCGATCGGACGGGCCGGATACACCGTCACCGAATAACACCCGCCGCGACGACACCACACCGGGCGGGCCCTCCACGGAGGGTCCGCCCGAACCGCCGGCCTCGTACACAGAGGTATCGTGGTGAGCGGCGCGAGCCTCCCGGAGGATCCGATGATCACCTCACTGTTCGCCCACCGCGATTACCTACGACTCTTCATCGCCCAGATCTCGGCACTGTTCGGCACCGGATTGACCACCGTGGCCCTGGGATTGCTCGCCTATGAGCTCGCCGGCGCCGATGCGGCGGCCGTCCTCGGTCTCGCGCTCACCATCAAGATGGTCGTCTACGTCACGGTGGCACCTGTCGTCGGCGCCTACGCGGATCGCATTCCGCGCCGGACATTCCTGGTGGGTCTCAACATCATTCGAGCGGGCGTGGTGTCGGTGCTGCCGTTCGTCGACCAGATCTGGCAGATCTACGTGCTGATCGCGGTCCTGCAAACCGCCTCGGCCGCCTTCACCCCCACCTATCAGGCCGTTATCCCCGATATCCTCCCGAACGAACGCGACTACACGAGGGCACTGTCGGCCGCGCAACTGGCCGCGACCATGGAAACCCTGCTCAGTCCGATGCTGGCGGCTGCCGCGCTGGCCCTCATCAGTTTCCACTGGCTGTTCGTGGGCACCGCGATCGGTTTCGTCGTCTCTGCCGTACTCGTGGTGAGTACCCGCATCCCGGATGCCGGCGGCGCGGCGGATGGGTCTTTCCGCGAACGCATCGCGGTAGGCATGCGGATCTTCCTGGCCACACCTCGGCTGCGCGGATTGCTCGCGCTCAACCTTGTCATCGCGGCCGCAGGGTCGATCGTCATGGTCAACACCGTCAACTACGCCCGTGACACCCTGGGTGGCGATCAGGCCGATGTGGCCAAACTTCTGGCGGCCAACGGTTTCGGCACCATGGTCGTCGCGCTCGTACTACCCCGGATCCTCGACCGTGCCGGTGCCCGTCCGGTCATGCTCACCGGCGCCGCCGTCCTGGTCACCGGACTCGCGGCCGCCGTCGCGCTCGCCGCGACCGAGACCGGGGAGTGGCACCGGATGGCCGCGCCGGTCGTCTGGGCGATCATCGGAGCGGGCACCGCGGCCGTCCTCACCCCGACCGGGCAGGTGCTGCGACGCTCGTCGCATCCCGCGGATCGCCCGGCCCTCTTCGCCGCCCAGTTCTCGCTGTCCCACGTCGCCTGGCTGGCCACCTACCCGCTCACCGGTTGGCTCACCACCACCGCCGGGCTCACCACGACCTGGGTTGTTCTCGCCGTCCTCGCCACCGGCGCGGCCGCCGTCGCGGTCCGCCTGTGGCCGCGCCACGATCCCGCCGAACTGACCCACCTCCACGAGATCGGAACCATCGATCCCGCCCGCTTGACCGACGCCGTCCGCCTGAACGATCGCCTCTACCAGCACACGCACGTGTACGTCATCGACGCCGAACATCCCCGCTGGCCGGCCCGGTACCATGCGCCGGCCGCATGACCCGAGGCCGCGCTCACCAGCGGTTACGTGTCTCCTCCGCCCAGCCGACCGCACCGTCGAGGTCCAGCCAGCGGCCCTCGTCGGTGCGGGCGCGGCCGTGGAAAGTCCCGAAACACTGGTGGACGTCGTTGGCCAGCACCAGCAGATCGGTTTTGGCCGTGCGCGTATGGAACGGCCGGAATTCGGCTTCGACCCGTTCACCGGTGATATGCCAGGGCCGCAACCAATTCTCGCGGTCGTAGTCCCAGCGCAATTCGTCACTGATCTTGTGGACCCGGCCGTCCACGAGGAGAGCGTTCTCGGTGCTGCCGGTACCTTCGGTCCATTTACCACCGAACTGGATCCCGAGCCCTGGCTTGTAACCGGCGGCCCAGTTCCAGCTGATGGCATACGGCCATTTCCCGCGGCCGTGGTCCAGCACCGCGAAGGCGTCGTCGAATACGTACTCCCGTGACCCCAGCGTCAGAGTCCCGGAAGCCGGCCGGCCCACATCCTTGACCGTGTACTGGAAACGCCGAGCACTCCACGGCACGACCACCCCCAGGGATTCGTGGCCCGGCGGCAGCTCCGCCCGGACCGATATCCGCACACCGGTCGCGCGGGCCTCGATCACGGTCCCCGCCGCGTCGTTCGCCAATTCGATCTCGATGCCCCCGCCACGCACCGAGTTCACCCCTTCTCCGCTGCGCTCCCCCAGCACCGCTCCCCGCCCGAACGGCACCACCGCGTCCCGCGTGGTCTCTTCACCCGTTTCCCGGTCCAGCACATAGATGCCGTGCACTCCGGCGTAATCGAGGGTGGAAGCGACGATCCCCACGATATGTTCCGTGGTGACGATGCCCCAGTACTCCCAGCGTTTCCGGCGACCCCACCCGCGCAGGTTCCCGCGGTGCAGGGGCCGCCGCGTCCATCCGACGGCGGCGGGCTCGAGCCGGCCGTCCGGGCGGCACAGGTCGACGGGTTCGGTGATTTCGCGTTCCGTTGCCATACCTGCCCGCAGCTCCTCACGACTCGGCATCCATTCGCAGCAGAGGACACTACTCGGCCGGGCCCGCCGCACCGGCGACACGATCCACGGGTGCCATGACTCCCGAACCGGCCGGCGTGATCAGGGTTTGGTGGCCTCGACGAGGGTCCGGGCGGAGTACGCGACAAAGGGCCCCTGCTGCTGAATCCGGTCGTGTAGCCGGCGCAGCCGGTCATCGTATGTTTCGACGGTGAACCCGGGAACCATCCAGACGACCTTCCGCAGGAAATACACCACGGCGCCGATATCGTGGAATTCCATCCGCAACCGTTCGGTGCGCTGGTCGGTGATCTCGAGCCCGGCCGCGCGCGCAGCGGCGGCCTCGTCGGCCGGGTCCCGGGCCCGCCGCGCTTCTGGTTGCGGGCCGAGGAAATATTCGACCAGTTCGAATACGCTCGCCGGCCCGACGTGCTGGGCGAGGTAGGTCCCGCCCGATTGCAGCACCCGGGCGATCTCGTCCCACCGGATGGTCGCCGGATGCCGGCAGGTGACCAGGTCGAACGCCGCGTCGGCGAACGGCAGCGGAGCCTCGTCGGGGGTGGCGACGACGACCGCGCCCCGCGGATGCAACAGCGCGGTGGCCTTCGCGATATTCGGCGGCCACGATTCGGTGGCCACCATGGTCGGCGGGAAGGTCTCGGCTCCGGCGAGGACTTCACCGCCACCGGTCTGGATGTCCAAGGCCGCGGTCGCGGATTTCAACCGCGCACTCATGAGCCGCTGGTAACCCCACGACGGCCGCGCTTCGGTGGCCCGCCCGTCGAGCCAGGAGAAATCCCAGCCCGCCACCGATACCGACGCCGCCTCCTCCACGAGGTCCTGATAGGTGCGATCCATAGGGGACGAGCCTTCCTGCCGGGCTGTCCGAAATCCACCGATTTCCGACCTCCGAGTGAACACCGGACAGTTGGCTGGAGACTCACGACGCGATCGCGTCCAGGGCGTTCGGCACCCGCTGACTTCCGGGAGTCCGCCGGCGGGCGCGGGCGCGGGCGCGAGTAGGCTGGTCAGCACTGTGCTCCGTCGACCGAAGGAGTGCGCAACGATGGAGTGGTTTCTCCTTGCCGTGGCGGTCGTCGCGGTGGCGTTGATCCTCGTGTGGCGGTCCCGGCAGCGCGAACAGCGCGCGATCGAGCTGACCGACGCCCTCGCCGACGCCCGCCGCACCAACGAACGCCTCGGTGGGCAGATCTACAACCTGACCGGTACCAACACCGCCGCACAACAGGCGCTCGCCGACGCCGCGGAACGCCATAACGCCGCCGGCGGCCAGCTCGACCAGGCCGAGTCTGCTGTCCAAGCGCACCTGGCGAAACAGACCGCCGTCGAAGGCCTGTACTACATTCGTGCCGCCCGTATCGCCATGGATATGGACCCCGGCCCCGCGGTGCCCGAACTGGAGGGCCGGGCGAGCGCGGGCGAAGTGAGCGAAGACCGGGAAATCGACTTCGAGAACCGCCGGATCGCTGCCTCACCCCGCCCCTCGTCCACGACACCGAACTACTACCCCGGCGGCCGCGTGGCCGGCCGCCCGGTACCGGCCGGCTGGTATTCCGAACCGTGGTGGCGGCCCGCCATGATCGCCGGCGCCTGGGGGATCGGCTCGACACTGCTGTTCACGTCGTTGTTCACCGGGATGGCCGGCGTCGGCTACGGCGCCCAGGGTTTCGAGAACGGCTACGGCGAAGGTTTTCAGGACGGACTCTCTGCAGGTGACCAGGGCGCGGACGCCGGCGGGGGTGACAGCTGGGGCGGCGACACAGGCGGCGACTGGGGTGGTTTCGACGCCGGAGGATTCGACTTCTGACCGGCCCTGCCCGGCGTTCGAACGATGGTGACGGGTGCGGCTACGGCCGTAGAATTGTGGCATACACCAGCGCATCGGACCGGCCACCTGGAAGGCAGGCAAACCAATGACGCACCACCATGATCCCCTCGCCGCCGGCACCCACAACGCCCATACCTGGCTGCATGCGGTTGCCGACGATCTGGGCACCGAAGATCTCACGTTCGCCCTGCGCGCACTGCGCGCCTGGATGCACACTGTCCGCGACCGGATAAGCGTGGCCAATTCCGCACATCTCACCGCTCAGCTACCTGATTTCCTGCGGGGCATCTGGTACGAGGGCTGGGTACCGAGTCGGGTACCGGGAGGACACGGTATCGCGGACTTCGTCGAAGAGTTCGCGGAACGGGCCGGTATCTCCGTCGGCGATGTCGCGTTCACGGCAGGTTGCGTGACCTCCACGCTGGACCGGATGATGTCACCCGGCCAGCTCGACCACGTGTTCGCCGTGTTCCCGGACCGGTTGACCAGCGTGCTCCGCGGTAAGGAGTTGCTCGCCGGAGCCTGAGACGCCGGAGTTCTGTGGTCCGGAATCGAACCGACCGTCCCATGGTTCTCTCCGGGCGAGTTTCGCCGACCGAGGACCACGGCCGAAGGGAGCAGTATGCCCAGCACATCCCGGAACGAACTCTGGCCGGCCTTACGAGTGGACGAGTGGACCGAGAGCCGCGACACCCTGCACATGTGGACACAGATCGTGGGCAAACTACGGCTGGCCCAGGCTCCGAGGGCCAATCACTGGTGGCATGTCCCCCTGTACGTTTCCGCGCACGGTTTGACGACCTCGGCCATTCCCTACGATCGGGGCGTCCTCGATATCGAGTTCGATTTCATAGACCACCAGCTCCACATCCGCTCCAGTACCGGCGCACGGCACCGGATCAATCTGGAACCGAAGTCGGTGGCCGCCTTCTATGCCGAAGTCATGGCGGCGCTGCATGCATTGGGTATCGACATCACGATCCTGGCCAGACCGGTCGAAGTCGAAACCGCGATCCCGTTCGCCGAGGACACCACACATGCCTCCTACAACCGGGACCACGCGCACGCCTTCTGGCGCCAGTTGGTGGCGGCCGACCGCGTCCTGAACCGGTTCCGCGGGCAGTTCGTCGGCAAAGCCAGCCCGGTGCACTTTTTCTGGGGGGCGATGGACCTGGCCTATACCCGCTTTTCCGGGCGCCCCGCCCCACCTCATCCCGGCGGGGCCCCGAACTGCGCCGACTGGGTCATGGTCGAGGGCTACTCACACGAATTGGCCAGTGCCGGCTTCTGGCCCGGCGGCTCGGCCGAGGGCAGTTTCTACGCTTATGCCTACCCCGAACCCGACGGCTACGCGGATACCGCGATCCGGCCACCGGCGGGCTACTACGAGGCCTCGATCCACGAGTTCCTGCTTCCCTACGAGGCTGTGCGCACCGCCGACGAACCCGAAGCCACCGTGTTGGAGTTCCTCCAATCCACCTACGAAGCCGCCGCCGGCGGCTGGGACCGGGGAAACCTGGAAGTGCACCCCACCCGCGGCGCGAGCGCCCGCTGACCACACCGAACGCACGGCGGGCGCCCGGGTGAGGGTGGTATCGCACCGCGCTACCACTCCCATACTCCCGGCGCCGCGACCCTGTGTGGCCGGTGCGGGGGTCGTGGTGGTGGTCGGTGTCGTTGCGGCGCCGTCGCCGCCGATATTCAGGTCGACGCAGGAATAGTGGCGCACACACCGGCAGACCTCGTCGAATGTCGCATAGGCGACAACGCTGGATCGGCGCCGTCCGGGTCGACGCTATCCGCGTAATACAGAAGTGTAGAAGCGGATTCCGCGTTCGAGATCGTCGATACCGAGCCGCTCGTCGGTGGAATGCAGCAGACCGCGCGCCTCGGCGTTCATCTCGAACGGGTAGAAGCGGTAGACGTGGTCACTGATCTGCGCGAGGTGGCGGGCATCGCTGGCGCCGACGACGAGATAAGGCGAGGTGATCGATCCGGGAAAGGTTTCGGCGACGGCCTTTTCGACTCGGGCGAACGCGGGGCCCGCCGCGGGCGATACGGGGGTCGGCTCGGAGGAAGTGAGGATTTCGAGCCGGACCTCGGGATCATCGATGGCCCTGCGGATGCGCTCGACGGTTCCGGCGACCGTTTCGCCGGTGAGAATGCGGATATTGATGACCGCACGCGCGGATTCGGCCATGACGTTGTTGCCCTTACTACCTTCGAGCACGGTGGGCACCGCGGTCGTGCGGACCATCGCGTTCAACAGTGGCCCGGAACGGCGCATAAGGGTTGTGATCAGCCATTGCAAACTGTCTGCGCGGGAAAGAACCGCACCGAGTGGACCACCCGCCTGGGCGCCGATGGTTGTGAGCATATCCATGATGGGCGGGGTGACAGTGGCCGGAAAACCGCCGTCGCCGACCTTCGCCAGGGCACGCGCGAGACGAGTGGTGGCCGGATGCTTCCCCGGCATCGAGGCGTGGCCGCCCGGGTCGACGGCGGTCAACTGCAGGTCGAGTATGCCCTTTTCGGCCGTGCCGATCACGGCGACCTTCTCCCGGATCGGGAAGATATCGCCGGCCACCCCGCCGCCCTCGTCGACGACCAGGCCGGGCACGATCTTTTCCTGCCGGAAATAGTCGACAACAGCCGGAACCCCGTCACCCGCGACTTCCTCGTTGTGACCGAACAACAGATAAACATCACGGTCGGGTGTGAAACCCTGTGCCAGCAGATTTTCGACCGCCTCGAAAATGCACACCAGTGGGCCTTTGTCATCGATGGCGCCCCGGCCCCAGATCTCCCCGTCGGCGACGGCGCCCGAGAACGGCGGATGGGCCCAGCCGTCGGGATCCCCGGGCGAAACGACATCTTGATGAGCCATGAGCACAATCGGATCGTCGGCGGATCCGGTCGCCCAGTGGTAGAGCAGGGTGTGGCCGGCGAAGATCTGCTTCTGCAATTTCGCGGCTACCAGGGGATACAGATTGTCCAGGGCATCGCGAAAGGCGGCGAACCGGGCCCAATCGGTGTCGCTGCCGTCCGGTGTGCTCACCGTGGGAATCTGCAGCAGGCTGACGAATCGCCGCACTGCGAGATCGATATCGGTGGCGACGTCCGGCATACCGGTTCCTCCCGGGAGAAGATGCATGGCTGGCGTGTGAAGCCCTGTTCGCAGCCTAGCGCCCGCGCGGCGTGATATCGGGCTACCTCACCGATCGCTATACGGTCGCTACCGCCGTGATCCGCGCTTCCGGACGCGGTGAACATCGCATCGCGGGTGGCCGGTCGAGGCCTTCGCCGGCGAGTAGGGCACCGCGCAAGAACTTCGAATAATCGGTTCGGGAGCCCGGTCGTATGCGTCAGCACCATTCGGGCGGTGATACCGCCCGCCACAGGAGGGCCTGCGATCATATTTGTCAACAGAATCGCAACAGGATGCCGCAGATCGATACGATGCCTCGATGTCCCGGACCGCCGCGAAAGTACTACCGCCGATCGCCGCGCGACCGGATGGCGAGGAGAACCGCTACCTCCTGAAGTTCAAGTCGTCGCTGGTCGAACGTTGGTCGCTGACCCGTATGACCGAGTTGTACGAGATCGTCGACCTATCCGCCTATCTGTGGGCAGTGGACCGTTCCGAGGAGGCTCTCGCCGTCCTGCGCTCGGTGACCACTGTGATCACCGAGCCACCACGGACACGGGACGGCACGATCGACTACAACGTCTGGTGCCCGGTCGCGGCAGCCAACGCGCTGGAGGCCCGCCTGCTGCGTGATCGTGGTGACGCCGCGGCGCAGCCCGCGGCCGACCGGCTCGTCGGCGATCCGGGTCTGGCGGACAACCCGGACTTCATCCGGGAAAAGGTGACGGACGCGCCGGGAAAGATGGCCACCGCTGCGGCCGAAACCTCGGCGAAACGGGCCTGCCATCGATTGTCCCGGACTCTGCTCGATCTGCTGTTGCTCGCCGAGCTTGCGGCCGCGGGTCACCCCTACGCCGTCTACTACGATGCTGCCGAGGTGGCGCAGCTGATCGAATCGGGCCGCGATCTGCTCGGCACCCGACTCATGGCTGCCGCATAACCCCTGCCGGGCAGCCGCGCCGCCGGGTTCGGCGACGCGATCGCCGAGTTCTGAGCCATGGTCGGCATCTTGCCCGCGGCGAAGCATACTTCTGGACAGCCAGGCGGGTGAGAATTCCGTGAACGGTAACTATATGAAAGCTGACGATCGGCGCAAGCGGATATAATCTCAGGTCGGGCTCATATTCCAGAAAATTGCAGGCATATAGATACCGTGACGGATCCGCCGATATGCAGCAAAGACATTGCCTGTTCGAGCAGGAAATCTTGCCGAACTTAACTATCGAAGTCGAATATTTAATCGCAGATAATGAAATTTCGGGCCTGCCGAATTTCATGGTTTCGTCCACGAAGAGATTCGAACAGGCTATATTTTAAACACCCATTTCAGAGGGTCCGACATCCGGTCGAACCGTTGCTCGACATTTCCTGGAGATAGCCATGAGATCTACCTCGTCCCTGCTTCGCGCAAGCATTCTTGCCCCGGTGGCCATCGCTACCGTCTTTTGTTCGACCGCACCGGCGAACGCCGCCCCCGTCAGCGTGAACTGGAGCTGCCAGGGCACGATCCTCGGTATCGGCCAGACTTCGACCATGACCACATCGGTCACCGGCACCGCGCCGAGCTCGGCGGCATCGGGTTCCGAGGTGGCAATCACCATCACACCGGGTGTCTCGTCGGTTCCCAGTTCGGCGTCCGGCTTCACCGTGAACAACATCAGCAACCTGAAGATGACCATTCCGACCCCGGCGAATTCGACACTGGTCTCGGCTGACGTCTCCGGGGGTACCGTGGACGGCACCGTCTCCACATCGGGTGGGAATGTCGTTCTGACCGTACCGGGTCCGATCGACGGCGGTACCAGCTTCACCCCGCCGGCGGTGACCATCAACGTCACCGCGGGCGCCGCCGGAACACCGATTACCAGCAAGTACGCGGGAACCAGCTACTCCGATCCGGGCATGACCATGACGACCAACGTCGCCTTGGTCGGCAATGTCGCGACCTCGTGCTTCCCGGACCCGTCCCCCACCCTCACCACCACAACTGTCAGCTGAGCCTGCGGACGGGCACCACGGCGTAATGACCTGCGCCCGCGCCGGTGGCCGGTGGTGAACATGCCCGGACCGGGCTGCCCCAGCAGCCCAGTCCGGGTCTCCCGGCCGGAGCGGGTGCGGATCCGTTCCGGCCGGCGGTCATCCTTTCGAATTCGGTGTATTACCAGCCACTTCGGCCGAAAAACGAAAAGCACGGCACGGCATCGGCTGCTGTGTCGTACAGTGCATATCCCACACAGCCACGGTCGCTTCGACGGCCGGAGCAGTGCCCGATTTCGTGATGGTCGTCAGCCCGGTTCGAGCTGCCGGCCAATCGATTGACAGGAGCCCACATGTCCGGTTCGAACACTCGGCGGCAATCTCTACCGCACGCAGCGAAAATATCGGCATTCACGCGTGATCGACCGGCTCCCTCCGATCTCCACTGCGCTACCACCCCTTGCGGCATTCATCGAATCCACCGATCCCCCTGACTCCCCGGACAGAACAGGACGCTGGGGTGCCGGCGCGTCCTGATCGGCGAATCCCGCTGAGCCGTCCAATGTTTCGAGTGATCAAGGGGAAGTCCTATGTGCCTGAGAACCACCGAGCCCGCCCGGATCTCGGTCGAGCTCAAAAGGGCCCTGGAGTTCTATCACGGAACCGTCGAGGATCTGATCCGCGAATTGATCAGAGTATTGGGCGTGAACGAAACCGATCGGCGCGCACTGGAGATCGTCCTGCTCGAGGACAAGAAGGCCACGACGCCGGGAATACTGGCCGAACGGCTCGGCCTCACCGCAGCCGGCGTCACAATCATGCTCAACCGGCTCGAGAAGCAAGGCTACATCGCCCGATCACTGCACCCGACCGATCGTCGTCGGGTGATTGTGATGGCCACCGAACTCGCGGCCCATCGCATACAAGAACTCGTCGTACCCATGATCGTGGAAAGCTACAAGATGTTGCTGAGCACGTACAGTTCCGCCGAACTCGACATAATTGCCGACTTTCTCATCCGGGCGGGTGAACTGCAACAAATCCACCGGCAACGGCTGCGGGACGTGGACCCCTACTCGAAACCCTGAAAAACTTTACGAAGCCTTACATAAGTTCGAGCGAAAATCCGAGGCGCTTCGAAATTCACCGGCCGGACTTGCCTGTGGAATTCTTTGTCCGCGAGTGGATCGCGACCGCATTCATCCCCATGCTGTTTCACTGCGTGCTGGTCGGGCGGCTTCCGTTACCGCTCGGCGTCGCCGCCCGCGAAGATTCCACCGCGACCTTCGGCCTCAGCACGTGGCCCGTGGTGACGATCGGGCCCGGTGCCATCACGGCGACTGAGCGGAGATCGACCACCCAAGGCAAGAGACCGGCCCGGCGCCTGCCGGCCGGCATCGGAGCGCGACGAGGTGTTACGCCCGGGGTCGTTCGTGTAAACGATCTCGTGGATTCGCCGGGTGGGCTGGATTCTGCGACTGCATTCAGTGTATACAGTGGATATGTCGCCTACGTCACATGACTTCGAAGCCGAGGGCGAGGATCTGACGTCCCGCCTGCGGATGTCGATCGTCGAGGGCATCTACCCTCCAGGTCACCGCCTGGTGCAGGAAGAACTGGCCGACCGCTTCGGGGTGTCTCGTATCCCGCTGCGCGAGGCCATGCGCACCCTGGTCGGGGAAGGGCTGCTCCGGTCGCTCCCCGGCCGCGGCACCTTCGTCACCGCACTCGATATCGAGGAGATCGACGAGATCTACGATCTGCGCCGGCTGATCGAACCCAGCTTCGCGGAGCACGTGACCGAACGGGTATCGCGCCGGGATATTTCCCGTTTCGCGGCGATGGCCGAGCAGATGGACAGGGTGGCCGAGACCGGGGCCGACTCCTGGTCCCGCACCAACCTGGCGTTCCACCTGGATATGTATCGACTGTCGAGGCTGCCGTTGCGGTACGAGACCATCGCCCAGATGTATCACCGGCTCGAGCCGTATTCCCGGTTCTATGTGCACCGGACCTGCGCGTACGACCGGGTGCAGCACGAGCACAAGGCCATGGTGCAGGCACTCGTGGACGGTGACGCCGAGACCTTGGCCACGCAGATCCTCGCCCATATCGAGGGCGGCCAGACCGGCCTGCACCGGGCCTGGGAGAACTCGCGCGACGAGATGCGTTCCTACTGGGCGGAGCGCGCCTGATGACCGTGCTGTCGATCAACACCGATGTCGGTGAGGGCTTCGGTGTCTGGGGCATCGTGGACGAATCGGCCTTGTTGGCGGAGGTCACGGCCGCGAATGTCGCCTGCGGGTTCCACGCGGGCGATCCGGATATCCTGCGCCGCACTTGCGATACCGCCGCCGAGCTGGGCGTCTCCATCGGTGCTCAGGTGTCCTATCGCGACCTGGCGGGCTTCGGCCGCAGGTTCATCGAGGTGCCGCCACCCACCCTCGTCAACGAGCTCGTGTACCAGATCGGGGCTCTCCAGGCGTTCGCGCGGATCTCCGGTACGGAGGTCACCTACGTCAAAGCGCACGGTGCCCTTTACAACGCCGCTGCCCGCCACGAGGGACACGCGTGGGCGATCGTCGAGGCGGTCGGACTGGTCGACCCGGCATTACCGGTGCTGTGCCAATACCGAACCCAGGTGTGGGAACTCGCGCTATCCGCCGGTTTGCAGCCACACGCAGAGGTATTCGTCGATCGCGGGTACACCGACGAGGGACTGCTCGTCGGGCGCAGTCATCCCGATGCCCTGCTCACCGATCCGGGCGTGGCCGCGGCGCGAGCCTGGGAGATCGTCAGCACCGCAAGCGTGGTCTCGGTCGGCGGCGTCCGGACCACGGTGCTACCCGAGCAGGCCCCGGCGGTGGCGCTCTGTGTGCACAGCGATACTCCCGGCGCCGTGGAGATCGCCCGCGAAACCCGGAAGGTACTCGAACGCAATGGTTCCTCGCCGGCCCCGATCGGACCGGCGCGATGACCGGCCCGGCCTTGCTGCGTGCCGGTGACCGGGGCTGGATGGTGGATCTGGAGCCGGAGCGGGTCGCCCCCGTGGTGCGGTCCGCGCGCGTTCAGGACTGGTCGTACCTGGTACAGGACATCATCCCGGCCTCACGGTCGATCCTTTTCTGCGCGAATGATTCCGCAGATATGGACCGCCTGGCGACCCGGATCCGATATCTGCTCGACTCCGCCGGTACCGAACCCGGGGTGGTGTCCGACCGCGATCCGGTGATCGTCCCCGTGCGCTACGACGGTGCGGACCTGCCCGGTGTCGCACGAAGCCTCGACCGCACCGTTGACGAGGTCGTCGCGGCGCATGTGGATGCGGAACATCGCGTCGGATTCTTCGGATTCGCACCGGGGTTCGCCTATATCGATGGATTGCCCGAATCCTTGAAACTCCCGCGCCGCAGTTCGCCGCGTCCCCGAGTCGATCGTGGACTGGTCGCGATCGCCGGAACACAGACCGTCGTCTATCCGGGCGGAACGCCGGGCGGCTGGCACCTGATCGGGTCGACATCGGAGATCCTGTGGGATCCGAAGTCCGATCAGCCGAGCCGGTTGTCGGTGGGCGACCGGGTGATTTTCCGGCCGGTGACGCGATGACCGCCGTCCTGGACGACCACGCCGGCTCACCTCCCGCGGACTGTTCCGCAGTGGTGACGATCCTCGACCCCGGCCCGGCAGCCACTCTGCAGGATCTCGGCCGGCCCGGTTTCGCACACCTCGGCATCACGACATCGGGTGGCGCGGACCGGTCGAGTCTGACGCTGGCGAATCGCCTGGTCGGAAATCCCGGCGGGGTGCCGGTGATCGAGTCGACCTTCGGTGGGCTGACCGTGGTGTTGTCCGCCGACCGGATGGTCGCGGTGGCCGGAGCGCCGGCGGACGTGCGGATCGACGACCGGCCGCTGGCCGAACCCCGGGCCCTGCTGCGGGCCGGGCAACGACTCCGCCTGGGGCTTTCGACCTGGGGATTGCGTACCTACTTGGCTGTTCAAGGCGGTTTCGAGGCAGACCTCGTCTTCGGGTCTGCCTCCGCCGACTGCCTGTCCGGACTGGGCACTCGGCCACTGCGATCCGGGGATCGTCTGGCGCTGGGCGAGCCGTACGGAGCACCGCCGGAGGTGCCGCTGGAGTTGGTCACCCCCCGGGCGGATCCAGGGCCGCTGGTCCTGGACTTCCACTGGGGGCCCCGCGATCGGCTCTTCTCGCCCGAGGACCGCGCGGCCTTCACCACGCGGCGGTGGTCGGTCAGCAACTCCTGCGACCGTGTCGGGGTCCGCCTCGCCGGCAGCCCGCTGACCATCGGGTCGGTGGATCTCCCGAGCGAAGGAATGGCACTGGGAGCTGTTCAGGTGCCGCCCGGGGGTGAGCCCATCGTGTTCCTGGCCGATCATCCGGTCACCGGGGGTTACCCGGTGATCGGTGTGGTCACCGAACGCGCCGTCGACCGGCTCGCCCAGGCCCGGCCGGGCACCCCGGTGCGATTCTCCGCCCTACCCAGAGGGGGCGCCTGACCCGGACACGACTCGAATACCCGCCCCGAACAGAGCATCTATACGCCGAGAAAGGTATCTCCATGACCGCTCAGACCGACCTCGTCCCGTTCCACCTGGCCATTCCCGTCGACGATATCGAGGCTGCCCGCAAGTTCTACGGCGGCGTCCTCGGATTCGCCGAAGGTCGATCCGACACCAGGTGGATCGATTGGAACTTCCGCGGCCACCAGGTCGTCACCCATCAGGTAGGTGACGGGAAGCCGGAGACCGCCCGCGACGGGGTGGCCGGGACGAACCCGGTGGACGGACACGATGTACCGGTCCCGCATTTCGGGCTGGTACTCCCCGTGGAGGAATTCAAAGCTCTCGCGGACAAACTGACCTCGATCGGCACGGAATTCGTCATCGAGCCCTACGTCCGGTTCGAAGGCGAACCGGGCGAGCAGTGGACGATGTTCTTCTTCGATCCCGCCGGGAATGCGCTCGAGTTCAAGGCCTTCGCCGATCTCGAACAACTGTTCGCTGTCTGACCCACGGGCTTCGCTTCCGGACAGTCCTGTGCGGCACCATCCATGTGGTGCCTCGTCCGCCGTGGTCATAGGGAGGAGTCGCAATACAGCCGATGACCCGCACGGGGGTGGAACCGGGAATCGATAAGCAATAGAAGACACCCCGCCGCCCCGCCACCACGATGTTCAGCACGCCCGGCGGCAGACCCGCCTCGGTGGCGGCCTCGCCGAGAACGTAGCCGTCGTTACCGCCCGCCGGTGGCAGGTCGGCGTGCACCAGCGGGCACCGCGGATGCCACAGGGCCGTCATGCTCGAGACGTACACGATCGGGTCGTACTTACGATCGGCGACCCGTTCCTTCATCGGAATCAACGCATTGTCGGTGATCTTGATGTGCTCCGGGCACACCTCCGTGCAGCATTTGGTGATATTGCAGTAGCC